>NZ_CATZLL010000015.1:0-187796 GCF_958415495.1 Ralstonia flaminis | reverse complement strand
GCTTCTTCGGTACCTTGAGCCCCTCGCGACGCCAGATGCGCTGCACGCGGTCGCGGCCAACTTGCCAACCGCTGGCCTGCAACAGCGCCGTGATGCGTCGGTAACCGCCTTGATGGCATCAATGATGGTCGTGACTCTTCAGGGCATAGCGCCTCTACTTTATCCTTGCCGCCTCACTCGTAGGGCGCCACAAATGGCGCTCCTACGACTCTATAAAAATCAATCACTTACAAAGTCCCGCGCCACAGAAGCCGCCGCAGTCGCGACAAACTAACTGCGACTCGCCTTCAACAGCGCCAAAGTTGTTGCGGCGGGTCATCCGCTGCTTTCTGGACTGCAGAGTCTTTGCGCGCGCCTTGCAATTCCCCATGATCAAGGCTCCAAGAGATTTCCAAAAAGATGGAAATTTCTTATCTACGTCCCACAATGAACGACATGGCGCCTTTTAAATCGCCTGGTCATCGTGAACCATCTCTGTGATGCACGTACTTGCGTGGGCAGCAAGTCTTCTACGTTCGCTTAATAGCGCTCCAGCCTGCAGCGGCATACTCGCCCTGACATCTGGAGTGAGTCATGAGACCTGCCCGTTTGTGCGCCGCGTGCGGCTGCCTCTTCCTCGCACGCCCCCAAGTGCCGAAGCAACGATATTGCTCGGCCTCCTCGTGCCAGCGGGAGCGCAGACGGCGCTGGCAGAAGCAGCATCTCCGGACGGACACCGACTACCGGGACAACCAGGCGCGAGCTCGAGCGAGGTGGACACAACGTCACCGTGACTACTGGCGCAGCTATCGCAAAACCCATCCCGTCTATGCCGAGCGCAATCGGGTCTTGCAGCGGGCAAGAAACGATCGACGACGAGCGATTGCAAAGATGTACGCGTCAGCTCCGAAAACGCTTCTGCCTTCAGGCACTTATGTGCTCCAGCGCGCGTCCGAAGACGGGATTGCAAAGATGGACGTCTGGAGGGTCCAGATCGTAGTACTGCCACCACCGCGCGCGCCATCAAGAGCTGATTGCAAAGAGATGATGTGAGGCACGGTCTGCCGCCACCTGCTAACGTGATCTTGTGCGCAGCCCCGGGGAAGCAAACCTCGCTTCCCAACATGGAAGAGCAGCGCCACTCGTTAGCCGGTGCCCCGCCATGGCAATCGATCAGTACACCAGCGCTACTCCGACCGCGCCTTCCGCGCTTCGGGCTGCGGAGTACGTGCGCATGTCGACCGAGCACCAGCAGTACTCGACCCAGAACCAATGCGACAAGATCCGCGAGTACGCCGCTTCACGAGGGATTGAGGTTGTCCGTACCTATGCCGATGAAGGCAAAAGCGGCCTGCGGATCGACGGACGGGAAGCACTGCAAAGCCTCATCCGTGATGTCACGACCGGTCGCCCAGACTTCCAAGCAATCCTTGTCTATGACGTCAGCCGTTGGGGGCGCTTCCAGGATGCCGACGAGAGCGCGTACTACGAGTACATCTGCCGGCGCGCAGGCATCCAAGTCATCTACTGCGCTGAACAGTTCGACAACGATGGCTCGCCTGTCTCGACGATCGTCAAAGGCGTCAAGCGCGCTATGGCGGGCGAATACAGCCGCGAGCTCTCGGCGAAGGTATTTGCTGGGCAGTGCCGTCTGATCGAACTGGGCTTCCGGCAAGGTGGTCCCGCCGGCTTTGGCCTACGCCGGGTGCTGGTCGACGAGCACGGTCTTATGAAGGCGGAGCTCTACCGCGGTCAACGCAAGAGCCTGCAGACCGATCGTGTCGTCCTGGTGCCGGGTCCTGAGAGCGAGGTGCGCATTGTCAATCTGATCTACAACTGGTTCATCGACGAGTCCATGAACGAATTCGACATCGCCGCGCGACTGAACAGCATGCACGTGCGCACCGACTTGGACCGGGACTGGACTCGAGCAACCGTAAGGGAGGTGCTCACCAACGAGAAATACATCGGCAACAACGTCTACAACCGTATTTCATACAAGCTGAAACGTGCTCGTGTCGTGAATGCCCCGGACATGTGGATCAGGAAGGACGGCGCCTTCGAACCGATCGTGGCGCCGGATGTGTTCTACACAGCCCAAGGAATCATGCGGGTCCGCGCACGGAGGTATAGCAGCGAAGAACTGATCGAGCGATTACGCAACCTATATCGGAACCGGGGCTTTCTGTCCGGCCTCGTTATTGACGAGACCGAGGGCATGCCATCTTCCGCGGTCTACGCGTATCGCTTCGGCAGCCTGATACGAGCCTACCAAGCGGTGGGCTTTACGCCTGATCGGGACTATCGGTATCTGGAGATCAACCGCTTCCTGCGACAACTGCATCCGAAGATCGTCAACCAAACAGAGCAAGCCATTGCGGATCTAGGCGGCCTGGTCTTCCGAGACCCTGCAACCGACATCCTGGACGTCAACCGGGAGTTCACCGTATCGATTGTTCTGTCGCGCTGCCAGCCGAGAACGAATGGCGGCTATCACTGGAAAGTGCGGTTCGACACGAGCCTCCTGCCGGACGTCACCGTGGCGATTCGCCTGAACAAGGCCAATGATGCGCATTTGGACTATTACCTGTTGCCACGCCTCGACTTCGGCCGCCCCGGCATCCGTTTGGCCGAGCGCAACGCCATCGAGTACGAGAGCTATCGCTTCGACACGCTGGACTATCTGTATCACATGGCTGAACGCGCAAAGCTGAGACGAGCAGCATGAATACGCAGGCACAACCTGGCGAGATCAGGATGATCCCTATCGACCGTATCGACGTGATCAACCCACGTGAGCGGAACAGCAAGGTCTTTGACGAGATCGTCGGGAACATCAAAGCCATTGGCCTCAAGAAGCCAATCACTGTCACGCCAAGGGCTGCTGCGGATGGCAGCGAAAAATTCCTTCTCGTCTGCGGTGAGGGACGGCTCAAGGCATTCCGCTCGCTAGGGGAGACGACAATTCCGGCGATGGTGGTCCACGTCAGCGACGAAGACGCGTTCATTATGAGCCTCGCCGAGAATATCGCGCGACGCCAATGTCGCCCCCTCGAGTTACTGGCAGGTATTCGCCAGTTGCGTGACAGCGGTTACACACCCAAGAAGATCGCGGAGAAGACGGGCTTAACGACAGCCTATGTACAGGGGGTCCTGACATTGGTCCAGCATGGGGAAGAACGTCTGCTGATTGCGGTTGAGAAAGGAACGATTCCTCTTACAGCCGCGCTCGCCATCGTTGGGGCCGGCGACGACGACAAGGCAATCCAAGTAGCCCTGCAGGAGGCGTACGAATCTGGAAAGCTGCGCGGTAAGCAACTAATAAACGCGAGACGCGTTATCGAGCGACGGCAGACACTGGGAAGATCTGCATCCCGCTACATGAGTGGTAGGCGAGACGACGTGACCACATCAAGTCTCGTCCGCACGTATGAAAGCGAGGTCGAGCGACAGAAGGCGATGGTACGCAAGGCGGAATTCGCACAGCAACGGCTACTGTTTGTTGTTGGCGCTCTCCGACAATTGCTCGCGGACGAGAACTTTGTGAATCTGCTGCGCGCGGAATCACTGGCTACGCTACCGAAGTATCTTGCCGAACGTGTCTGGCCTACCGGGAGTTCACCATGACAAGCATCACTCTAGGCTTCGTGCCTGAGCCGCTTGTCGTTCCATTGCCGCGCATTCTCCCTTCCCGCAGAACTCCGGTGGGCCTCACAAGCACCCGAAAGTTCAAGCAGATTCTTTCGTCCATCGGCGAAGTGGGCCTGATTGAACCCTTGACCGTAACGGCAGTGGACCAGCAGTCGGGCAACCACATCTTGTTGGACGGGCACATTAGGCTTCTCGCGCTACACGATTTGGGCCACGACAACGCCTCCTGCCTGGTCGCCACTGACGACGAGGCGTACACCTACAACAATCGCATCAACCGACTGTCGACCATTCAAGAGCATTTCATGATCCGGCGTGCCATTGAGCGTGGCGTCTCGCTGGAGCGTCTCGCGAAGGCTCTTTCCGTCGACATCTCCCAGATCGTCAAGAAAATGAACCTATTGGATGGCATCTGCCCCGAGGCTGTGGAGTTGCTGCGAGACAGACAGTTTTCGTCGGAGGTCGCTCGGGCAATTCGAAAGATGAAGCCGACGCGGCAGGTCGAATGCGTGGAACTGATGATCGCTGCCAACAACGTCACCGTCGCCTACGCTGAGGCTCTACTCGTCGCCAGCCCAGCGTCACGCTTGGTTGATGGCAAAAAGCCGCCCAAACTCATAGGTGTCACTCAGGAGCAGATGGCGAGAATGGAGCGAGAGATGAGCAACCTGCAGGAACAGTACAAGATCGTGGAGCAGACTTACGGCCAAGACGTACTCAATCTCGTGCTCGCCAAGGGATACCTTGTGAGATTGCTCGATTGCGACCCGGTGCGCGCCTATCTACGCCAACACCAGCCTGATCTCGTACGCGAGTTCGAATCGATCCGCGACGTTGTTTCACTTGAGCAATAGCATCTTTCTTTGGTGTCAGCAGATGCCAATGGATCGTGGAAGGTCTCGAATCGATTAATCTTGGTGGTGACCAAGACTCTGAATCGAGTGCTGTCCGCGGGTTTAGCTAACGTCGTGCTGGCCGTCTGCGTGATGGGACACCTCGTCGCCGGCAGGGCGGAAGTCAGTGACGCCGTTGAAGTGGCGAGAACAATTGCGATCGCTACGTCAGCGGCCAGCCTCCCGCAATTCGCTAGCGATCTGCGCGTGACGCTCCAGGTGCTTGGGATGTGGTCGCGATGCGGTATCTGTCGGCAGACGCAGCCTCTTCCCATGAAGCTTTCCGTACTCCGTACGCTGCAAGGCATTCGCGATTTCGATTTTCATTTCGGGATTGATCCACAAGAGACCCAGATCGAAGAGCGTGTGAATGTCTGCGCGCAGCAATAGTCCGTTGTCGCACCGGTTCGTCTCGTCTCCCTTATAAGGGATGATGTGGGCCGCCTCGAGTATCTCCTCCATGGCGCAGCCCGTGACGGCGCACCGCTTCTCATATGCATTGAGCAGGGCTCTTCTGAACGTCCCTTGTCCGCGACGCAGAAACACCGCACGCAGTTCTCGCTCGCGCGCGTCGCCCTCGGAAGTGATCGGCTCGGCGAGTTCCTTGGCAGCCACCAGTTCGGCGCGGTCGATCGCATCTCGAGGTGTTGGCTGGCCTAGGCTCGTGGGTGCCGCTTTGTACGGCCGGCGCCCGGCGGAACCCCGTGATGGGGGCGCCGTCCGGTCTCGCGAGAATGTTGCCGTCGTGCTCAAGAACGCTTCCAATGCATCGAGGCTCGTGTCTGCTGCCACGTGGAATTCCAGCACGTAATAGTCATGGCCATGCGCATTCTTCAGCGTCTTGCTGATCCCGAGGCCTTTTCCCGTGCGTTTCGCGAACACAGTGAAACGGACAACGACGTGTTTTTGCCGGGCGAAGAGTTGGACGTGCTGGAAGTGACGTTCTTCCTCGATCGGGTCAAACCTGTACTCCACGAAGTTCGTAGCCCGGTTGATATAGCCTTGGTAGCCACCCTCATAGCAGCCATTCATCAGCTTGATGATTCGCCCGAGGTTACGGGCCGCATCCGGGTGCTTTCGGATCCATCGGTCGGCGTTCGGACAGGCTTTCACGTTTTTGCTTCTTTTAGGTCTCGCCATTGCTTTTCCCCAATGCACGAACTGCCGTTTGGCGGCTCGATGCCGTTACCGTCAAAATACGGCCCTCGTTGAAGCATGACCCGGGCCGCCCAATGTTGTATGCAGACCGATGATGCGACGCCCACTCCCGGCGATCGAGTGACCGCTTGCAGATGCGGATTCGACCGGTCGGGAGCCAACCAGTAGAAGTCAGCTACCGACCCACAACTGCCCCTCAGCTACGGCGGAGTTCTACGGCCGCTTCCAGGGATGAAATGGCCATTCACGCGACCGTATTGGCCATGAGGATGTTGATAGAATAATTCCACTGCGGTTAAACAACAGGAGCGACTATGGATGAAAAAGGGACGGCTTTTGTTTCATACGCATGGGGAGGAGAACTTGAAAGAAAGGAGTGGCTGCGCGACGATATTGTGCAAGTTCTTTCATACGATTTTTCCGTTTTCTGGGATCGCGACAGCATCCCGTTCGGCGAAACGCCAGACGAAGCCATATCGAGCAATCTAGCCAAGCGGCCGGTCGTCGTGCTGTGCATGTGCGACCAAGCATATATTGCGTCAGCATCCAAGGCCGACTCAGGGTTACGCAGTGAACTTGCAATGCTGGCACAGATTGCCGGCTCGAAAGACGTACGCATCATCCCGATCATTCTCGACCGCGAATGCATTCCCAATCTTCCTACGCCACTTGCCGGAAGGACATATCTCGATCTGTCCGCGTTATATGAAAGGAAACTTCAGCTGGGTGATGCAGTGTTAGCTGTTGCAGCCGGAGGGACACAGGCCCAGGTAGCCGCATTGTTGTCTCTTCGGCTTCGGCAAGCCGATATGCGAGATCGGGCAAGAGCGTATTTCCATGATTCACCGAAAGAATTTCTTGGCAGTGGCCGTACCCATGTCGTAAGAGACAACCAAGGACAACTTTTACTTCCACCGAAATGGATGTGGGAAAGCAGCATTTGGAAACGCAGATTGTCAGAGGAGAATGACCATTTTTGCCCATCCAAAGGTATTTGGGACTGGCGCAACGGGACCGCTTCTACCGGTATGTGGGCCTTGGGAACAGCCGCATGCGCGGCGTTTTTCCCAGACAAAACCGGCATCGACGACATCTTAGCGATCGAGCGAGCAGGTCTTTTGCTCGCACAGCACTGTATTTCATTTGTCGAAGAAGGCGAGCCGCTACCCATTGCATCGGACGATCTATTCAAATCATTAATCAACGAAGAAATCGACGTCCTTGATCGACTCCTACCATCGCTAGCAAAAGTCGACACTTAATAACCTAACCGGTAGCTCCCACCGTCAAGGCTCATGACCTCGGCGCCGAGGCCATGAAACTTATTTCCAGCTTACCCACATGAAGAAAGACCGAGATCTAGACGAAATCTACTCAGAAACGTGGAATCGCCGAACGGAAAGGCTCGAAAAGCTCGGCCAGGCAACTTATGAAGAATTTCTCAGCTCTGATCATTGGGCTCGTATGAAAGAAGTTGCTAGCGGTCGACCGAACTATAAGAAGTGCGAGTTCTGCAGCTGTACCGATGTGGAACTCCACCACACGAGCTACAAATGGATCGGAACAAAAGATGAGCTCCGGAGCGTAATCAGTCTATGCAGGCAGCACCACGAGGAAGTGCACGCGCTGGCCAAAGCACAAGGCGTCTCCGTTCGCCTTGCCACCAATGAACTTCGCCGAAAGTACAGACCTGACTATAGGCAGAAGAATCGGCTCCCCAGCGGCGCCTCATAAGCTGAAGCGAGTACTTAGTCTTCTTCCTAGAGCGTGTTATGCACATTGAGTCGGATACGGCAGTGGACCGAGCCGCGGATAGTCTCATCGCGATTGCGTTCCTAACGCAGTACGCGCCAGAATTGAATCCGGTGGCGGCAATCTGGGCCAGAGTCAAAAGAGTTTAATCGCGCGCAAATCCGAGGCTGCCGCCCACGGTCCTTTATCAGATTGCGCCGGACCATCAGCTTGATCTGCCAGACAAGGAGCCCGAATTGGCGACCGTGATCCTGAAGCGGCCCGCTGGCGCCAGGGGCCGCAGGAGGGCGGTAGGTGAGGTGAACTTGACAGCGTGCGGACGAGAATGTGTACAAAGATTAGGGAAATAATGTCGGTACGATAATTTCCCTAATTTCGATACAACCATGAACCCTTTGATGAGTCCCCGTGCCCATGGTGCCGGCAGCCCCCGCCCGAACGGGCCGGCCGCCGCAAGATCCACGAGGTGGTGCACGTCTCCATTGTATCCCTGACGGATTGAAGCGGGGATTTGGACAGTTTGGGGCTTACCTCGCCAAGATTCTCGAGTGTGAACCGGTGCTGCCCCATCTGCACCAACACCAGCCCGACCTTACGCGCGAGTTCGAGTCGATTTGCGATGTTGTTTCGCTGGATCAATAGCGTGCAGTCACCACGCTCCTTGCGCGGCTGATTCCTCTGAATCAACCACATTCGATACGGCAGCTAAGTCAAGCCTCTTGCTCGTGACTCTACTGAGGGCAATCTCGTATGCCCCAGGGAGCTGCAATCATTTCTGATGTACGTGCTCAAGCGCATTCCGATAAGGCTGCAATTGCAGGCTAGCACCGTGCTCCCTCCAGCCTCGTTGTAGAAATTTACCGCTCTTTCCAGCCCTACCATCGCTGTATGCGCGTACGAGCTCAAGAGAATATCATGCTTTATTTTTTTCACGAGGAATGAAATCATGCACTCCAAATTTTTCCGCCAATTTTTTTCGAAAATCATCGGCCATTACCGCCTCTCCCGCTCGATCAAAAAGATGAGTATAAGATTTGAAACGCTTATACGCCTTGCGTGCCTGCCCGTATTCGATCGCTTTTGATATAAGAGATACCCCAGCACTCGCTTTAACATCAAAAGCATCAATGGCCGCCTTGGCCACCTCTCCGCCCGACACCTCCGAGGTCAGGAGATTCGGCTTCTTGAAATTTGACTCGCAGACTCTCCTCCAGTCTGAATTAAACCCGTGAACCAAATCTTTTCGTTCAGCGTAACTCGCACACCCTCTAAGATCAGCCTCAAATTTTCGCCGCATTGAGCGAATTTCTTCCATTTCCCTCCTTAACTTCGCCAGACTTTCATATGGCGAAGAACCGACAGCATGCAAGTCCACAAAAAATGCAAACACCGGAGGAGTTGCTTCAATTTGATCCTGGAAAGGCTCGTTTGTGAAGAAAGCAACTTCACTCAAATCCTTTCCAAACTGCCCCTTGAGTTGGGCAAGCGTTCTAACGATAAAATCGTTGGTGTGGCGGTACTTATCAAGAACCTCAATGTCACGAAGAGAGTTGGGAAGAAGAACGGTTGCCCCGCTGCGCTCCGCCATTTCTTTACACGCCCCCCACTGCCATAGGCGCAATAAATAGAATGAGTCGGCCGTATTCGCCATATGGCCATCAGGGTCATCATCCAAATCAAGCTTTCCAAATAAAGGCTGGTGCTCAAGGAACCACTCTCTACTATCTTTCTTAAGATCCTCTGCTGCACGGTCAAACAGCGAGCACTCATATGTAATGCCTGCCGGAGACAGTGTTTCCGCATGAATAAGATCTTTAGAACGAACGACCTCAACAATACTTCCATCGGGATCAATCAAATCGAAGAGCTTTTTATTTTGCGAAAAATACCCCTCCGAAACGACCACTTTGTCATATAAAGCATAGGCTTCTAGGAAAATATTTACGCGAGAAATTGCCTCCGCCGTCATCTGGCTGTAGATCTTTCCAGAAAAGCAATCAAATGCATCGAATGCCCAAAAAGTTGCCGTTGCCTTTGAGTGATGGAGATCGCTATTGGGGTTGGAATTCATATGCACAATCAGTCAAAAGTTAGATTACCGAGGGCAGGAAGGCCAACATCCTCAGGACCTGCACCCACTAGATCTTGTTTATAAAACGAGCAGGGCGCTATCCCGCGTTGGTCAAACCGAAGCCGACGCCTCGCTCTGGCATTCCTCGACGAATCCATTCCTCGTATTCGACCAGGATGTTGGTCTCAATCGCCCAAACGACCAACAGCACATTGACTGCGGCCACCACCACGATCATCCAAAGCCATTTGCGCTCAAGCCGGAAAGCGAGCGCCAGCAGGACGGACACTACGGAAAAGATGTCTAGAAAATGCGGTGTCAGTCCGACGTGGTTCACGCGCTCGAAAGCTGCGCGATACAACACGTAGACGATGGACAGGAGCGCCGGCGCAGCGGCAATCAAAGCCAAGAGCTTATTTCTCATTTCGAAGGTGTAAAGGTTCGGTCGGGTATTGCCTCCCCGCTGCCGAAGTACCCGTTCTTGCCCCACGTGTAGGGATGCAGGTAGACCTCGGTCGAATCGTTGGAGATTTTGACGTGTTTGTCGCGGGACGTGGAGAAGTAAGCGTACCCAGTTGTACCGGTGGTCTTCACGCCCTGTGCGTCTGCGAAAGTCTGTGCGGGCGTCCAATCGCGGCCCTCACCGGTCTTCCCTGTATTGCAGCCGTACAGCACCAGTGAACCGGTTTTAGTCCAGGGCAGCTTCTCTAGTTGCGACACTTCCTCCCGAGCAAGGGTGCCGTCGCCCGTTCCTGGGATGGCAGCGAACTCGAGCCCGCCGCGACCACCCTTCGGCTTGCTGGCATGCGTGAACAAGTGACCTTCAGCAACAACATAGCCTTCGTCCTTGGCCAGCTTCATCATGCGAGCCCAGGCAGCGCGGAAGTCCGCCTCTGTGCGCACTTCCGTTGCCACAAAGGTATCCTGTGCTGGATTCCAATCCGAGCGGCTCTTTATCTCGCGTTCTTTGGTCTCCGAGGCACGCTTGAATGCGTTGTCGGCTGTGTAGTAGTAGATGGAGAAGTAGAGCTGCTTCGATGGAACGCGAATCTTGATGGCGTTACGGTCCTCGACTGGCGTCAGCGGGAGTTGAGCGGAATGGACGGGGCTCATCTCTCTTCGTCCGTCAGAATATGAATCTCAGCGGTCTCGGCTTGGTCGCTGCGAACGGGCATCGTATGCCCGGACGCACTCGTGATGCCTTCGACGGTTCCGCCTGACCACGTCATCCTATAGCGCTTACCGGCCAGAGGCTTCTGGGTTTCCGCATCGAGCAACTGCGCGCGCTGGTCATAGGCGTGTGTCGCAAAGGCCATCGGCTCCGCCGCTGGACCAGCAGTCCCAGAGTTGCTCGAGCCATGCACCTCGTCTGCGACCATGTTCACGCCAGGTGCTATCAGCCGTGGCTTCTTCGGGCACTTACACAACACGAGGTCGTTGTGCCGGGCCACCGGAACGCCCTGGACGGTTTGGATGGGGAAGGTTTCGCCGGTGATTTTCCCGGTCGATTTGCACGCGGGGCATGTAGCAACGTCGCCCCACAATGCGGCGGCCTTGCCATCAATGGTCATGAATGAGCCACCGCCGCCGGTAATTATTACGCCTCCCGTTGTCGTTCTATCGCCGATGACTGCGCACGCTCTCGACATAGAGCTTACCTCCGTAACACCGAAATGACCGCCGTCCTGTAGAGCAGACGGCCGACACTTTGAGGTAGCTTCGTAGAGACAACAACTGAATGTTGTTCAGACCTGTTCTTAGCGAACGTGAGTGATGTGGCTCTATGGCGCGGGGCGCTGCGGAAGAATGCTTGTTGCACCCGGTGGCTGGAGGTGGACACTCACGTGTCGCTATGGCCAAAACCACTGTATATTCATCCAGCACCGAAGACAACCGCATCCCATCAATGATCGCTGCCTCG
Organism: Ralstonia flaminis; assembly: GCF_958415495.1. Classification (NCBI taxonomy): domain Bacteria; kingdom Pseudomonadati; phylum Pseudomonadota; class Betaproteobacteria; order Burkholderiales; family Burkholderiaceae; genus Ralstonia; species Ralstonia flaminis. The sequence continues at coordinate 176,371 of NZ_CATZLL010000015.1, read as the reverse complement.
ATGCGGCAACTACGACTCCAGACAGACCGTCGACCACTGCTCGTGGCGCCTCGCATTGGTCAACAACCACGTACCTGTATGGGCTCGCTCGAACCAAGATGATGCAAACACGACAGGTGCTACGCATGCCCTTGCCAATTCTGGGAGACGACCATGTGGCCGCAGCCCCGACTCGAGCGGGTGGCAGGGAGGAAGCGTTACGGCTGGTGGGGTCGGGCGACGCCGCGGTCGTTGAACTGGACTACGAATCGGGCTGGCAAGACGCGGTAGAACTGGGGCGACTCGGCCGGGCAGTTGGCGTTCGTGTGGAATTCCGTGGTCACGAGAGCATTGCAGTCAAATCACCATCGGCTCTCGTGGCTGGATTAGCACGCGCAAAAACCACGTTCCGGCAACGAAATCTCTACTGCCAATTTGACCTGAATCTACTGCCCGCGGGCCAACTGGAACAACTCGAGACAAAAGCCGAGAAGCTTGGCGATTACATTCTTGGCGGGCACTTACTGAGAGAGATCGATGCGGTTTGGTCCGGGTAGTTCCTCTGACCAAAAACACTCCCTGCGGCCGCCTGTCGGGAATCATCCGCTTGTAGCATCGTGGTCGGTCATTTCACATCTGCGGAGTCCAATGCACTTGCTCTTAGGACGGCTGAGCCGGTATGCGATGTAGTCGTTCAGGACGTCCGGCATCCATTGACGTTCATCGTCAGGTTCTCGTAGACCAGGTCAACTGCGCAAGTTGCCACTCGTAGCCGCTCTTCCTTGTATGCAGCCCGGGAAAGCTCTCATTGATCATACCTCTTCTTGGCAGGCCTCGAAGAGTAAATCTAGAAGACTGACTCCATCCATTCCTGCGGAAGTCCACGGCGGAGTTCTTTCATTATTGCCCATGCTCGACGTATGTCGGGATGTGTCGCCGCTTCCAGCGATGGGCCTGATTGGGCCACCTGCGTATCGAACAAGTCAGACCGTCGCGCCCTACCCACCGCAGATTGCAACCAGACGAGATCGGGAATCAGTAGGCGGTCTAGTCTAGGCAACCGGCTGGCGATCGCGAGCCCGGCGGGATCAAAATCCACGAATGCCACCACCGACTCACTTCGAGCTTCGATCACTGCGCCAGCGTCTGCCGTGTTGAAGAGACGCTCACCACGATAGATGGCAAGCGTGGCCATTCCCTGATAGTCAATCCAACGATACTTCGCCAAATTGCGGAAAGTCTCCAGGTTCTCGACCACCAGCAGCCGCTCACACTGAACACCAATAGCATCTTCGACAGTCAGGACAATGTAGCCACCATCCGGGCTAAAAAGCTTGTTGCTCCCAAGACAACAATCTCCGAAAGCGGCCTTGACCGCAACGGAGTTCCTATGCGGAGACTGGCCAAAGCTCTTCTCAGAGATGCCGCTAAATTCAATGGTCTCAGCCCTGCGCGCAGGCTCATCTAGTCTTCGTTTCGCAATACCGAGATTGTCGAGGAATTGAGCGGCGCGTTCCCAGTCGTCCAACGCATATATGACCTCTCGGCCGACAAGCTTGCCGATGCCGTATTGGGCCGAGAAGAACTCCGCGACATCACTTCTCCGGCGAGCAGGTTGTTCCTCCACAAGTCGCTGCAGGAACTTCGCTTGGTTGGCGTTCAGGCTCATGCCGCTCTTGCCAGGATGTCGTCAGACACCTCGTTGGTGGTTTGAATGCTGACATCGCTAGCTGCCACGAATGTCAAACTCATACCTTCGATTCGCAACTGAATTGAGGCATAGAGCAACCATTCCTCATCGGTCAGATACTCCAGCTCCGCCTTGTTCGCTTTCCAGCGCCGCAGCGCGATTACGTCATGAGTCTGACGTAGCTCGACAACAAGAGCTTCGATCATGACGTCGTGTGGCTCCATTTGCTCAACAACGATTGCAGTCTCAGCCCCTTCTTCTAGCAGCGCCAGCGGCGCAGCGCGTTCAACGGCTGGACGCGGAACGACGCGTGGTGGCATGCGCTTCATAGCGTCAAGTAGAACGGCCTGATCGGTGCTACTTGGGCTTCGTACGTCAATGTGTGCCTTGACCCGAATGGGGTCTGCAATGAATAGCGCCTGTGGCGCGTTCGTCAGCGCCACGTCAAAGCCAACCGACGTTTTGTTTTGGCGCAACCAATGAGCGACTCGACTGAGTTTACGCACGCGCTCTTCGAGCCGGCGCGCTTTGAACAGTGAACGGTTGATAGTCGCTTGCGCGTCCTTGATCTGCGAAGTCCATAGGAGCAGCCGCCTCAGCAGCCGCGACCTTACTATCGAGCGGACCTGCGGCAAACCTGCAACGACAGCATCTGCTTCGATCTGGCTAAACAGGGAGTCAACTTGCGCCATTTCATTCAGCGCCTCGCTGATCTCGTTGATGTAGTACTTATTTTGGCGCAGCTTTGCTCCGAAATTCCCGACATCACCATACTGCGTAGAAACCAGCGTGTGCAATAGTGCAAGGTTGCGTTCGATCGAATACGAAATTTCTGCGACCACATCGTCGAACGAGAAATAGAGCTGGTCCCATACGACCTCATCGCCAATGCTCTTTGCCTCGCGCATCTCACGCCACAGCGATCTTGCTTGGTGGATCAGGCCAGCCAATCGAGTGAGCGTCTGGAAGGCTCGATAGCTCACGAGATAGTCAGCAATAAAATCGCGAAGACGAGGGTTCAGTCGATATACGTCCTCCTCCAATGGCTTGAAGGCTTTCATCGTCGAAAGCGTGTCAATGCGCTGGTTGCGGTGACGATCGCCTAGCTCGACCTCGCCATGAAACGCTTCGGCAATCAAATCCGAGTTCTGTGCGAGGGAGCGCAGCAGTCGCTCAATCTGATCCGGGGCCTCAGACATCCACCACTCCGTCGATGATTTGTTGCTCGTCTTCTACTTCGTCGTCCACCCGCTCCGCGACGATGGCCTCGTGTTCTGAGATGTACTCGATGACTGCATAGAGGTACTCGATCTTTCCTGTGATCTGGTAGACCTCGGAACTCGCATTCGCCAGGACAACGTAGCCGTCCTCGCGCAAGTGCTCGAAAAGTTTCCGGCAGTTCTCACGAATGGTATGCCTCGGGTTAAAGCCCTTGATCACCGGCGCGAGGTTGTTTAGTTGGCTTTCAAGAGAAGCGCTTTCGATAACGAGGCCCTCCACCTTCGACAAGAGGATGAATTCACCAGGGCTCAGATGAATCTCCGTGGAATTGGCTTGCCGCACCATATCAAGCAGTAAGACTGCGGGGCCATAGATGTCCCGGAATCGCCGAAGCTCCTCTTTCACCTTGCTAGTCATCGAGGTTGAGATGTCCTTTGGCGCCATGAAATAGGCACCATCCTCCTCGTTGATCCTTACAAGACGGTTCCCCAAGTCACCTAGCACCGATTCGACCCGAGCGCGAATGGCAGGATCACTCAATGCGTTATGCTCAGTCGGGAAGCTAACGTCACAGACAAAATTGCCCGCTAAAAGAGCCTTCAGAACCTGGGCGATCATCAAGATGCCTCCGACTCGATGCGAGCTGCACTTTCGGCTACGTTGGAGTGCGCTGGCGGCGGGACAAACATCCGAATAACGCCCCGATCTTCGAATTGATAGCGTTGCGCGAATTTTCGATAGTGGCGCACGTTCAGCTCGGGTGAGGCCGTGATAACGTCGATGCGGTTGTCCCGCAGCATGTCCATGAGCGCGGTGAAATTCGGGCCGTCGAACTTGCCGATTTCGTCCGTCACCCAAGCGATGTACACGTCTTCCTGGCCGCGAATCATGTTCAACATGCCGATGAGGAGCGTAATCAAGATTATGGACGTCAGCCCGTTCGACGAGACGTTCTCAAGCTCCGATTCGCGACGAAACGTCTTCGGAATACCATTCTCGCTCACACTACCCTGCAGCTGGACATGGGAAGCAAGGTTGATCTCGATTCGGCCGCCACCTCCTATTGCATTGGCGAAGTCTTCCAAAACAAGATCGGCGCTCCCATCAGGAATCTGGGTTCGATGTGAGGTGCGCCCCAATGTGAAGTGGTTCTCGGCAACAAACTGGCTCACTTTTTTCAAGCGATCCATGAAACCAAGATTTGAGAAATCGGTCACTATCTCGAGTCGCAGATCCTTCACCCGAGGGAACTGTGTAACGGCAGTCAAACCTTGCTTTAATCGGTTATTGAACTGCCTGACCAATGTCTCGAAACCGAGAATGTTCCCATGGAAGCGCTCAACTGTGTCAAGGATCGCTCGTAGCGTGTTGTTGAGGTTGCCCACAATCTCGCTTGGGATCCCGTCGTAGCGATTTGCGAGGATGCGCGCCTTGTCAATCTTGCTTTCCGACGTGCTCTCGCGCAGGCCCTCCTCAATGTACTGCTTCACCACGTTCTCACTGCCGGTCAACGCGTTGTATACGTGGAGATAAAGTTGCCCGACATTGCGCTCCGTTGCGTTGCGCCGACTAATTGCGGCAGAAACTTTACCTGCCATCTCAACGGCGGACATCATGGGGTCGAAGGCTACTGTTCTCGTCGCTGCATAGCCCTCCATGTTGTCTGTGACTGAATTGAGTTTGTCGCACTCCCCCTGCAGATTAGTGATGCGCTTGGATACTTCACTCGCGCGAGTCCGATATTCCTCGGCCGTACGCCGGCAGGCCGCCTCGTGATCCTGTGCAGCGCGATCAGCGGTTGAGTAGGCCTTTTCCGCTTGCTGCTGCTGCGCCTTGAGCTGTTCCAGCTTGGCATCACCACGCGTTTCGATCCACTCCTGCCACTGACTGATCAAGCTTGCGCGAGCCTGAATCTGCCTCAACTCGTTGCCGATATCTCGCTTGCGCTTGTTCCAAACTTCGTTCTTTTGAGGATCCAGACCTGCTTCTGAAAGCCGCTCCTTGGCACGAGCATCTAGCGCTTGCTCAGCCCTAACGCGGTTGGCAGCGATCGTCTTCCGCTCCGTTTCATATTTGTCCCTCTGTACTTTGCGACTGGAGACGAGATCGCCGGACTCTTTCTCGAAACGGCTGATAATCGCGCGCTTTTCGTTGTCGGCAGCCTCTTTACATTCAGCTACCTCGGCTTCTTTTGATGCGAGCTCTTCTTCCAGTTGTCGTTGGTCTGTCTCAAGTCGCTCACGCTCAGTTTTACGGGCGGAAGCAAGTTCGGCGGTTGCCCGATCTAAAGCGATGTTGGCCATCTCCCGGTTTCGGTCAGCTAACGAAACGGCGATGCCTGCATCGTTGAGCTTCTGAGACGCCCCATCAAAGCGAGCGGCAGCCTGCTCTAACTCGGCGCGCAACTCCTCACAGTGCAGGTGAACGAGCTCCATCTCCCTCTTTGCAGAACTCAATCGCCCACGAACCTCTTCCTCATCGAGCCAATCTGGCAACCGGACTACAGCCAAGTCGAAACTCCACCCGTACGCGGTCAAATCATCATTTACGGCATCGAACACGGGCTTGAGGTCGTCGCGATGCAGTAGCTCTGGTGAGATGATTTTGGAAAGGCTATCCCACTCTTCGCTTGGGCGGTGGCGCAGAGCGGCGAGGAGACTATCGGGCACAGGCGTTAGCTCTCGCTCAATGTCCGCCACTAGCTGCTTGGCAGCGTCGAGGCGGTCAATCTCTGTCGCGAGATCTCGCTCAACGTTGTCAAATGCAGTCTTCGCTGAGAGCTTGTCACGTTCGCACGTAGATTCTTCCGCGCGGGCGTCGCTGTGTATTTGAACTAACTCATTCAGCTTGGCACGCTGTTCCTGCACCTCTCGACGAAGTTCTGGCGGGCCGTCAGCGTGCATGAGTTGCCCCGCAATGTTCGCGACTCCACGCCGAAATGCGTGGATCGCTTCATCGAGCGCATCGCGCCGGAGTTCGTTCTGCTCCGCGGCAGCATCCAGTGAGGATTGTCTGCGAGCATCCAGCTCCTCTTTTTCAAGGCTATAGCGATCCTCGGCATCTTTGCTCCGAGCATTCACGGCTTCAATCTCGCTCTGCTCCGCCTCCCGAAGAGCTGCCTTCAACCGTAGAACTTCACCCTCAATATCCTGCCGGACTTTGGTCCGCGCCCCCTCGTACAACGCCTGCTCCGCCGCGATCTGATCCAATTCGGCGTTCAGATTTGGTATGTCTTCTTGTCGCCTAGCCCACTGCCGTGCCTGATTCTCCTCCAGGTGGTTTTTGAGGTACGAGCAGTCGTCGTGCCCTTTCTTGACTTTACGTAAGCTATCCGCAGCTTCGTTGGCAACGTCCTGCAGGAGTTTTCGCGTCGCGCTTTCTGTCTCTTCCGCCCCCGCACGTGCCGCCTCAAGTTCCGCCTGAAAAGCCACTGCCACTGCAAGTTTGGAAGTCTTGTCCGCCAGCAAGCCTTGGAGCTCGGCAGCGAGTAAGCGAAGCTCGCCTTCCTCGCGGTGGAATTGATCGATTGAGGAGCGAATCTCTGCAACCTTCGGTGCTAGCTTTAGTGAACTTTCGCAAGCGCGACGGTTCCTTACCCAATCACTAATCTCGTTCTTCGTCTGCTTTAGCAGCAACTTGTTGCGATCTGCAGCGCCACTCGTTCCAATATCTTCCTGGACCATGCCAACTGCGACCTGGATAAGATCGGCGAAACTAACGTGTTTCTTCACGACGGCTGCAACGAGACGGTCGAGGTTTGGCATAGCTTTGGGGCCGAGCGAATAATCTCGTGCGTACCCCCTCAATTTCAGCGCATCCTTGTTGCTTGCCCTGAGATTCAAGATCACCGAGCGATAGTCTGCTGTTGATAATTTCGGAGTGCAGTTGATCCCCATCGAGCGGGCGGAATCTACGGAACCCTCGTCGTCCAGGAAAACTCCATCTGCACCGACGAACAGCTCTCGTCGAAAGCCACTTTCGAACAAGCGGTACTCCGCTGCCTCCGGATTGTCCTTACGCGCACGCATCACCACGAGTCGAACATCCCTCTCCTCCGAGGGACCGCGTTGATACTCGAAAGCGATAGCGCTTTCGTACGTGGACAAAATGAAACGAACCATTGCCTGGTGACCATCTCCCGACGAAACGATTTGGCTAGGAAGATGTCCGAAGAACAACGGTACCAGTCGCAGAGATGTCGTCTTGCCAACACCATTCTCCCCGACCACTGCGGCACCCCCACGGGGATCAATCTCGGAGAAGCGCTGGGATGGAACGAACTTATTAGTCCCCGTGTTCACCAGGACCATTCGCCTGAGTCGATACGCCATTAATTTGCCTCTTTGTTCTATGCGACAGACGCCTCGCGCTGCAGCTCCGCCAGGCTAACTTGTTCGCCAAATACCTCTTTCACAAGGGGCAAGAGATGATCGTGATGCGTGAGGAACAGCACCTGAGTCTTAGCGGAAAGGTCCCGCAGCGCCCGCAGACCCGCTTTCGCCCTATCGTTATCGAAATTGATGAACAGATCGTCGGCAACAAAGGGCAACGCACCCTTGCTCTCTATCTGTAACTCCAGGGCGGCAATGCGAAGAGCAAGGAAGAGCTGATCTCGAGTGCCTTCGCTGAGTCCAGCCACCTCGACTATCCTCCCGTTACGGCGCTTGGCGTAGAGCTTTGGCGGGTCGACCTCAGCATCAACCGTGAGCTTGGAAAACTCGCCAATTGTTAGTTCCGCAAAGATCTCACCAGCGCGCTTTAGCATCGGCCCTTGCCTCTGTTCTCGGTATCGGTCCGTTGCCCATTTGAGGAGTCGACTAGCGGTCGCTGCTTCTAAGTACTGCTCAGCCACCTCACCCATTGTTGTAAGGGCTTCTTGCCTCTTTGCTTCAGCAAGCGCCGCATTCGCCTGCCCGTTGATAGCCTCGAATGCTTGCTTTACGGTGACCTGCTTTTGTATAGACGTGTTCAAGGCGTCGCCTACCGCAGCCAAATCTTGTTTAGCTTTCTCGAGAAGCGCCGGAACCTGGGCGATGTCGTACTCCGAAACCTCGATAGCAATCGCTTCCTGCGATAACCCATCTCCGTCCCGAATGATGGTCGCCTTCGCATGTTCGATATCACGAACGATGGCACGATGTTGATCGGAACGCTCTGCAAGCGGCAAGGCAGACTCAATCGACTCGACGCCTGCCAGTTGAAGTATCGGACGCACTCTTGCCTCCGCACCGGCAACTGTAGTCTCGGCGTCGATCACCTTTACTTTCGCCTGCCTCACTGCATCATCGGCGCGTTCGATGGCCTTGCTCACCTCCCTCGCACTAGCCAGTCTTGCTGTCAGTTGGCGAGCTACGTCGAACCAGTTTTCTAGGGTCGATAATTCAGGCGCCAGCGCATCGGCAAGTCTTCTCCCTTCGGCCTCCAGAGCCAACAGGTCGGCGTTCATCGCGAGAATGTGATTCTTTGGGTCTTCTACAGCAGCGAGATCTGCTGCGATTGAATTCGCGACTTCAACAGCGCCTTCCGCGGCGGCAAGCGTCGTTGCGACTGCCGCGAGCTTTGCTGCTTCAAGTGCGTCACGCCATTGCTCCTTCCAGCCATCGTAGGCGGCTTGCGCTAGCGTCAGCTTTCCTTGTGCATTTGATCGCGCCCGTTCAACTTGACGCGAATGGTCCGCTAGACTACCCATTTGGGCGACAGCCCGCTCCGCAGACTGGATCCAAGACTCAGCGGTCGCAATAAGCACCGGAAGGTCATCAGACTCCTCCCCGAGCGAAACACCGCGTAGAGCCGCAAGGAGTGCTGTCTGGGCAGCAACGCGCGTGGTGCGGACATCCTCCAGCTCGCGCTGCTGAAGTTCGAGGCCACCTTGCGCGACGAAGACCGCCTCGCGCAATGCGAGCCAGGCGCTCATATCAGCCAATGGCATACCAGGAAGGCCTGCCGCAAGTGCGATGCGCTCCCACTCATCATTGCAATCGGCCAGCTCTCGCTCATGCTCACTCAAGGATGCCTCTTTGCGGCGTAGCTCCGCCTCGGCCAACTCAATCCGTTGACGAAGCGCCTGAAGCGTTGCGGCAGCCTGTGTAGTGCCCAGCTGGGAGTCGACTAGCTCATCTGCCAATCGAATGGCACCGTCGAGTACCGGGGCTCCAGATTCAATACTCAAGGTCCCCGCCTTAATCTTCCCCCACGCACCATCGCGACTCGCTCGGGCAGCAAGGACCTCTGCCGCCGTTACGACCTTGTTGTTTTCCGTGAAGTGCTTCTCTTGGAATTGGAGTGTCTCGAGGTCCCCGCGAGCCTTATCCAAAGCCTGGCTAGCAGCAGCTACCGAGCCCGCCCGCTCACTCTCGTCCTTTTGTAGCGCGGAGAGCCTCGCGAGAGAGGGTAGGTCAAGCGCACGAAGCTCTTGAACAGGTTTGCCCCATCTACCCAGTTTAGCCAGCGCCTCATTCAACGCGCGCTCGGCTGCCGCGACGGCGCGCCCTAGAGACTGCTCCTTGGCGTCACTGCCCTTAAAGCCTTGTGCCGCCGATAGGGCGGCGCGGAGTGTTTCAGGTATCGCAATGATGGTGAGCAGGCCCGTTTGACCCTGCAACTCCGCAAGATCGCGCTCTTTCTCATCCAGGGCCTCTTCGGCGCTTATCAAGGCTTGATGCCGTGCGCCGTGTTCTCGAAGCAAGCAGGTCACCGTCCTGAGCGCCAGTGCCGTGGGCAGAGCTGCTCGCAGGCTTACCTCGTCTGTAGGCCAATCGAGTTGTGCTGCGGCGCCAGCGGCGGCGGTAAGGTAGCGCCCAACTTCAGCTTCACGCAACGGAAGGTCTCGCTGGTGGGTTAAACAGGCATTGCGTAGCTTTTCGAGGGCTTCAATTTCACCTGAGAGTCCGATGACATCGCTATCCGCCTCCAGGGCGTCCCGCTCCGCTTGCTTAGCCGAGAGGTCCTGTCTTCTTTCCGCTAAGACCCTCTTGTCTGCCGCGATGTCACCTTGAGATTTCAGCAAATCAGAGTGCGCCGCGGGGGATAGCTCCACGACTTCACCCATCGACTTAAGCGTAGTCTCCTTCGCGATAAGCTCCGTGAAGGTCGGCGCTAATCGCCGGACACGCTCAAGTCTTGAGCGCAACGCGTCCAGTCGAAGCTGTTCGGAGCGAGCCTGTTCAATTTCTTGATTGACCGCATCGAGGGCCTCTTTTCTCTCAACCCAGTCACGAGTACGGACCTGAGCCATCTTTAGTTCAGCCGAGGCGTCGTTGAAGGAGGCTTCGGCCAAAGCAAACTCACTGTTGTTGCGTCGTGGCGCCCAAAGTTCACCAGCTCGAGACTCCAAATCCTCTCGAACCGTCCCCAAGCTCCGCACCCCTGCAGCGGACTCGAAAAGGAGCTGCCCCAATTTGTCAGAAGCGTTGAGAATGCTCTTGCCGCCCTCAACCAGGCGCTCGTGATCAAGCCCGAACATTTGCTCAAAGAACTCTTTACTCGCTCCACCCAGTAGGGCCGCGAGATAGTCGTCCGGCAATTTTTCATCACTGGGCGAACGGAGCGAATTGCGCCCCCTTGCTCGATGGAAGACAGTCTCTCCTGCGTCGCTTTCCAAGACGCCGCCGAGGCGGAGCTCCGATGTGCCATGAAGAAAGTCGAGAGGAGTCTGCAGCTTCATGCCAAACAGAAGCTCAGAAATCGCCGTCCGCAGTGTTGACTTGCCAGCTTCATTTGGACCTACGACGACATGGAAGTCGTTGGCCACCTTCGGAAATGAGAGTGCTGTGTCCGTGAATTTTCCGTACTTGAATAGGTCAAGTTGCTTGAGGCGCATGAATCATTCCCCCTTGGCCAAACGAGCCAGCAACACTGGCCAAACATGTTGAACCAGTGGCTCCAGTTCACCAGATCGGGCCAGCGAAAGTAGAGGTATGTCCTCCTTCACCTCGCTGCGGATTTTTCCGACAAAAGGTCGCAGGTCGCGCTCGAGCAACGCAAGAAACTCAGGATCGAGCGCTGCCACCTCCAATATCTTCTTTAGCTCTGCCAAGGCCTCAAGATGCTCCCCTTGGGAAGCAGCCACCTCCAGCGGTGAGGTGGCCAGTTTGACTTTCTCAAGCCAAAGTCTGTCGTTTCCTATGACGCCAATTTGATTCAGTACCTCAGCACGTAGTTGCTGAGTACGTCCGAAAAACAAGCCGTGGGCGGGAGTTCTCCCCGAGACGGTAACTCGGACAGCTCTGGGGACATGCCCATCGAGAGACAGAAGATCCTCCAGTGCAAGACCAACCTTTCGCGACAAGTCAGCAATGGAAGTGCAATCCTCGACGTCAACCAGGATGCTCTCCCAACGCAAGATGTCGAGGTATAGGCGATCTACTCTCGTGTGGTTGTTCTCTACCGTCACCAACACGGCACCACGTCGGCCCGTCTCGCGAATATGCCTACCCTGCAGATTGCCAGGAAAGACGATAGTGGACTGCTCTGACCACTGCTGAAATTCGTGGACGTGACCCAGAGCCCAATAGTCATAACCTTTTGCATGGAGCTCCGCGCGAGAGCACGGGGCATAGGTCGCATGAGCTGAATAGCCCTCCAGGGCCGTATGCAAAACACCAATGTTGTAGTGCCCCGCAACCGGTTCCGAATAGCCCAAAGCGAGGTTTTCGACTACAGCCTTGTCTTTGAAACTTTGCCCATGCAGCGCCACCTTCAACTCATCTAGGATATGAATTTCTGGCTTGCGGTGGCTAAAGACTGTGACGTTTTCTGGCAGAGTCAACCTCTTCGTCATCTCGCTCTCGGCATCGTGATTCCCCCAGATGACGAATACTCGAATACCTGCCCGGCGAAGTCGCCCCATCTGCTGACCAAAGAAGATACCTGTGTTGTGGTCCTTCCAATCGCCGTCGTACAGATCACCAGCAATAATGAGGAACGCGACCTCTTCCTCAATAGCCTTATCCACCAGCAGCCGAAGCGCTTCACGAGAAGCATTGCGTAGCTGGGCCACCGGAGCGTCGGCATAGGCGCTGAGGCCGTGCAATGGGCTATCAAGATGAATATCTGCTGCGTGGATGAATTTCACGCTCCCTCCCTCCAGTTACATAGCTGATGTGCTGGCTCTATAACGCGCCGCACCACGTGGTTCGGTAAGGCCTTGGCTCCATCGGCAGACGAGCTGCTACGCCGATGAGCCATTCGACTACCGAGTTGCCCACAATCGAAACATCATGATACCGACGGCGAGGTCACAGTTCGCAACGACGCGGGATCATCGACGTTAAATCAGATATAAACATCTTCTAATTGGCGACAAGCACGGGATGCAACGAGACCGGATTAAACCTTAAGTCGGATATAACTCCCTTCCCATTTTTGCTCTCCACATTGAAAAATGACGCGCCGATCTCGGTTATTCTCGCTGCAACAACATAACCAAGACAGCAGATCCTCGGAGGAGTAATGGCGGGAGAAAATCGTTCCAAGTTGGTACGCATTACCGTGCGCAACATCGGATGCATCGGAAATGAGGGTGCGGAGGTTGCACTCGACAACGTGGTTTGCCTAGTTGGGAGAAACAACGTCGGCAAGTCCACCATCCTCAGGGCGTACGAGTTAGCAAAGGGCACCGCGACCTTCGATGTCAAACGAGATCGTTTTCAGCACGCTGAGGAAGATCAACCCTCGGAGGTGTTGTTGGAGGTTCATATCCCAGAAGGCATTGGCAATGTCGATGCGAAGTGGAAAACCGAGTGCGACGGCCTGCTAATTGTAAAAAGCCGCTGGCAGTGGTCTGCCCCGGACTTTCAGAAGGTCAGAACCACGTGGGATCCTGCCGGTGGAGATGACGGCCACGGAGGTTGGGCTGAAGACGGAAAAGCAGGCGGTGCTGACCCCGTGTTTAGCTCTCGCTTGCCTCGTCCTTTGCGCATTGGCTCGCTGGACGACTCGCAGAAAACCGAGGACATGCTGCTTGCGCTGGCGCTTTCGCCGTTGCTAGCCGGCCTGGAAAAGGAACGGGTGAACCCCGAATCCGAGCTTGCCAAAGCGATTGCCAGCGTATCGCAACAGATGGATGCTATCAGTGGAGCTCACGAGGAACACTTCAACCAGATAGCAGGACGAGTTTCGAACGGCTTCAAAGGGGTGTTTCCGAAGCTGGATGTGACGCTCAAAATCGGGGCTGCCCCGATTGTCCCCAAAGTTGCCGACCTTGTAAAAACGGGCTCCAGCCTGAAAGTCAAGGATGGCGCTACAGAAACTGACTTGGCCCACCAAGGAACGGGCGCACGGCGAGCGCTGTTCTGGGCGATGCTCCAAGTACACAATGAGCTGACTCGCGCCAACGAAGTTCGAACGGAGTATCGCAAGCGGCTAGAAAAAGAAATCGCTGACAGCGAAAAGAAGCTTCCGAAAGCGAAGGGAGAAGCCGACAAAGCTGCTATCGCCGAGACGTTGGCGCAAGCGCGTGCCTTGCTAGAGGCACATGACAGCGGCGCACCAATTCCCGATAGCCCAGACGATCCAGCCTTCCCCGGTTATCTGTTGCTCATCGATGAACCTGAGAACGCTTTGCACCCCATGGCGGCACGAGCGGCACAGCGGCATCTCTACAGGCTCGCGGAAAACCCGGACTGGCAAGTCCTCATGACAACGCATTCTCCGTATTTCATCAACCCCTTCGAAGATCACACTACGATTGTGAGGCTGGAGAGATCAGACGAAGGTGCCGGGGAGACGATCGCGCCAAAGACCTATCGCTCCGATCTCATTGAGTTCGAGGGTGAAGACAAAGAACGCTTGCAGGCACTGCAGCATATCGACCCCAGCTTCTCCGAAGTCTTCTTTGGCTCATATCCGGTACTTGTCGAAGGAGACACCGAACATGCTGCTTTCATGGCATCCATTCTGGAGCGACAACACGATCTGATAGACGTGGTTACCGTCGTCCGCGCCAGAGGAAAGGCGATCCTTGTTCCCTTGATCAAGGTCTTGACGCACTTCAAGATCAACTTCGGCATCGTGCACGACTGCGATGCGCCGTTTAATAAGAATGGCGCCAAGAATGGCATGTGGACCGAAAACGAGAAGATCCGCAACGCTCTAGCTACCGCTCGGACTGCGGGAGTAACCGTCCGACATCGTGTCAGCGTACCCGACTTCGAGCGCTTCCTCGGTGGCGAGGAAGAGTCCAAAGACAAGCCTCTGACTGCCTACCTGAATACGAGCAAGACCGACGCCTTGGCGGAACAGGTGCAGGCATTGCTGGGCGCGCTGATGTCATCAGCACAGCATGAGCCGTTTGAAGAGGGAGCGCTGGGCGAAGACGGATATTTGGCGTGGCTAAAAGACAAAGTACTAGCCTGGGCCACGGACAACGGTTTGGATGCCGCCCCACGTTTCAAAGGCGCCGATGCATAACAAGAAGGCGGAAGGGGGGACAAGTAACAGAAGCAACAGAATCTCCGAAAAGTTCTTTGCCCCAACACCTCGCCCTGCAACTGATGGTGTCGCCATAAATCATCTGCGACACCGTCAGCCAGCACTGTCCCGAGCTCTGGCGCCCGCTACGAAACCAATCAATCGTCGGCCCGTGAGCCCAGGTAACCACTCGCATCGGCTTGGAGCTCGAGCGGTAACTGATCGCGAAGATGGTAGCGTGCTTGATACCTCAACGCCGCGGCGAATTGCGTCCCCGAACCGAACCACCATACTAGAACGGACAATAGAGGCAATCGGCTAGCCAGTCGCGCCAGTCCCACGCATAGATGCAGTCGCCGGCGCCGTCGTTAAAGAGAGGTATCGACTCTCGTCGGATGCACTCTTGCAGCGCACCCCGCCAAGGGGTGGGCACAGCATCGAGTCGAACACAGTACGGACGACCTTGATCATTGGTGACCGGTACAGCTCGCTGGAGATACGAACGCTCTTCCTCGATCATAGTTCGATACCCGCGCCAATTGTCATGCGGGCTTCGATCCCGAATGGTCACTATAGCGGCTGCTCATAGTGCTTGAGCAACCACGGTGGGACGCCACGCCATTTATTGAATTGCCCGTGCAAGCGCTCGCTGCGGTAGCTATCGAAGTCGTGTGACCAAGCGCATCCGTGGAAATCTTCGCCGTCTATCACTGGACAGTTGGCGAGGTAGAGCCATGCACGAAACTCAGCACGGAATGGTTCTGGGATGTCAGCAAAGCGCACATAGCGGCGCCCATCTGGAACAGGGGCCACCCTCTCTATGCTCAGGATCCGCAGCACCTCAAGATCTGTTTCTGCTGGCATGTCTCGACCACTGTTGTGTTGTCCGTCGTCGACCGACCGATTACCACTTTAGTAACAGTTAATCACGCTTGATGACCCAATCCTGTTCGACCTCGGAGACCTGACATCACCGATGAGCGCATTGAGCCAGCGCGCTCTTCGCCAGACATACTGCCGATACGGCGCAGAGATGACTCCTGGCCAAGAAATGGGCCGAATTCCGGAACACTTCAGCATGATCGCGACTTGCTTCGGGCTGACATTCACCTTGATCTCCAGCTCAGTACCGAAAACATAGCGCCTCGAGAAATCGCGAATCGAGGCGGCTGCAACCCGCTGCGCGGCTCGACGGCCAACCGTGGTAGTAGTCGCTGGCAATACGCCCGTGCGCACGAGAGCACACCAACCACGGCATCCGGCCCCACTGAATCTGGGACAACTGTCACGAGTCTATCTCTATGAAAAAGTATCAGCCGCTATGCCCCCACCACACACGCGCGTATGCCGTCGGAATTAAACGTGAGGTTCGAGTACGCGGACGCAGGTGCTTGCCTCCGATCAATTTAGGATGCCCCCCCTGTGCGAGCTGCGCTTAGATTGTCAGTTGCCACCGCGAACAACCGATGACAATCACCCCAGCCGTACAGGGAGGGCGCTATCGTCCGTATAGACTCTGGCCAACCAGTCCCGAATGCAGCGTTGGGCACTCTCATCGCTGATGCCGCGTGCTGAATCGAGAAGGCAAAAATGGTCAACCAACTCTCCGGGCTCGCGACCAAAGTGGTACGCGCCATACACTGAATCATCAATCGCCAACCAGTTCTTCAAGCCCTCGCCGTACGCATAGCTGGAAATGGTGTAGGTTCGCGCGGTGCCATCTCGGAGGTAGCCCATGCGCGGTTTGATATCGCCAGTTGTGCCCACAACCCGCCGCCTCAACTCCAGAGGTAGGTATGAAATAACCTGTTCCGTAGGCAGCTCTTGCAGCCAAGACGTCGTGAGGACGATTTCCACCGCGGGGTATGGCTCGAGCATTTCAGCGAGCAGCGGCGCGAACTCAAACAGCGGCCTGCCCGAATCCAGGGTCACGTGACCGGTCGTCGTATCAAGCAGCGCGCGACCAACATGCAGCGTGCCATCGTAGTCGACGAAAAGAGTCGGGGTGGTTGAACGAATTGCCAGTGTATGCCGTGTGATGTCGTCGGGCGGGTCGGCGACTCGTGTCGAACCGCTGTGCCATGTCACGGGGTGCCCGAGCGCCCGGAGTACAACGTCGGCTTCTGCTCGCGGCATGGCCAATGTTGCTAAGCCAAGTCCCTCCAACACCCTGAAAAGGTTGTCGGTCCGAACGGGCTTTCCATTCTCGAGGCGAGAAAGCGTATCCGCGGAAACGCCGCAGCTATGGGCCGTATCATCGAGGCGCAACCCACAGCGGGTACGCTGGTTGCGCACAATTCTCCCGAGCGCCTGCAAGTCTCTAGTCAGTGGATTTAGGGCCAACCTCGGAAGCTCTTGTGCCATGGCAGTTGAACCCTCTTGCTCATGCGGGGTACGACTTATCACTCAGCAGCAGACCACGTGTCGGCATCACCCATGACTGATTAGGCCGAGCATCAGCGGCAGTGTTTGCGCCCGAATTGGATGCCCCCAATCACCACCCCACTGCGGCCCATTGGGATAACAGAGCCGGGATTTACTCATGTGGGAACTCGGCCAGTCATCACGCGCGCCATTAGCGCGGCACACGATACGGATCTTTGGCCCGCACAGAAGTCGCCCGTAGGCGAGGTTCCAGTGCCGGGACGGTCGGCAGGCCGGCGAATACCTCTGCCACCAGTCGACCCCGACTCACTTGGTTGCCCAGTTCGATCACTTGCTCTGGCCCAAGAACAATGAATCGCTCCCGCCCTCGGGTTAATACTTCAATCGAGCCAGCCTTGGCGCGCTTGAGCACGGTGGCATAGCGTACCTTGAAGATTGAGATTGGTGTACCAGCGCAATTAGCGTGTCTCGCGCCGATACGTTCAGCGATCGCCCTGACCGCTGCCTCGAACTCGACCGCGCAAATCACCGCGGATTTCGTATCGCGTTTCAACTTGCTCAGAATCTTGCTCATGACCTCTCACTCCAGTCGGTAACCCACACGGTCTAGCTGTCAGACCGCTCCGGCTAACTGATTCATGCGAATGCCCTGTCCAACCCCAAGCCGGGCTCGCATCAGTGCTATCTGCAACTGATCGGTAAGCGGCAGCCTCTTTGCGCTCTTACTACCCACATCGAAGAACAAAGTATTGGCGCCCACCATCCACGCAGGGCCCCGACACTAGGGAAAGCCCTTGCCGTTTTGCCCACGCGAGCCCCGATCGAAAATCAACGCCAGCGCGTGCAGCCGCGCTCGCCAGCGGTTCGACTTCTGCCCGAAATCGTTCCAGCTCGGTAAGGTCGATAACGCGCGTGGCACGTCGACCAGCGTGAGTGACGGATGTGTTCAACAGACCAACGTTCACGAGGTGATACATCACCTCTTGTTTAACTTCCAACTTCTCTGCCGCCTCACAGATGGTGAGTCTCAAAGCGTCAACCGAGGAAGCGCAGAGTACCTCTGCGACCTCATGCTTGGACACAAGGAGATCATCGAGTCGAGACACCTTCTCTTTTCCCGAGAACACACCTAGTTTTCCGTGCAACGCCGCCTCGATGAACGGGACCGTTCTCGATACCGGCACCAAATTGCGAAACGCCTCCGCAATAGAGATACCGTCGAGTCCCGCTGAATCTTTGTCCCTGCACTGACCCTCAACCAAGCGCCGCAATAGCCGGGAGATTGACTCGCCATCCATATAGGCACCACTGCGACGTATCAGCCCCGCCTCCGCCAGTAGTTTCTGGCGCTGAGCAGATAAACCGAAGCGGTGCGCGACTCCCCTCATGGAAATCATGCAATCTAGGCCACGTTTAATCCGTGCGACATCTCCAGCGCAGACTATCAATCTCCGTCTTCCAGATCTTGTGCGCCGAGACTTCGGCTCAACGCCAACCATTGCACACACTGAAGGGAGCCGAGTCGGTCGTACCCGCAACATTCGGGCATTACCTTGAATAGAGCTTGAAATGTCGGAACCTCTGCCTCTCCATACGACAGCGGTTTCGCGATCTGCTGTTGACAATACGTAGGCGTCGATTTCATCCTCCAGCCAGCGCCGCCCTTGAGGACTAAGCTGCTTGCGTATTAGACGCAGCAACATGGGAAATGCCTGCCCCATGATCTGGACTGTATCGCCACTGAGCGACTGAACTCGTATGCGATCGAGCAGTGCGAACAGCGCTTCCCGCCCGTTGGCAATGATTGCCGCCCCCTCGTCCAGCAGTTGTCGCTCAGTAGCCACGGACGTGCCGGATGCCTTCTTCATGGGCTTTCCATTTAACCCGTGGACTTGTAGAGCCCCCAAGAGTCGGCAAGCACGCCACCGCTCATCAATGCTCAGTTGGTTCCACCTCTCGTCTGCTCCGACCTGTCGATGCAGTACCGACAGCAGATGCGGAGAGAACTCTGGCGAGATAGTCTGGATCAGATGTTGACCGCATTTGCATGAAAGAAATCGCATCCCGCTCCACACTGCACGGCGATAACAGGAAGGGCATATGTCAACTAACCAACAGCCATGGGACATGCATGCGGCTCGTTCCTTTTGCCACGCACTGCGCCAGAATGGTTCGGCCGTCGCCAGACAGTGAGGACACCACCGCGCGTGCCCGTGCCCTTTGAGTTGTGCCGGCCCACTCAACGTATCCATCCAGCGGGGATCCGCTAATCCGTTCACATAGGCCAGCCGCAGCTTGTATCCAAATGGATGCTCCCCGACATATGCTGCGGGCCGAATCAGCAAGTGACACGAGAGCTGTGGCTCTGATTGCGGTAACTGTTGGTTCTCTATACTCATCTGGAGCACCTCACGCATCTACAGGAGACACAACTGCCCAGCATCACCAACGTTGCGTGCAGCACGCGCCTTATGGGCGGCGGCCAGCCAGCGCAAGCGTTCGAGCGCAGCAACATCGACGAAATATGCCGCCAGACCATCGTTGGACAGATTGCGATACACAGGCAGGTCGCCACTCAGGATTTCGCGCAAGACTTGAATCAGGACGGTCCGAGATCTTCCACGTCGATGCATCCAATCACCCATTAGGGGATGGAGACCAGCATCAGAACATGGCAAGGCCTTTGCGACTTGGTCCAGCTTGCTCAGCAGCGTCGCTACATCCGCGCGCCGGTGCCAGCTTTGATAGCCAAGACGAATCGGGCGCAGCAACTGGCTATCCAGTAGGGCCCAGTACCCCCGACGATCCACCTTCAGCTCAGACGTCACCTGCTCGTAGCTCATGCATTGGCTGAGCCAGCGTCTGCATGCTTCGACATCGGAATGGTGAATAAACGTGTACAGCTTTCGTCCCTGCTTCATCGAGTGAACCGACTTGAAGAAGCGCTCGCGCACCAGGAAGTAGAGAAGACCCGCCCGGCAACCAATGAGTGCCTCCGCGCGATCGAGGCTGATGTGATCGGCGGGATGGAGATCAAGAGGCAGCGCCCCATGGCTGACTCCGGCGAGCGACTCTGGGGACGCAGCAACCAGGCGATCATGCAACCCTTGCAGCGGCAAACGAGAAAGCAACGTTTCTTCCTTTGCTTCGTCGTCTGCCAACTTGCGCAGACAAGCCGCAGCGGCTCGTTGGTGAGCACCGAGCTCAAGATTGAGTACGAACCGAAGAACCCCCTCACGAGAGGGTGAAATCGACGTACGCATCTTGTGCAGCCAAACTGCTCGATGTGTCGAACGCACAGCATCTCTTGAGGGATAGTCGACGCCCCGAACCGAGGTGACTACGGCATCCAGGATCTTTTCCGACAGCAGCGCCCAAGCCAGCAATTCACTCGAATCGGCACACCAGTCATTAATCGACGTCTCAAAAGTGCCCCAAATAGCGGTCACGTGTGCCAGCTCAACAGGAAGAGGGCATACGGCTCCGGCCCACATCTGTTCGGGCGTGATCTCATCGACCTTCCGCTTCTCCGGACTGTTGTATGAGGCACTGATCGCCGGCTCCACAAGGTCGTTCTTTAGCCGAATGTTGTGGATCGTGCAGACCTCGACGGCTGACAAACGCCATCGCTCGCGTATGTACCTTTCCTCATGCAGACACGCAGGGCAGTAGCGAATTCGAGCACCACGGCCCAGCATTGCCCAAGAAGGAAGCTTCTCGTCGCGGTACTGTGGGAGCGCAGTCACAGCCCGTTCGCTCAGTGGGCTTGGACGAATTCGGTCAAGGTCATATCGCCAGGGGCGCTTCACACCATTCGCGCGTATCAACCGCGCCAGATATGTTTCCCCCCATTCGTCTGGCTTGCGCTGAGGCCGCACAGGGAGACTCGTCGCTTCGTAGCAGTCGATATCCATCTCACCTCCCAATGGGCGCAAACGGCTCGCCGGGCTTCGTCAGCGGAACTCGTGAGAACCTCTTCGAGAACGGATTCCGTGCGTCAGCGGCATCGCGATAGATCACCGTCTCAAACGCCCTCGACAAATCAGCAGTCGTGAGCTGAGGGACAGATCGTTCGAACGCCAGCTCAACGGCGCGGATCAGCAGCTTGCGAATTTCGCGAAGGCGTCCACCAGTTGCGAATACGATCGATCGCGCAACAGTTGGGTGCGAGAGGTCCACTGAGCGGATGCCATCAAGCAATTTCTGGAAAGACAACAGCACGCTGCGGAACTCATTCTCACGGCTTTTGTCTTCCATCGAAAATGGCTGGATCGAGATGACCTGGCGGAATCGGCTGCGCAGTTGATCATTCGTATCCAACAGGCGTTCAGCCCGCGGAATCCCGGCCAACACGAACGGAAGGTGGGTCGCATCCGATAGGCGCTTGATCCAATCCGCAATGTTGTGGTGCGTTTTTTCGCCACCTCGGTCGACGAGGTGGTTTACCTCATCAAGGATCACCAACCGAACCTTGCAGCCACGCAGGAGACAGATGAGCTGATACGTCAATTGAGACTCATCGCCTTTGTCCCAATATTTTGAACCGAGCTCGAGCAACAGTGAGCGCGCCAGCTTCTTGATCGAACACGCTGAGTCCAACGCCACATACAGCACGGGCACCTCGGTGTACTCGTCGCGGGAGACTGGTGGGTGTAAATCGCGAAACCGGCGAAGGAGGGTTGACTTGCCCACACCTGATTCGCCGATGATCAGTAGATGCTCCGCTTCCTCGTCAGCGCAGTCGTAGCTGAATAGCCGTTCGAGCTCGGCGAGTGTGGTCTTGACGTGGGGAAACCGCGCAAAACTCCGACGGATAGCGCGTGTGATCGCATCACGGGTTGTTGTCTGTGCCATGTTCATACCCCGCGGCTTTCGCCAATCGATTCCATGTCGAAAGCCTCGAGGGGGCCGCTATCTTCCGGCTCAGTCTGTGGTCGCGCGGCTTCAGGCCGTGGCGACGCTGGCACCGGCTCTTCCTGCTCCCGGTTCTCGTTCTTCGCCGTCTTGTTGCCCATACGGGCGGCGCGCTTTCGCGCTTTCAGTTCTTTGGATTGTTCCGCTTCTGCAGCTTCCTCTCGAAGGATGGCCGACGCCTCCGCACGCGTTTGTTGGTAATCCGGATTCTTCGCGATGGCTGCTTTCACAGCCTTCGCTTGCAGCAACGTCAAACCGGCGTAGCCTTGATCAGTGTTGTCGACTTTGATGTATGTCTTTTCCAGCGCATCCCATACCCAGATGTAGCCCACATCGTGACCGGGCCATTTCACTTGGACCTTGGATTTTTGCGGTAGCAACCTATAGAGCTGCGCCAAAGCGGGGGAGGCATAGCGGAACGTGTTCAGGTCAATCCCATAGTGCTGCAACGCCGATTCGGCGATCTCAGCTAGCTCGATATCCAGATCGTCAGCGTTGTACTTGAGCCGAGGCGGAAACGCTTCCGCACTCTCCCGCCACACTTCGATCGGCGGCCTGCCGTTGAGACCAACGTGCGGGCGCAAGTGATAGACGGAAAGAATCCAGACGTGAATCAGGCGATTGAGTTGCTCCAGCGTGATGCACGCCTCTTCCTCCGCTTTGAAGCCGACACGCTGGTGAATTTTGGCCAGGGTCGTACCGGGCAGACGGTGGATGAATGAGTAGTTCAGCGTCTGGAGGAATCGTTCAACAAACGGCTTATCGTCGGGGTCTCGCGATGCCGCATACTCTGAAGTGATTCCGAGATTCAACAGGGCATCGACAACAGCTCGCGCATGAAACTCGCGTCCGTTATCCATCAAAATTCGCTCAAACCAGCCGTGGCACTCCCACTGAAGATCTAAATCGGGGTAGAGAGTCTCGATGTACGTCTTGGGCAGCAGCGCGTGCCTAATCGCCTCAAATACTGCGTGGGTACCATGCCCCGCGAGACTCAACGAGAAGCCGAGCGCACAGCGGGAAAACCGATCAAACACGACTGTAATAACCGGGCGCCCGATGGCAACGCCACCCTCGTCTGCGACGATGATGTCGACCGGCGTATGGTCGATTTCCACCAACTCTAGGATTCTGGATACTCGACGCGAAGGTCCTCGGAACAAAAACCGGCGCTCAGCCTCCTTTGGCCCAAAGCGTGCCAGTGCCCGATCATATGCACTGACCTGGCCGATTCGACGCTGTATGGTTCTCAGCGCCGGGACTCGTAGCCACTCGGTTTCAATACGCGTCGTGTTTGCCTTCTGCAGCTCCAAAAAAACGGCGTTATGGACCTCTTCGGCGCTACCAGTTTTTCTGGCCAAAAAGACCGTCTCGATCTTCTCGTGAATGATCGCCTCGACTTCTGGTTGAAGGCGCGACTGATCTTTACCTCCCCGCATATCCAGTCGAGAGAAGAGTGCGTGAGCGTCGCATTGAGCTATGACGTACTTGCGACGCCACCGAAGTACCGTCGTGCGATGTGGCGGCGAGGGGTCTCCAAGAGCTGCGCTGACCTCTGAAATGGCCTTGCAGAGTTGCTCTTGCGTACTGCCGAACGCTTCTTTTTTTTCCAGTTCAATCAAGTAGGCAACCCGCCGACGGGTCTGAATTTGAGCCAACTCAGTGAGGTGGCTCATATCCAAAGGTGATCCGGATTTCCCGTTTTGCTTGCCCCCTTCATACTGCCGTGCGAGCGCGACCCTCAAATAGCCTCGCCGGTACTCTTCGAGCAAATCACGATGCTGGTGGATTGATAGTTGGCCCGTGGCGACGTTCTCCAACTGAACCGCGTCATTCTCCATCGGTCGTACGATCCGGTATGCGACGTCGCCGCGGAAGATTTCCTGACTTTTCACGAAGGTAGTCATGATGGCTCCTCAACGAGGGCTGGCGGGAAATAATTCGTCCGGATCACGGCGCAATAGGCTGCTTAGCAGCTCGTCGCAAATTCGCTTCGCCTCCGTCCAGCGCTCGCAAAATTCCCTGGATGGAACGACTCGCCCAAGTGGATCCCACACGCTAGCGTCGATGTCGCTGTGGTAGCGACGAGGTGCGGGGCGTTCGCGAATAAGGACCTCCAATTCGCGTTGCAGATCGCTTTCACGAACGTCGCTGCAGAGGATGGGAACAAGCACGAGGCCAGCAGAGCGCATGCCTCGCACAATTTTGCGAAGTTTGGCGGCGTGGTCTGCATCATCAAGAAATTCGGCGTACTTCACTTCTATGAAGAAGTGCGCATCGTCCCCTTTCACTTCTATGTCAGGCGTGTACCGGAACGCTATCTCGCCATCATTGAGATTGAGAACACACGGCTGCGTCGCAAGAATTTTGGGCAGCGTGGCAACGTCAAGCGTTCTGAGGACATCAAGCTCAATGAGGCTTTCGTACTTCAAGGGCTTCGGCGCCTTACGACTGGGAAAGTAACCACGTGCGCCTCGGCCGCTTGGTGTGACAACGTTGCGCGGCTTGCGATTTGATCGCGGTAGCGGAACCTCGCACGAGGTTTTGCGTGCGAGGTCGTAAGAGGGTAGACGAGTAGACACAGTGAGCCTCCATCACATTCCGGTTATTCGTTTGGAATTGCGTAACGGGACGGGGCAGGAAAGGCTACGACCAGTGCAGGCGAGCGCACGCCGCCACGCCACTTGACAGTGGTGTAGCAAGGTCGCAAGATATGAACGTCAGGCGCTAAACCGACGCGCACACTCAAGAAGGCCAGCTCATCTTTGCCGAGATAGCTGGCCTTCGTGCTTTTCCGAGCCCAGCCAACTAGAGCTAGGGTTCTGGCATAGCATCCTCCTCCTCGAACCTACGTTCGTTTGCGTCTATGGCGCCAGGCTTGGAGTTCTCTGGCGTCACGATTGCTGTGGACTTCAACCCAAGCGCCACAGCGATGAGATGTGCCTGACCTCGTCGTCCCTTGGTTCGGCCGCTGAGTACCGAATAGACGTCTTCCGGCTTGAATCCTTGGGCATTTGCCCATTCCGTCACCGCTAGCCCCTGCGCGTCGAAGTTCGCCCGCGCATCCCCACGGCTGAGAAGTCGCTTGCTCATATTTGGTTGAACTGGAGAGTTTCTTGGTGGACCCGGGAGGGTTCTGTCGAATTGAGTCTATCTCGCAGGGAGCACGTAGATCCCTTTAGCCCTACCACACGCGCGCGTAAGGCGGTAGATTTAAACTGCTCGGGATCGAATCGAATCCTTCGGATCTTGATCTGGAATGAGCCCAGGCCTCGGGAAAAATCGAACTATTTCGTTTTCCTCTTGGCTTCGGTAGGCAAGTCATGGACGACTGGAATACCCACCGAGCCGGCAACTCCTACGCGCCGGTATAGCCAGCGGTTAAATACCACCACTATTGCGATGAACGTTAAAAAAATTGAACGGCATATAAAAACCACACATTGCCATTTAAAGTAAAATTCTTTCTACGAATGGGTTGCGCAGAGCACCCTGAATACTGGCTAAGGCGAAAGCGCGTGGTTTGGCCGCTTATTCGTTCAAACACGAACCGGCCCAACGAACAGGGACAGAATCAGCAGGCGACATGGCCGGCGTGCCGATCTATTTTTGGTAGTAAGCCAGCGCTGGCTCGAGCAACTGAAAAGGACGACGGCTCAGCCATCGTTCTATAACGCCAGCACATAATTTACAATTGGCGCTCTTGGCCCGGGCAAAGGGCTTGTCGTGCTGGATCAAGGTACCAAAAAAAAATGAGCGACCAGTTTTTTGAGCAACCCATTCTGAATTCGCCTTATGCATACCCAGCCAAGCACTGGGAACTAGATGCCGCCGGCCAGCCGACCCAGAAGATCATCGAAAGCCGTCGTCGTGCGGACTTCATCACCCCGATCCCCAAGCCACGCAAGGCCAAGGGTGTTCAATCCAGCTTAGTCTTCGACGAAGGCAAGGGCCTGTCCACCGGCGAACAGGCCTACGACCATACAGCCATCATTAACACTGTCCGCCAGGAAGTAGATGCTTGGCGAAAGCTACCGCCCTCCCAATGGAGGGTGACACCAGAAACGGCCCGCCTGCTGGAGCACTGGCGCAACTACAAATTTGCCGGTGTGCGCCCCTTCTTCTGTCAAGTCGAGGCAGCCGAGACCGCAATCTGGCTGACCGAAGTTGCTCCACAACTTGGCAAGAACGGGGAGCGCTTCCTTGAGCATCTAAAAAAGGCCAATCTCAACGCCAACCCCGGCTTGATGCGATTGGCACTGAAGCTGGCCACCGGCGCCGGCAAAACCACGGTGATGGCTATGCTGATCGCCTGGCAAACAGTCAATGCCGTACGCCATCCGCAGAGCAGAAAATTCACCCGTGGCTTCCTGCTTGTCGCGCCGGGCCTGACCATCCGCGACCGTCTGCGTGTGTTGCTGCCCAATGACCCGGACAGCTACTACGCCAGTCGCGAGATCGTGCCGCGCGATATGCTGCCTGATCTGGACAAGGCCAAGATTGTCATCACTAACTACCATGCGTTCAAGTTGCGCGACCGTATGGAACTGTCAAAGGGTGGCCGTCGCTTGCTACAAGGCCGTACCGGCACAGAGCTGGACACCCAGGAAACCGAAGGCCAGATGCTCCAGCGGATCATGCCCGAACTGATGGGGATGAAGAATATCCTCGCCATCAACGACGAGGCCCACCACTGCTATCGCGAAAAGCCAGCAGATGAAAGCGACGAGGACATCGCTACCGAGGACAAGGCCGAGGCCGAAGAAAACAACAAAGCGGCACGGCTGTGGATTTCCGGCTTGGAAGCGGTGAACCGCAAGCTCGGTCTGCAACAGGCAATCGATCTGTCGGCTACGCCGTTCTTCCTTGCGGGCTCAGGCTATGCCGAAGGCACACTGTTCCCATGGACGATGAGCGACTTCTCGCTGATGGACGCCATCGAGTGCGGCATCGTCAAATTGCCGCGCGTGCCGGTGGCAGACAATATTCCCGGCGCGGAAATGCCCATCTACCGCGAGCTATGGAAGCACATCGGTAAGAAGATGCCGAAGAAGGGCCGCGGCAAGAATGCCCAGCTCGATCCGCTGGCTATCCCCGTGGAATTGCAGACAGCGCTGGAAGCCTTGTACGGCCACTACGTCAAGACCTATGAAGCATGGAAGCAGGCCGGCATCAAGGTGCCTCCGTGCTTCATTGTTGTGTGCAACAACACCGCCACGTCGAAGTTGGTGTTCGACTATATCTCCGGCTTCGAGCGCCAGAACGCCGACGGTAGTGCCACTTATCAGGCTGGCCGCCTAGAACTGTTTCGCAACTTCGATGAACACGGCAATCCGTTTGCTCGCCCAAACACCTTGCTGATCGACAGCGAGCAACTTGAATCCGGGGAAGCACTGGACGACAACTTCCGTGGCATGGCCAGCGATGAAATCGAGCGTTACCGCCGAGAAATCATCGAGCGCACAGGCGACCGCACGCGCGCAGAGGCCATCACCGACCAGGATTTGCTGCGTGAAGTAATGAACACTGTCGGAAAGGAAGGCCGGCTCGGAGAATCCATTCGCTGCGTGGTGTCGGTGTCCATGCTCACTGAAGGCTGGGATACAAATACCGTTACCCACATTCTCGGTGTACGTGCCTTCGGTACCCAGTTGCTATGCGAGCAGGTGATTGGTCGTGCTCTGCGCCGCCAGTCCTATGAATTGAACGAGCATGACCTGTTTGACGTGGAATACGCTGACGTGTTCGGCATCCCGTTCGATTTCACCGCAAAGCCTGTGATTCCGCCGCCACCGAGACCGCGTGAAACCATCGTGGTCAAGGCTCTGCGCCCGGAACGCGATGTGTTGGAGATCGAATTCCCTCGCGTGCAAGGTTATCGCGTCGAGTTGCCGGAAGACCAGTTGGAAGCGGAATTCAACAATGACCACGCCTTAACCCTTACGCCCGATCTGGTCGGCCCTTCAGAGACGAAGAACGCCGGTATCATCGGCGAAGCGGTGGACTTAAACCTCAAGCACCTTGGCGATGTGCGCCAGTCCACGCTGCTGATGGAACTGACCAAACATCTGCTGTTTCAGCACTGGCGTGATCCGGGCCAGGATGCGCCGATCAACCTGTTCGGCCAGCTCAAGCGCATCACTCGCCAATGGCTAGATACCTGCCTGGAATGCAAGGGGGGCACCTATCCAGCGCAGCTGATGTACCGCGAACTAGCGGACATGGCCTGCCAACGAATCACCAAGGGCATCACCACCCGAGAGCTGGCCAAGGGCCGCCAGGTTAAGGCCATCCTCGACCCGTTCAACCCGACTGGCAGCACTGCGCATGTGCGCTTCAACACCTCACGTGACACCCGCTGGGAAACCCTTGGCCCGCCGCCGAAGAACCAGGTCAATTGGGTGATTCTGGACAGCGGCTGGGAAGCCGAATTCTGCCGCGTGGCTGAATCGCACCCGAAGGTGATCGCCTATACCAAGAACCACAACTTGGGCCTGGAGGTGCCTTACCGCTTTGGTTCGCAAAACCGCATCTACATCCCAGATTTCATCGTCAAGGTAGATGACGGGCAAGGCCCGGATGACCCGCTCAACCTGATCGTGGAGATCAAGGGCTATCGGCGCGAGGATGCGAAAGAGAAGAAATCCACGATGGATACCTACTGGATTCCCGGTGTGAACCACCTCCGCTCGCATGGCCGCTGGGCTTTCGTCGAATTCGGCGACGTGTATGAAATGCAGGAAGACTTCGCGGACAAAGTGCAAATGGAGTTCGCGAAGATGCTGCTTGCAGCAACGGAAGCCCCTGTTGAGTCGTAGCACTTAAGCCAAAAACCTGCCGGCAGCCGAAGACATCAAGATGGATGGTGGAGCACCGTCTCGAAGTCGTTGACGAAAGATCACTGAAGAAGCCCGACGCGCTGGATAACTGAGTAACAAGACACATGGCCAAGAAACTTGCCACGCAAGCCTCCAAAGTAATCGCAGACCTCGTTCACAGCGAGGCCAAGCGCAAGAATATTCCTACTGTGGAGCATCAGTCGGTGATGCTCCAACACGAGCAAGCGCCTGTGAAGGTGAGGTACCCGCGCGGTGGCAAAACGCTGGACGAAGAAAAGGCACAGCGCAATCGTGATCTCGACCCGCAATTGGTCTGGCGCGGGAAGGATCAGCAGGACTGGTCCGACCTGGTAGTCAACGCACCTCCGCTCTACATCCAGGAGAAGGTGAAGCCCAAGGTGTTGATCGACGACCTGCGCCGGGCCAGCGAAGCCGCTGCGCCGTCTGCGATGGGGGATTTGTTCGGTGACTTCAACGGTTTGCCGGAAGGCGCGGACAGAACCGAGTTCTACCAGCACGAGGGGCATTGGCAAAACCGGATGATTCTCGGCGATAGCTTGCAGGTAATGGCGTCGCTGGCCGAGCGTGAGGGACTGCGCGGGAAGGTGCAGTGCATCTATTTCGATCCTCCGTACGGGATCAAGTTCAACTCGAACTTCCAGTGGTCAACCACCAATCGCGACGTGAAGGACGGCAATGCCGGGCATATCACACGGGAACCAGAACAGGTGAAAGCGTTCCGGGATACGTGGCGTGACGGGATTCATTCGTATCTGACATATCTGCGTGACCGCTTGATGGTGGCGCGGGATTTGTTGACAGAAAGCGGTTCGATTTTCGTGCAAATTGGCGACGAAAACGTGCATCGCGTTCGGGCGTTGATGGATGAGGTCTTCGGCGATGAAAATTGCGTAAGCACGATTGTTTTTTCAAAAACGTCGAGTTCTACAGGCGATTTCATTGGACCGACTTTCGATACGCTTCTTTGGTATGCGCGAAGCAAAAAGATTGTGAAATATAGAAAATTCCTGCTCAAAAAGGCTCCGGGCCAGAAGGGCGGGACCGGCTATAAGAGTGTAGAGCTACCAGACCTTTCGCGTCGTCAACTTACGAAGGAAGAAATTGAAAATCCATCATTGCTGCCAAGCGGCTCGAAGATTTACTTTCGAGATAATTTGACAAGCCAAAGTGTCGGTAGAGAAAAGGGGGAAGGTGCAGCCTCTTGGTTTGGCGTAAACTATCAAGGGCGTGTTTATAAGCCATCGCAAACGGTTCGTTGGAAAACGAACGAGCTTGGTTTTGATCGACTTATAAAAAGCAACCGAATAGAAGCAAGTTCAGGGAATAATCTTGGGTACATCCGAAACTTGGATGATTACCCGGCATACGAATTGACGGATATTTGGAGCGATACACTCGGCCAAAACCAGTTTGGTGGCGACAAGATTTATGTAGTCCAGACCAGCATCTCGGTTGTTCAACGCTGTTTTTTGATGGCAACCGACCCCGGCGATTTGGTGCTTGACCCGACCTGCGGTTCGGGAACCACGGCGTATGTCGCTGAGCAATGGGGCCGCCGCTGGATCACCATCGACACCTCGCGCGTGGCACTGGCACTGGCTCGTGCCCGCATCATGGGCGCCCGCTACCCGTTCTACCTACTTGCCGATTCCCGCGAAGGCCAGCAGAAAGAAGCCGAAATCACCCGCAGCGTACCGTCCTCACAGCCCGTGTACGGCAATATCACCCACGGCTTTGTTTACGAACGCGTGCCGCATATCACCTTGAAGTCGATTGTCAACAACGCCGAGCTTGACGTCATCTGGGACAAGTTCCAGCAAACGCTCGAACCGCTGCGCGAACAGTTGAACAAGGCGCTGGAGAAAAATTGGCAGGAATGGGAAATCCCCCGCGAACCCGATGCCAAGTGGAGCGGCGTGGCCAGGAAGCTGCACGCGGACTGGTGGCAGCAACGCGTCGCCAAACAAAACGAGATTGACGCTTCCATTAGGGCCAAGGCCGAATTCGAATTCCTCTACGACAAACCGTACGAGGACAAAAAGCGCGTGCGCGTGGCCGGGCCGTTCACCGTCGAATCGCTGTCGCCACACCGCGTGCTCGGCGTGGACGAAGACGACGAATTAATCGATGGCGCGGCCGAAGATCGTGCCGATTGCGGGCAGGATTTCACGTCGATGATCCTATCCAACCTGAAGACGGCGGGCGTGCAGCAGAAGAGCAAGGACGACAAGATCGAGTTCTCGTCGCTGGAACCGTGGCCCGGCGAAGGCTACGTGGTGGCTGTCGGCACATATCTGGAGAGCGACAAACCTAAACGCGCCGGCATCTTTGTCGGCCCGGAATTCGGCACCGTGTCCCGTGCGGACTTGGTGGACGCCGCGCGTGAAGCCGGTGACGCCGGGTTCGACGTGCTGATCGCCTGCGCCTTCAACTACGATGCGCCGGCGAGCGAGTTCAGCAAGCTGGGCCGCATCAGTGTGCTGAAAGCGCGGATGAATGCCGACCTGCATATGGCCGAGGACCTGAAGAACACAGGCAAGGGCAACCTGTTCGTGATCTTCGGCGAGCCGGACGTCGATGTGCTGGACACGAAAGGCAACAGCATCCGCAAGTACGATGGCAAGCGGGACATCATCGAAGTGCCTGTGGGTGAGGAACTGGTGGTGAAAATCCGCGGCGTTGACGTGTTCGACCCGAGCACTGGCGAAGTCCGCAGTGACGACCCGGACGACATCGCCTGCTGGTTCTTGGACACCGACTACAACGAGGAATCGTTCTTCGTCCGCCACGCGTACTTCCTCGGCGCGAACGACCCGTACAAGGCGCTGAAAACTACCCTCAAGGCCGAGATCGATGCTGACGCTTGGGCGACCCTGCTCAGCGACACTTCGCGCCCGTTCCCCAAACCCAGCACCGGCCGCTTCGCGGTGAAGGTCATCAACCACCTCGGCGATGAGGTGATGAAAGTGTTCAAGGTGAGCTGACCAACGGAGCGATCTGATGCCAGCATCTAGCTCCATGCATCCAGACTGAGTGAATATATGGAATTTCGCATCGCCGACACCTTCACCGCCAGCCTCGCTCGCTTGACTGGCGACGAGCAGAAGGCCGCCAAGACTACCGCGTTCGATTTGCAGGTTGACCCTGCCGGCAACGGCATGAGCTTCCATAAGCTGGACAAAGCCAAAGATCTGAATTTCTGGTCAGTGCGCGTCAGCCGCGACATCCGACTGATCGTGCACAAGACTGCTGGCAGCCTGCTCCTGTGCTATGTCGGCCATCACGACAAAGCCTACGAATGGGCCGAGCGCCGAAAGCTGGAAGTGCACCCCACCACTGGCGCAGCGCAACTCGTCGAAATCCGTGAGCGCGTCGAGGAAATCCTCGTTCCGAAGTTCGTCGAGGACGCCAAGTCTGCGAGGCAAAAGCCAAAGTTGTTCGCGAAATACAGCGACGAACAATTGCTGGCCTATGGCGTGCCGACCGAATGGCTAGCCGACGTGAGAGCCACCGACGAGGATTCGTTGCTGGAAATCTCGGACCATTTGCCCAGCGAAGCGGCGGAAGCTTTGCTCGAATTGGCCACTGGCGGCACGCCAGCGCTGCCGGCAGTGGTGAGCAAGGGCACCGATCCGTTCCAGCACCCGGACGCTCAGCGACGCTTCCGCATTATGTCCGACGTGGAGGAGTTGCAGCGTGCACTGGAGTTTCCGTGGGACAAGTGGACGGTGTTCTTGCATCCAGCGCAGCGGCAGATGGTCGAACGCGATTACAGCGGCCCAGCGCGTGTCTCTGGTTCCGCGGGTACGGGCAAGACCGTGGTGGCCTTGCATCGCTCGGTGCAACTGGCCTGCAAGGACGAGGATGCGCGAATCCTGCTTTCCACCTTCTCGGACACCCTAGCCAATGTGCTGCGATCGAACCTGTTCCGGCTGGCATATAACACGCCAAAGCTGGCCGAGCGCATTGACGTGGCCTCGATGGAGGCTGTCGGGATCAAGCTATATTCGACAGAGTTTGGCAAGCCGGCATTCGCCAATCGAGAGGAGATTTCGTCGCTGCTGAAGTCTGCAGCCAAGGACGTTCTTGGACTAAAAGCCAACGCCGCTTTCCTGCTGTCCGAATGGGATGACGTGGTGGACACTTGGCAGATCGAAAGCTGGGAGGCGTATCGCGATGCCAAACGACTAGGCCGTAAGACGCGCCTCTCAGAAGCGCAGCGCGCCCTATATTGGCAGGTATTTGCTAAGGTCAAGGCCCAACTGCTGCAGGCCGGCAAAATCACCAAGGCTGGGATGTTCGGCAAGCTGGCCGAAACTATGCCCAGACGCAAACATCCGGTATTCGACTACATCGTTGTCGATGAGGCTCAGGATATCGGCGTGCAACAACTACGCTTCCTCGCTTCTATCGCCGGCGACAGGTCCAACGCGCTGTTCTTCACTGGTGACCTAGGCCAGCGCATCTTCCAGCAGCCGTTTTCGTGGAAGTCTCTGGGCGTGGATGTGCGTGGCCGCTCGCGCACGTTGAATATCAATTACCGCACCTCGCACCAAATTCGTTCGCAGGCTGACCGGCTACTCGGCCCGGAAGTGTCCGACGTTGACGGCAACGTGGAAAGCCGCAAAGGCACCATTTCCGTTTTCAATGGGCCGGAGCCGGTCATCCGCAGCTTTGGTGGCCACGATCTAGAAAGCCAGGCGGTGGGACAGTGGCTAAAGCAATCCAGCACCAGTGGAGTGCTGCCGCATGAAATCGGTGTCTTCGTTCGCTCGAAGGAAGAGTTTCCGCGCGCGCTAGCTGCCATTGCCGCATCTGGCCTGAAGGCTCGCGTGCTCGGCAAGGAGATGGCCACCGAGGATGGCTTCGCCAGCCTCACCACCATGCATTTGGCCAAAGGTATGGAATTCCGCGTGGTGGCGGTTATGGCCTGTGACGATGAGATCATTCCATCTCAAGCTCGCATTGACCTTGCTTCGGATGACGCCGAATTGACTGAAATCTACAACACCGAGCGTCAATTACTGTATGTGGCCTGCACCCGCGCCCGCGACATGTTGCATGTTTCCTCCGTGAAACCGGGATCTGAGTTCTTGCAGGATTTAACGCAAAAATAGGGCGAAACGGGCGTCACAGGCGCGGCTTTGCCGCGTTTGATCGTCTCCGTTGTGGAGGCAGGCATAACGACGTAGTTCAGTCGCACTTACTTCGTCGCACAGTAGCAAAACTGTGGCGCCAGTTGCAATTACTCTGGCGCCCTACGTCAAAACGAGCCGTCAAACATCAATATTCCGCGCCACCAACGCATTGCTCTCAATGAAGTTCCGGCGCGGTTCCACGTCATCGCCCATCAGCGTCGTAAAGATCTGGTCCGCCGCAATGGCGTCTTCAATCTGCACGCGCAGCAGGCGGCGCTGGGTGACGTCCATGGTGGTTTCCCACAGCTGCTCGGGGTTCATTTCGCCCAGGCCCTTGTAGCGCTGGCGGCTCACGCCGCGCTCGGCTTCGCTCAGCAGCCAGTTCATGGCGGCGTGGAAGTCGGTGACGTTCTGCTCGCGTTGCTTGTCGCCGGTGCCGCGGCGCACTTTGGCGCCGTCGCCAATCAGGCCCTGGAAGGTGGCTGCGGTGCTGGAGAGCGCGGCGTAATCGGCGCCGGCCACGAAGTCGGCGTCGATGTGGGAGAGGCGCTGGTTGCCGTGCTGGCGGCGCACGACCATCACGCGGTACTTCTCGTTCTTCTCGTCGTACTGCATGAAGGCGTCTGCCGTGGCGCCGCCGTTGGCGTTGCTGGCGTTGCCTTGCATTTCCAGCAGGCGGGTCTTGAGTGCGCGGGCGCTGGCTTCTGCGGCGGCTTCGCTGGAGAGGTCCAGGGCCACGCCTTCGGCAATGGCGCGCAGGGCGTCGGCGTCAATCACGCGGGATAGGCGCTCAATCACGCCGCGGCTGAGCTGGTATTGGCGCGCGAGTTCGGCCAGGGCGTCGCCGGCAATCTCGGTGCCGTCGGCACGCACCAGCACGGCGGTGTCCAGCGCTTGGCGCACGAGGTAGGCGGCCATCTCAACGTCGTCTTTGATGTAGCGCTCTTCCTTGCCGTGCTTGATCTTGTAGAGCGGCGGCTGGGCGATGTACACGTGGCCGCGCTCGATGATCTCGGGCATCTGGCGGTAGAAGAACGTGAGCAGCAGCGTGCGGATGTGCGAGCCGTCCACGTCAGCATCGGTCATGATGATGATGCGGTGGTAGCGCAGCTTGTCGAGGTTGTAGTCGTCTTTGCCAATGCCGGTGCCCAAGGCGGTGATGAGCGTGAGCACTTCCTGGCTGGAGAGCATCTTGTCAAAGCGCGCGCGCTCCACGTTCAGGATCTTGCCCTTGAGCGGCAGGATTGCCTGGAACTTGCGGTCGCGGCCCTGCTTGGCCGAGCCGCCTGCGGAGTCACCCTCGACGATGAAGAGTTCGGACTGCGCGGGGTCTTTCTCCTGGCAGTCGGCCAGCTTGCCGGGCAGGCCCATGCCGTCGAGCACGCCCTTGCGGCGCGTCATTTCGCGGGCCTTGCGGGCGGCTTCACGCGCGCGGGCAGCTTCCACGATCTTGCCGCAGATGATCTTGGCGTCCACCGGCGTTTCCAGCAGGAAGTCGGTCAGCGCCTTGGCCACCACTTCTTCCACCGGCAGGCGCACTTCAGACGAGACGAGCTTGTCCTTGGTCTGCGAGCTGAACTTGGGCTCTGGCACCTTGACGGACAGCACGCAGGTCAGGCCTTCGCGCATGTCGTCGCCCGAGGTGTCGACCTTGGCTTTCTTGGCGATCTCGTTGTCGGTGATGTACTTGTTGATGACGCGCGTCATGGCAGCGCGCAGGCCCGTGAGGTGGGTGCCGCCGTCGCGCTGCGGGATGTTGTTGGTGAAGCAGAGCACCTGCTCGTTGTAGGCGTCGTTCCACTGCATGGACACTTCCACGCCCACGCCGTCTTTCTCGCCGGTGGCAAAGAAGATGGTCGGGTGCAGCGCGGTCTTGTTCTTGTTGATGTATTCAACAAAGCCCTTCACGCCGCCCGAGAAGGCGAAGTCTTCTTCCTTGCCGGTGCGCTGGTCGGTCAGGCGGATGTGCACGCCGTTGTTCAGGAACGAGAGCTCGCGAATACGCTTGGAAAGGATCTCGTAGTGGTATTCGACGTTGGTGAAGATCTCTTCGTCGGCCAGGAAGTGCACTTCGGTGCCGCGGCGGTCGGTGGTGCCCGATACGCGCAGCGGCGAGACTTCAACCATCTTGCCGTCCGGCGCTTCCATGGTTTCCAGCAGGCGGTTCTGCGGAATGCCACGTGCGAAATCGATGTGGTGGACCTTGCCGTCACGGCGGATGATGACCTTCAGCCATTTCGACAGGCCGTTCACGCAAGACACGCCCACGCCGTGCAGGCCGCCCGAGACCTTGTAGCTGTTCTGGTCAAACTTGCCGCCGGCGTGCAGCTCGGTCATGACGATTTCGGCCGCGCTGCGCTTGGGCTCGTGCTTGTCGTCAAACTTGATGCCGGTCGGGATGCCGCGGCCGTTGTCCACCACCGAGATGGAGTTGTCGGTGTGGATGGTGACCTGGATCTCGGTGCAATGGCCAGCCAGTGCTTCGTCGATGGAGTTGTCCAGCACCTCGAACACGAGGTGGTGCAGGCCGGTGCCGTCGGACGTATCGCCGATGTACATGCCGGGCCGCTTGCGCACCGCCTCCAGGCCTTCCAAGATTTGGATCGAGGCGGCGCCGTAGCTGCTGCTGTCGGCGGGGGTGGATTGCGGTTTCTGCTCTTCGGTCATGTCGTTCTGCTCGCTGCCACGGGCACGGAGATACGGTTCTCAGCGCACATGGCGGGGTTGCTTAAAAACGGCGAAGGGGCGGATCGTCCCGATCCAGCCCCTCGTCTTGCTTTCGATGTTTGGTTTGCGCGGCTTGTAGAGGAAGCCTCGTCAAATGCGCATCGGCATGACGACGTACTTGAAGGTGTCGTCGTCGGGCAGGGTGATGAGGGCGCTCGAGTTGGAGTCGCCCAGGCTCACCTGCACCTTTTCGGCCTTGAGGTTGGCCAGCACGTCCAGCAGGTAGGTGACGTTGAAGCCGATATCCAGCGCATCGCCCTGGTAGTCGATTTCGAGTTCTTCCTGCGCTTCTTCCTGGTCAGCGTTGGTGGAGCTGATCTTCAGGACGTTGGTGTCGAGCATGCAGCGCACGCCCTTGAACTTGTCGGTCGTCAGGATGGCCGTACGTTGCAGTGCGCTTTGCAGGAACGTGCGGTCGATCGTGAAGCTGTTGCGGTAACCCTTGGGGATCACGCGCTGGAAATCCGGGAACTTGCCTTCGACCAGCTTGGAGATCAGCTCGATATTGCCAAAGGTGAACTTGACCTGATTCGAGGCCAGTTGCACCGAGACGGGATCGTCCACGTCTTCCAGCAGGCGTTGCAGCTCAAGAATGGTCTTGCGCGGGATGATGACTTCGTGGCGGCCGCCGGCGCCTGCCGGTTGTTCGCCGGTTTCCACGCCGCAGTAGGCCAGGCGGTGGCCGTCGGTGGCGACTGCCATGACTTGCTTGCCGTCCACCACCAGCAGCATGCCGTTGAGGTAGTAGCGGATGTCCTGCTGGGCCATCGCAAAGTGCACCATCGCCAGCAGGTGCTTGAGCGTCTTCTGCGGCACGGTGATGCGCGCGCCAAAGTCGGTGGCCTCTGCCACGGTCGGGAATTCTTCGGCGGCCAGCGTCTGCAGGGCAAAGCGGCTCTTGCCGGATTGCACCGTCATGCGCTTGTCGTTGAGCGTGAGGGCGACTTCGCCATCAGGCATCGCGCGCAGGATGTCGACCAGCTTGCGGGCGGCCACGGTGGTGGCGATATCGCCAGCGCCGGCGCCGCAATCGGCGTGCGTGGTGATCTGGATTTCGATGTCGGTGGACAGGAAGGAAACCCGTTCCCCCGTCTTGCGGATCAGCAGGTTGGCCAGGATGGGCAGCGTGTGTCGGCGTTCCACGATGCCGCTCACGATTTGCAGCGGACGCAGCAGGTTGTCTCGCGAGGTTTTGACCAATTGCATGAAGGCGATCCTTGCAGTTTGAGGTGACACCGCGCGCGCCCCAGCTTGGCCCATTTGGGCTTGTGCCTGCAGGAGCATTCGCGATTAACCCCAAAGTTGTTGAAAATCAAGGGGTTAATCACAAATTATACCGCAAAGAAGGGGGCGCTGAATAGCGTCGCGCGCGCGGCAAATATGTCTATTGTGCATGAAAAGACGCCCGCATTGGAGCGGGCGTCGGCCGAGAGTTGATTCAGGGCGAATGGCGTTGCCATGCGCTCTGGTGGCCATCCGGCGGTCAACCCTTGAGCGTTTGCTCCAGCACGTGCAGTTCGTGGTTGAGCTGGGCGTCCTTGGTGCGCTCGTCGGCAATCTTGCGCACTGCGTGCAGCACGGTGGTGTGATCGCGCCCGCCAAAGAGTTCGCCAATTTCCGGCAGGCTCTTCTGCGTGAGCTCCTTGGCCAGATACATGGCGATCTGGCGCGGGCGCGCGATGTTGGCCGGCCGCTTCTTGGAGTACATGTCCGCGACCTTGATGTTGTAGAAATCCGCGCAGGTCTTCTGGATGTTCTCCACCGAGATCTGGCGGTTCTGCACCGTCAGCAGGTCCTTCAGCGCCTCGCGCGTGACCTCGATCGTGATCTCTTTGCCGTGGAAGTTGGAGTACGCCAGGATCTTGCGCAGCGCGCCTTCCAACTCACGCACGTTCGAGCGCAGGTGCTTGGCCACGAAAAAGGCCACCTCCTCCGGCACGGTCACGTTCTCGGCCTGCGCCTTCTTCATCAGAATCGCGACGCGCATTTCCAGCTCGGGCGGCTCGATGGCCACCGTCAAACCGGAGTCGAAGCGCGAGATCAGGCGGTCATCAATGCCGGTGATCTCTTTCGGATACGTATCGCTGGTGATGATGACCTGCGCGCGGTTGGCGATCAGCGCCTCGAACGCATAGAAGAATTCTTCCTGCGTGCGGTTCTTGCCCGAGAAGAACTGGATGTCATCGATCAGCAGCAGGTCGAGCGAGTGGTAGTAGCGCTTGAAATCATCAAACGCCTTGCGCTGGTAAGCCTTCACGACGTCAGAAACGTACTGTTCTGCGTGGATGTAGCGAATGCGCGCGCGCGGATTCTCCATCAGCATGAAGTTGCCGATGGCATGGATCAAGTGCGTCTTGCCCAGGCCCACACCGCCGTACAGGTAGAGCGGGTTGTACGACTTGCCCGGGTTGTTGGCGACCTGGATGGCCGCAGCGCGCGCCAGCTGGTTGGCCTTACCGGTGACGAAGTTGTCGAACGTGAGGATCTGGTTCAGGCGCGAGCGCTCGTGCACGGTGTCGTCCACGGGCGCCTGCGGTGGTGTCGCTAGGCCCGTGACCATGGCAGGTGCCTGCGGCGGCACGCGGTACGACTGGGCCCTGACCTCGGCGGCGTCCATCACGGGCACGTCGATTTCGGCCACCGCGTGACTCACCCCATGGCCGGCCGCGGCGAGCGCGGTTTCGCGATACATCGCGGGAGCCGGGCGCATGGCTGCAGTATCCAGTGCGGCGCCGTTTGCAGTCGGCATGGCGGTCTGCGCTGCCTGCCTTGGCTGAATCGATTGCGCTGGCATCGGCTGCATCGGCGCCGGAGCAAATGGCGGCTGCTGGGCCGCCTGACGCTGGCCGGCGGCCGGGTCAAGCACGAACTGCACGTCGACCTGCATCTCCCAGTAGTCACACGCGAGCGACTGGATGCGGCCCGAGAACTGGCTCTTGACCCAGTCGAGCTTGAAGCGGTTAGGCGCGGCAATCCGCAGCGTGCACGCTTGCTCGTCGAACGACAGCGGCGTGAGCGGCTTGATCCACGTCTTGAATTGTTGCGGCGTCAGCTCACTCTCAAGTTGAGCGGATGCCGCATGCCAGAAATCCTGCATCGTTATCGTTTGGTGTTTGACCGACGCCACACTCACGTCATTGACGACGTCCCCGGGTGGGCCGGCCGCCGGGCCTCTGGCGCAGGCCAGAAACCGGGTGGCATTCGTTATTGGAACGGGATTGTACCCCCGGCCGAAAGTTATCCACAAAGGATAAGTCTGTGGATAACCTGTGGACCTGCTGTGAGTAGCAGTGGACAACTGATTTTGGCACCTACCCATAAACCCAATACCGGCAAGGCTTTCACAGAAATGACCCAAGCCGCACAAGGCGTTGGGGACAACTTGCAGGCAGGTGGATTTCTGGTGTGGAGCGCACGTTATCCCCAATCCATCAGGGTTGACAGATGCGGCAAATATCGTTTAAATGGCGGGTTCTGCGATGCGCGGCAGGGGAGCGCACGCTTGTTCGCGTCAGACCGACGCCGGGTTCATCCCGTCGCGCCTGATCCGGCTAAGGCTCCAGACCTTCGGTGCCTGTGTTGCCGGAGACGCCCTCGACCCGAACAACACAGCGCACGGCAGTCTGCGTGGGCGATTTCTCCTAATGAATCGACACCAGGCTTTGCGGGGCGACCCTAGGCCCGGCGCGTGCGGCAGCGTCCGCACCACCTATTAACAAGAGAGTGCATCATGAAGCGTACCTACCAACCTTCCGTTACCCGTCGCAAGCGCACCCACGGTTTCCGTGTCCGCATGAAGACCCGTGGTGGCCGTGCCGTGCTGAATGCACGCCGCGCCAAGGGCCGCAAGCGCCTGGCAATCTAAGACTGCCGCGCCCCGGGTGGCGGCTCCTGGCCGTTGCCCATGGCTTTTGCCGCAGTCTTACCCCCAGCCGGCGATGGGCCTGCACGCCTACCCCAAAGCCGCAAGGCTGACGAAAACGGATGAGTTCTCATCCGTTTTTGCTTTGCGGCCCGTCCGGCGTAGTCGTCACTTTGTGCTGTATGTGCGCGCCAACGGGCATCCGCAGGCGCGCCTGGGCGTGGTGATCGGCAAGAAATTTGCCAAGCGCGCTGTTGAGCGCAATCTCATCAAGCGCCAGTGCCGCGAGCTGTTCCGCTTGCGGCAGCCGTCCTTGGGCGGCCGCGACGTGCTGATCCGCCTGCACGCCAAGTTCCCACGCCAGGACGTGCCCACCGTGGCTGCCTTCAAACGCATCTGCCACGAAGAGTTGTCGCACCTCTTTGAGATTGCGACACGGCCACTGCCTGCGCCGCCCGCCACACCCGCTGCCCCCCAGCCTGCCACCGGGGGCACGCCATGACGCGCGTGCTGTTGTTTCTGCTGCGCATCTATAAAGTGGCGTTCAGCCCCTTCGTGGGCGCGCAATGCCGCTTCCTGCCGACCTGCTCCGACTACGCACGCGACGCCGTGCTCACCCACGGGCCTGGGTACGGCAGTTATCTTGCGGCAAAACGCCTATGCCGCTGCCATCCGTTCGCACAAGGCGGGTATGATCCTGTGCCGCCCGCCGCTGGCGACGCTGCGCACCGCTCCACCGATTCCGCATCGACCGGCGCGACCGCAGCCGACACGCAGGCTGCGCGGCCGTCGATTCACCTTCCCAGACCGTAATCCGACATGGATATCAAACGCACCATTCTCTGGGTGATCTTCTCGCTGGCGGTTGTCCTGCTGTTCGACAACTGGCAACGCGCGAATGGCCACCAGTCGATGTTCTTCCCGACGCCGCAGACGGCCACGACCACCGCCGCGCCGGGCAGCACGCCCGCAGGCGACGTGCCTAAGAGCGCCACGACCACCGCAGCAGCAGGTACGCAGGCGGCGCCGGCCACCGGGGCAGCGTCGCAGGCACCGGCTTCGGAAAAGATCGTCATCACGACCGACGTGCTGCGCGCCACCATCGACACGGCCGGCGCCATCGTCACCAAGCTGGAACTGCTGGACCAGAAGGACCACGACGGCAACCCGGTGGTGCTGTTCGACCGCAGCATCGAGCGCACGTACCTGGCGCGCTCGGGCATCATCGGTGGTGACTTCCCGAACCACACGACGGCATTCGCGGCATCGGCCGGCCCGCGTGACCTGGGCACCGGCAACGATGTCTCCATCACGCTGACGGCCGACAAGGGCGGCGCCAAGCTGGCCAAGACGTACGTCTTCAAGCGCGGCAGCTACGTGATCGACACGCGCTTTGACGTGACCAACGACGGCACGGCACCGATCACCCCGACGCTGTACATGGAACTGGCCCGCGACGGCGGCGCCGTGGAGCAATCGCGCTTCTACAGCACGTTCACCGGCCCGGCCGTGTACACCGACGGCGACAAGTTCCACAAGATCACCTTCTCCGACATCGACAAGGGCAAGGCACATGTGCCGGCCCCGACCGACAGCGGCTGGGTGGCGATGGTGCAGCACTACTTTGCCTCGGCGTGGATTCCGGCGGACAACGTCAAGCGTGAGTACTACGTCGACCGCGTCGACACCAACTTCTACCGCATCGGCATTCAGGAGCCGCTGGGCACGGTGGCGCCGGGCGCCACCGTGTCGGCCACGGCACGCCTGTTCGCCGGCCCGCAGCAAGCGCGCATGCTTGAGGCCATCACCCCGGGCCTGGATCTGGTGAAGGACTATGGCTGGCTGACCATCGTCGCCAAGCCGCTGTTCTGGCTGCTGGAGAAGATCCACGGGCTGCTGGGCAACTGGGGCTGGTCGATCGTCGCGCTCACGGTGCTGATCAAACTGGTGTTCTTCCCGCTGTCGGCCACGAGCTACCGCTCGATGGCCAAGATGAAAGATCTGCAGCCGCGCATGACGGCCATCCGCGAGCGCCACAAGGGCGATCCGCAGAAGATGAACCAGGAGATGATGACGCTGTACCGCACCGAGAAGGTCAACCCGCTCGGCGGCTGCCTGCCGATCGTGATCCAGATTCCGGTGTTCATGGCGCTGTACTGGGCGCTGCTGTCGTCGGTGGAAATGCGCGGCGCGCCGTGGATCGGCTGGGTGCACGATCTGTCCGCACCGGACCCGTTCTACATCCTGCCGGTGCTGATGGCCGTGTCGATGTTCGTGCAGACCAAACTGAACCCGACCCCGCCGGACCCGGTGCAGGCCAAGGTGATGATGTTCATGCCGATCGCGTTCTCGGTGATGTTCTTCTTCTTCCCGGCTGGCCTGGTGCTGTACTGGGTGGTGAACAACTGCCTGTCGATCGCGCAGCAATGGTCGATCAACCGCATGCTGGGCACCAACAAGAAGGCGGCACCCGCCAAGTAAGGCGAACGCGCCTCAGCAAAAAGGGCACCCTCGGGTGCCCTTTTTTCATGCCACTTGATAACGAACCTTATGCAGGCGCGTGGCAGACCGCCTCGATATTGTGGCCGTCCGGATCGCGCACAAAGGCGCCGTAGTAGTTCGGATGATAGTGCGCACGCACACCGGGGGTGCCGTTGTCAGTACCACCGGCCGCCATGGCTGCTGCGTAAAACGCCTCCACCTCGGCACGCGACTCCACACGAAACGCCACGTGCAGCGGCGGCTTGTTCGGCCCCTGCCCGGCCATCGCGGCCGAAATCCAGAACTCCGCCTTGCCCGGTGGGCCAAAGCCGGCCACATCGGTGTGGCCCGTCACGGCGGCGGGAAACTCCAGCACCTTGGCCAAGCCAATGGCGCCCAGCGCCTGTTCGTAGAACCGCTTGCTGGCTTCGAAGTCGCTGACGACGACGCCGGTGTGATCGATCATCCGAATCTCCCTGGTTGGAAACTGGCGCGCAACTGCACGGCTGCCGCACAATACCGCCCATGACTGCTGCTGAACACCCCACGACCTTGCCAAACGCTTCCGACGCCCCGCGCGCGCCCATCCGCACCATTCCCATCGCGGC
Organism: Ralstonia flaminis; assembly: GCF_958415495.1. Taxonomy (NCBI): domain Bacteria; kingdom Pseudomonadati; phylum Pseudomonadota; class Betaproteobacteria; order Burkholderiales; family Burkholderiaceae; genus Ralstonia; species Ralstonia flaminis. The sequence goes on along the minus strand of NZ_CATZLL010000015.1, from coordinate 133,097 downwards.
GATTGCCACCGCGCCTGGGCGGGGCGGCATTGGGGTCGTGCGCGTGTCGGGGCCTGATGTGCGCGCCGTCATGCAGGCCGTATGCGGCCGGCTGCTGACGCCGCGCCAGGCAACCTACCTGCCCTTCCTTGACGCCGACGGCGGCGCCATCGATCGCGGCATCGCACTGTGGTTTCCGGCGCCGCATTCATACACCGGCGAAGACGTGCTCGAACTGCAGGGCCACGGCGGCCCGGTGGTGATGCAGTTGCTGCTGCAGCGCTGCCTGGTTGCCGGGCGCGAGATCGGCCTGCGCGTGGCCGAGCCCGGCGAATTCACGCGCCGCGCCTTCCTCAACGACAAGTTGGACCTGGCGCAGGCCGAAGCCGTCGCCGACCTGATCGAGGCCAGCACCGAAGCGGCGGCACGCTCGGCAGCACGCTCGCTCGATGGTGCGTTCTCGCAGGCCGTGCATGCGCTGGTCGAGCGCGTGATCCATCTGCGCATGCTGGTGGAAGCGACGCTGGATTTTCCGGAAGAGGAAATCGACTTTCTGGAAGCGTCTGATGCGCGCGGCCAGCTTGCCGGCATTCGCACGGCGGTTGACGGTGTGCTGGCGCAGGCGCGACAGGGCGCACTCCTGCGCGAAGGCCTGCACGTGGTGCTGGCCGGGCAGCCGAACGTGGGCAAGTCGTCGCTGCTCAATGCGTTGGCCGGCGCCGAGCTGGCCATCGTTACGCCCATCGCCGGCACCACGCGCGACAAGGTGCAGCAGACCATCCAGATTGAAGGCATCCCGCTGAACATTGTCGACACAGCCGGCCTGCGCGAGACGGAAGACGAGGTGGAGCGCATCGGCATCGAGCGCACCTGGGTCGCCATCGCGCGCGCGGATGTGGTGCTGCATCTGCTGGACGCTGCGGACTACCGCAGCAACGGCCTGTCCGCCGAAGATGCCGCCATCGACGCACGCATCGCTGAACACGTACCCGCCGGCGTACCGACGCTGCGCGTCATCAACAAGATCGACCTGACAGGTGTGGCCGTAGCGGGCCATGTGGATACCGAGCCGCCAGAGGTGTGGCTCTCGGCGCGCGATGGCGTGGGCGTGGAGTTGCTGCGCGCGGCATTGCTGGAGATTGCCGGTTGGCAAGGCGGCGGCGAGGGCCTGTACCTGGCGCGCGAACGCCATCTTGCAGCCTTACGCTCGGCCAAGGAGCACCTGGCCTTTGCGGCCGAGCATGCGGATCAGCAAGCGCAATCGCTCGATCTGTTTGCGGAAGAGTTGCGGCTGGCGCAGGAGGCGTTGAACAGCATCACGGGGGCGTTTTCCAGTGATGATCTGTTGGGGGTGATCTTTAGTCGGTTCTGTATTGGCAAATAGCGAGCGACCCGCTGAGACGCAGGGCCGCCCGCCAAGCGCATCCCTCACCCACCAACCCGAACCACCACCTTGCCAAAGTGCCGCCCCGACTGCAGGTAGTCATACGCGGCTGGCACCTCATCAAAACCGAAGACACGATCGACCACCGGGCGGATCTGCTGCACGTCGACCAGACGAACCACCTCGTCGAGCACCGTGCGGCTGCCGACGATCACACCGTGCAGGTGCTTGGCAACGTCGAACAGGCTGCGCAGGCCGAAATCCACGCCCGCAAAGCCGCTCAGCAAACCCGTGATGGAGACGACACCACCCAGCCGGGTGGCCGCAATCGAGCGCGCCATCGTGTCATATCCGCCCACCTCCACCACCACGTCGGCGCCCGCGCCACCGGTCAGTCGCAACACTTCGTGCTGCCACTCGGGCACGGTACGGTAGTTGATGGTTGCGTCGGCGCCGAGCTGCCGTGCGCGCGCCAGCTTCTCATCGCTGGATGAGGTGATGATGACGCGCAGCCCCGCCGCCTTAGCCAACTGCAGCGCCCAGATCGAAACGCCACCCGTGCCTAGCAGCAACGCCGTCGCGCCCGGCTTGACCACGGTATTGGCGAACAGCGCGTTCCAGGCCGTGATGCCCGCACAGGAGATCGTGGCCGCCTCCTCAAAACTCAGATGCGCCGGAATGGCGGCCAGCGTGGATTCGTCAGCGACAAACTGTTCGGCCAGCACACCGTCAAACGTGGCACCAGGCGATTCAGCAATCTTCCAAAGTGCGATTTCACCGTCGATCCAGTTCGGGAAATAGGTGTTGATCACGCGATCCCCCGGTTTGAGCCGTGTCACGCGCGGCCCCACCGCAACCACCTCGCCTGCGCCATCGCTCAGCGGAATGCGCGGTGTGCCATCGATGCCTGGGTAGTCGCCGCGTGCGGCCATCCAATCGCGGTAATTGAGGGAGGCAGCCCGCATACTCACGACTACCTCGGTAGGCCCCGGCTCGCGCGCGTCCGTGTCGATCTGCTGCAATCCCGCAATGCCGTGTCCCGGTCTGACTTGCCATGCTTTCATGTGAGTTCCCCGTTTCAATGAAGCACCGATCTTATTGTTTCCACATAAGACGCATTGACTCCATTTGGTAGACTTACCGTCGCCCATCAGGCGCCATTTGATCAACCGAAACGGAGCAGGTTTGGATGGACGATCGGCTCAGCGGCGTGGCCGAGTTTGTGAACGTGGTCGAGTCGGGCAGCTTTGCGGCGGCCGCGGCGCAGTTGGGGGTTACGCGCTCGGCGGTGGCCAAGGTCATCGCCCGGCTGGAACACCGCCTGAACACGCGGCTGCTGCAGCGCACGACCCGCAGCCTGAACCTGACCGGCGAAGGGGCGCTCTATTACGAGCAATGCAAACGCCTGCTGACCGAGTTGAGCGAAACCGAAGCGGCCTTGCTCGCCAGCCGGCGCGAACCGACCGGCCGATTGCGGATGACCGTGCCGGTGCTGTTCGGCAGACAGTGCGTTGCGCCGGTCATGCGTCGATTGATCGAGCGTCACCCGCTGCTGGAAGTCGAGATCGCATTCAACGACCGCATGGCCGATCTGGTGGAAGACCGCTTCGACATCGCGGTACGCATGGGCCCGCTGCCGGATCACGCCACGCTGGTCAGCCGCCAGTTGGGCTTCAACCGGATGGCACTCTGCGCGTCGCCCGCCTATCTCGAACAGCATGGCCACCCGACAACGCTGCGCGATCTGGACACACACGCCTGCATCGTCTACGCGCGCGGCGCGCACCACACGCCATGGCGCCTCCCCGGGCCGGATGGGCAGATGCAGACCTATCAGCCCGCATCACGCCTGCGGTTGGACGACCTGCTCTCCATCGCTGACGCCGCAGCAGCCGGTGCTGGCCTGGCATGGCTGCCCTGCTGGCTCATTCCGTCATACTTGAACGCTGGCCAGCTCACGGTCGTCATGGGCCATGAGGGCGTGCTCGATGCGCAGGTCAACGTGCTCTGGCTGAAGACCCGCCATATGCCGCTCAAAGTGCGCGTGGCCATCGATGCCCTTGTCGATGAGGTGCCTCGCCTGCTGACGCAAGCCTGAGCGACCGAATCCATTCATCAACGGAGAATCCGGTGCGCAAGTACCGCCACTACCTGAACAACCGCGTCGTACTGGGCCTGACGTTGCTCGGCCTATCGGGCGCCGCCACGGCACAGGCCGGCTATACGCTGATGCCCATACACAACGGCGTCAATGCGCTGAAGCTGCGCGGCTACGATGCCATCGCCGTTCGTGCATGGCGCGAGAACTTCAATGCGCACAGCTTTGATGTGGTGACCTTCTTTGTGCGCGACGGCGCAGCAGGCCGCGCGCAACCCTGGAGCCTCGTGCCGATCTTCCGCCGCAATGACGGTGGCGGTGGCAACGAGAAAGAGCAACTGCACGTGACGACCAGCGGTGGCGCAGACTGCCTGCTTCACGACTTCCGGCTCCTGCTCGCACAGGGCGGCAAGCCCGCCGTGCTCATCCTCGCCAACCGCGAAGCCGGTGCTAGCTACGCGGCCGATGCCAACGTGCGCTTCGACTACTACGTGCTGGCAGAGAACACCGATGGCACACCGGGCTATCCCAAGCTATCGTTCCGGTGGCAAAAATCTCAGCCCGCACGCGCGCAATACTGCGACGTGAACCGCGCCTTCGACCAGGAGCTGCATCTGGGCACGTCGAGCGGCACCGCCAACGTGGCGGATGGGCCGTAACCCATACAGTCAGCCACCACCATGAGCGCCATGTCCACCTACCCCGTCTCTGTCAAAGGCGTGCTGCGCGCACCCACCGGCGAGGTCGTCCTACTGCTCAATGAGCGCGAAGAGTGGGAACTGCCCGGCGGCCGTATCGAGTTGGGGGAATCGTCCACCGAATGCCTCGCGCGCGAGATTGCGGAGGAGCTGAACCTGGCGGTGCAGGTCGGCGCGCCGATCGATACGTATCTGTTTGAGGTCGTGCCGGGCAAGCGTGTGTTCATCGCCACGTATGACTGCATGCTGGTCGGCCCGTTTGCACCGGTGGTCAGCCACGAGCACAAGCGGCTCGGGCTGTTTGCGCCGGATACGCTGCCGATGCATCTGCCTGACGGGTATCGCGCGTCGATTGCAGCCGTGTGCAACACATCGGTCCAACCGGTTTAGCAAGGATGGGCCGAGGCCGGTACTACGACTGGTGGCGGCGCGCCGGCGAGACCGCCGAAGCGCTCTTCTACGCCAATGGCTGGGCGGCCCGCACCGCGCATGCGCTCGGCCTGCAAGGACGCCTGCATATTGATCGCCGTGATGTGACAGTGCCGTTGAGCGCACCGCCAGCCGAGCCGCTCAGAGTCGCCTTCGCGTCGGACTTCCACGCAGGGCCCTTGACCGATCCACGCCTGCTGGATGCCATGCAGCAAGTGATCGCAGCATTCGCCCCGCACGTCATCCTGTTGGGCGGCGACTTCGTTTCGCTGCACCACAGGCATGTCACCGGCTTGGCCGCGCGCTTGCGTGAACTGCAAGCGCCGGCCGGCAAGTTCGGTGTATTCGGCAATCACGATCTTTGGGTGGATGACACGTTCATCCGCCTGCAGCTTGAAGCGGCGGACGTGCGAATGCTCGTCAACGAAGCCGTGCGCCTGCCGCCGCCCTATGACGAGCTCTATGTATGTGGGCTCGATGAGCCTGGTGTCGGGCAACCGGACCCTGTCCGCACATTCAGCGGCGCCGGTGCGCGCAGGCTGTTGCTGATGCATTCGCCGCTGGGCTTACGGCACGTGCGTGCCTATCCGTTCGATCTTGCGTTCTGCGGCCATACCCACGGCGGCCAGATCGCCCGCCCAGATGGCCGGCCAATCGTGCTGCCGTCAGGCTCTGGCGACCGGCGCTTTGCCAGCGGTTACTTTGAATTGGCGGAAGGTGGGCGGCTGGTGACAAGCCGCGGCATCGGCATGAGTGATCTGCCGATCCGGCTGTTTTCACCGTCCGAGGTTCATCTCTACACCCTTCATGCCACTGGCTGAATGCGAACGTAGGGGCCGATCAATCCCCGCCCCACCGCCAGCGCGGTGGTTCGCCTTTCCACCAGCACACCAGCACGAGCAACAGGCTCAGTGCCAGCGTATAGAGCACGAAGCTCACCGGCTCGGCATGCGGGCGCAGCACAGCGATGCCCGCCGCCAGCAGCACGGCATAAATGGCGATCACCACCCAGCCTTGCCAGCGAGACGGCAGCCCCCAGCCCCAGCCGTAGCGCTTGGCGGGGAACCAGTAATCGTTGGAGTGGGTTGGCATCGTCGTCTCGATAAGCTGGGGTCAATGGACGGATGCGTCGTCCCCCGCAGGCTTGGGCATATGGGCTTCAGCCTCGGCATTACGGCGCGCCGCACGCTCAACGCCAATGTACTCGATGGCAAACAGTGCAAGGATGGCCAGCAGGGCGCCCGCGCCGAGCAGCCAATGGCTCATCAGGTTCATGATCGAAAGACGCATTGCGTCCGCAGTCTGGGATACCTGCAGCGTACGGCTGTGCCCGTCAAAAAGTCGTAAAGAGAGGCGGGCACCGCGCAAAATTCGCGTCTACGGCAAGACGAGGAACGGGCGAGACGAGGAAAGCTCTGCGCGACAAACGCCAACAGCCAGCCGGTCAATCACCGCTGGCGGAAGTCGTTTGCAACAGAACATGCGCGCGAAGGCGCACCGAAGCGGCGGAGAACGGCACTTAGGCCATCAACCGCATCTTGCGAGCTTCTGTATCGGGGGTTGGAGCGTTGGCCGGGCCCCGAAAGAGCTTCCGGGTGCGTGCAAGGCACGCTACGAACCAAGCTCGGCGAGTTGGAAGTCGACTGACTTCACACCGCCAACGGCAGCACCCAGTTGGTGCTACCGGAACAACTACGCGATCTTAGTAGAGCTTTTTCGGCAGCATTTGCGAGCGCAGGCGTTTACGCGTACGCGACACAGCGGCAGCCTTCTTGCGCTTGCGCTCGGTCGTCGGCTTTTCGTAAGCGGTACGGGCGCGCAGTTCCTTGATCAGGCCAGTGCGCTCAATTTCACGGCGGAAGCGGCGCAGTGCAACTTCGACCGGCTCGTTTTCTTTCAGACGGATGGTGGTCATCGGGTCCCTTGCTCAGTATTCGGGTGGACGGCGAAACAGCGGATTATATACCGCCCAGAGGGCGTGCAGTGTAGTTGAATTGGTTTACCGATGCAAGCATCGGCTTTGCGTGCCCAATCAGGCACTTTTGCACCGTCCACCGTCGCGTGGAGACGACGGCAGACGGTGCGCACTGAAGGGTCAGCGAGCCGGCGTCATGTCCGGTGCGACGGGTGCCACGCCCGGCGCAGCCGTCGGTTGCGCCTGCTTGGCAGCGGCAATGGTGCTGCTTTCCTGCAGGCCGCCGCCCAGCGCCGTGTACAGATCGATGGCGTTGGTCAGGCGGGCCAGGCGCGTCTGCACCAGAGTCTGATCGGCGCTGAACAGATCGCGTTGCGCATCCAGCACGTCGAGGAAGCTCGACACGCCGTTGCGATAGCGTTGGTCCGACAGCGTCAGACGCTCAGCCGTGGCATCGCGGAAGCGCTTCTGTGCAGCCACCTGCTCTTCCAGCGTGCCGCGCGCCACCAGGGCGTCAGACACTTCCTGGAACGCGGTCTGGATGGTCTTCTCGTAGGTGGCGACTGCGATCTTCTGGTTGGCCTTGGTGGAGTCCAATTGGAAGATGCGCGTGCCCCAGTCGAAGATCGGCAGCGTGAGATTCGGCACGAACGACCACAGCCCCGTCCCGCTCTTGAACAGGTCATGCAGTGCGCCGCTGGCCGTGCCCACGTTGGACGTCAGCCCGATGCTCGGGAAGAACGCCGCACGCGCGATGCCGATGTTGGCATTGGCGGCAATCAGCTTCTGCTCGGCCTGGCGGATGTCCGGGCGCTGCTCCAGCAGCTCCGACGGCAAGCCCGGCGGGATGTCGGCCACGATCTTTTCCGACGACACGGTGGTCGGCGGCGGCAGATCGGCCGGCAGCGGCGCACCCACCAGCAGTACCAGCGCATTGGTCGCCTGGGCGTACTGACGCGTCAACTGTGCAACGGCCACACGCGCCGATTCGACCAGCGTCTCGGTCTGGCGCAGGTCCAGCAACGACGAGGCACCCACGTCAAAGCGCTGCTTGGCGAGCTTGTAGTAATCCTCGCGACCCTTCAGGGTCTGCTGGGCCAGCTCAAGCTGCTCGGCGTAGGCGCGCTCGTTCAGGTAAGCCTTGGCCACTTGCGAGATCAGGCTGATCTGCGCGGCACGCTGGCCCTCCGCGGTCGCCAGGTAGCTGGCGCGCGCGGAGCGCGTCACGTCGCCCACGCTGAACAGGTTGACCTGGTAATTGCTGATACCGACACCAAGCTGGTACTGCTTGGTGACGATATCCGACCCGGTCTGCGAGATCGACTGCGGCGTCAGGCTGCGCGTGTACGTTGCAGCCGCGTTGACCGGCGGCAGCAGCTCAGCAACTTGCAGACGGTACTGCGCGCGCGCTGCCTCGATGTTGAGCACGGCGATGCGCAGGTCGCGGTTGTTTTCCAGCGACAGGCCGATCAGCTTCTGCAGGCGCGGATCGGGGAAGAACTCGCGCCAGCCGAGATCGGTGGCGCGCGGGGCGTTTTCGCCCGGCTTCGCGCTATCAGCCGGCACGGCATAGCCGGCCGGTGCCTGCGGATACGTGCTCGTTACCGGAGCATCCGGGCGCTCATAGGTCGGCGCCAGCGAGCAGCCAGACAGCACGCCGGCAGCAAGCAGGAGCGCCGGCAATAGCGCAGGGGTTCGAAAGGTCATCGTTTTCTGCATATTCAGATTTCCTCGTCCAACGGACGGTGCGCGGCATCCAGGCGGCGTTGACGCTCGCTGCCCTTGAAGATGCGACGGACCACCACGAAGAACACGGGCACCAGCACCACGGCCAGCACCGTCGCGGTAATCATCCCGCCCATCACGCCGGTACCGATGGCGCGCTGGCTGGCGGAGCTTGCACCGGTGGCAATTGCCAGCGGCAGCACGCCCAGGATGAAGGCGAACGACGTCATGATGATCGGGCGGAACCGCAGATGCACGGCCTCCAGCGTGGCTTCGATCAGGCCCTTGCCTTGCGCCTGCAAGTCCTTCGCAAACTCGATGATCAGAATGGCGTTCTTGGCGGATAGACCCACCACCGCAATCAGGCCGACCTTGAAGTACACGTCGTCAGGCATGGCGCGCAACGTCACGCCCAGCAGTGCGCCGAGCACGCCCAGCGGCACCACCAGAATCACCGCCGCCGGGATCGACCAGCTTTCGTACAGCGCAGCCAGCACCAGGAACACCGCCAGCAGCGACAGCGCATACAGCGCAGGCGCCTGCGAGCCGGAGGTCTTTTCCTGCAGCGACTGGCCCGTCCACTCGTAACCGATACCGGCCGGCAGCTTGCTCGCGAGGCGCTCCATTTCAGCCATGGCCTCACCCGTACTCGCGCCAGGCACAGCATCGCCCGACAGGCGGATCGACGGATAGCCGTTGTAGCGCACGAGCTGCACCGGACCGACGATCCAGTGGCCCTTCGCGAACGTCGACATCGGCACCATGTTGCCCTGCCCGTTGCGCACGTACAGGTTCATGATGTCTTCGGGCTGCATGCGGTTGATCTTGTCCGCTTGCACGATCACGCGTTGCTGACGACCGTAGTTCGGGAAATCGTTGGCGTACGCCGAACCCAGCGCCGTCGACAGCGTGGCGTTGATGTCAGTGAACGACACACCCAGCGCGTTGGCCTTCTCGCGGTCGATATCCACCTGGTACTGCGGCGAATCTTCCAGACCTTCAGGACGGACGCCCTTGAGGATCTTGCTCTTCGCAGCCATGCCCAGGAGCTGGTTACGTGCAGCCATCAGCGCATCGTGGCCCAGGCCAGCACGGTCCTGCAGACGGAACGTGAAGCCCGTTGCATTACCCAGTTCCGGGATCGGCGGCGGGTTCAGCGGGAACACGATCGCATCGCGAATGCCACCGAACAGCGCACCAAAGGCACGGCCGGCCACGGCGTCAGCGGATTGATCCGGGCCGCGCTCCTTCCAGTCCTTGAGCGTGGTGAACACCAGACCAGCGTTCGGGCCGTTACCCGAGAAGCTGAAGCCCTGCACAGCCACCATGTTCTCGACGGCCTTTTCGTGCTTGTAGTAGTTCTCGACCTGCTTGATCACTTCCAGCGTGCGGTTGGCCGATGCGGCCGGCGGCAGCTGGATGTTGGTCACGATATAGCCCTGATCTTCGGTCGGCAGGAACGAAGACGGCAGGCGCAGGAACAGGAACACCACCGCAGCGATCAGCACACCGTAGATCACCATGTAGCGGAAGGTCTTCTTCAGCATGCGCTCCACGAAGCTCTGATAGCCATTCGTGGTGCTCGTGAACATGCGGTTGAACCAGCCGAAGAAGCCCTTCTTCTCGTGGTGCGAGCCTTTCTCGATCGGCTTGAGCAGCGTCGCGCACAGTGCGGGCGTGAGCGTCAGCGCCATGAGTGCAGAGAAGAAGATCGACGACACCATCGACAGCGAGAACTGGCGGTAGATCGCACCCACCGAACCCGAGAAGAACGCCATCGGGATGAACACGGCCATCAGCACCAGCGTAATGCCGATGATGGCGCCCGTGATCTGACCCATGGCCTTGCGGGTCGCTTCGCGCGGGGGCAGGCCTTCTTCGGCCATGATGCGCTCGACGTTTTCCACCACCACGATGGCATCGTCAACGAGAATACCGATCGCCAGCACCAGGCCGAACATGGTTAGCACGTTGATCGAGAAACCCATCGCGTTCATGGTGGCGAATGCGCCCAGCAGCGAGATCGGCACCACGATCGACGGCACCAGCGTGTAGCGGATGTTCTGCAAGAACAGCAGCATCACCAGGAACACCAGCACCATGGCCTCGAGCAGCGTCTTGACCACTTCCTCGATCGAGATCTTGACGAACTTGGAGGTGTCGTACGGCACCTTGTATTCCACGCCCGCCGGGAAGTACTTCGACAACTCCTCCAGCTTGGCCTTCACGGCCGTGGCGGTGCCCAGCGCATTGCCCGTGGGCGAGAGCTGCACGCCAATGGCCGAAATCGGCTGACCGTTGATCCGCGCAGACGTCGAGTAGGTCTGGCCGCCCAACTCCAGGCGCGCCACATCCTTCACGCGCACCAGCGAGCCGTCCGGCTTGGCCACCAGCACGATGTTGCCGAACTGCTCGGTGGTCGTGAGCTGGCCTTCCACCACGACGGTCGCCGCAATCGGCTGATCAGAAGTAGAGGGCAGGTCGCCCAGCGTACCGGCCGACACCAATGCGTTCTGGTTGCGGATCGCGTTGTAGACGTCGGTCGGGGTCAGCTTGTAGCCGACCAGCTTGGCCGGGTCGATCCAGACGCGCATGGCGCGTTCCGTACCGAACAGGATGGCCTGACCGACACCCGGCACGCGCTTGATTTCGTTGAGCACGTTACGCGAGATGTAGTCACCCAGCGCCACCGGATCCATCTTGCCGTCGGTCGATGCCAGCGTGGCGAACAGCAGGAAGTTGGCGCGGGCCTTGTCGACCTGCACGCCCTGCTGCGTCACCTGCGCGGGCAAACGCGCTTCCACGCGCTTCAGGCGGTTCTGCACGTCCACCTGCGCCAGCGCGGGGTCCGTACCGGCCTTGAACGTCACCGTGATCTGCGCCTGGCCGTTACCGCCCTGGCTGACCGACTCCATATAGAGCAGGCCATCCGCGCCGTTCATTTCCTGCTCGATGATGCTGGTGACAGATTCGTCCAGCGTCTTCGCGTTCGCACCCGGGTACGTTGCCGTGATGATGATCGATGGCGGCGCAATGGTCGGGTACTGCGAAATCGGCAACTGGGTGATCGAGATCGCCCCGCCGATGATGATGAACAGCGCGAGCACCCAGGCAAAGACTGGGCGATCGATAAAAAACTTTGCCATGCGATGGCTCCTTGTTTACTGCTTGGCTGCCGGCGTGCTGGCAGCGGGAGTGCTTGCTGCAGGGGCGCTGGCCGCAGGTGCTGCGCCTGCCGGAGCACCCTGACCCGGCTTCTGACCTGCCGGCGTGGGCTGCCACGGCACCGCCTTGACCGGCGCACCCGGGTGGACCTTCTGGAGGCCATCGACGATCACCTTGTCGCCAGCCTTCAGACCGCTGGAGACAATCCACTCCGTACCGGTCGAGCGATCGGCCTGGACCTGGCGTACGGCAGCCATGCCCTTGTCGTCGACGACCATCACGGAGGCGCCGTCCGGGCTGCGCGTCACGGCCTGTTGCGGCACCGTGATGGCTTGCTCGTCCACCGCCTGCTCCAGGCGCGCGCGCACGTACATGCCCGGCAGCAGCGTACGGTCGGCGTTCGGCACGATGGCGCGCAGCGTGATGGTGCCCGTGGCCGGGTCCACCGTCAGGTCGGAGAAGTACAGCTTGCCCGGCTGTGCGTAGGCGCGGCCGTCTTCCGTCACCAGCGTGACCTTGGCAGCGTTGTCGCCCGACTTGACCAGCTTGCCGGCCTTGAGCGCTTCCTGCAGGCGCAGCACTTCGGTGCTCGACTGCGTGAAGGTCAGGTAGATCGGGTCGATCTGCTGCACCGTGGTCAGCAGCGTTGCCTCACCCTGGCCAACCAGCGCGCCTTCGGTGATCTGCGCCAGACCGGCACGGCCGGCGATCGGCGAAGTGACACTGGCGTAACCGAGGTTCAGCTTGGCGGTTTCCACGGCAGCGCGCGCAGCGGCAACGTCAGCGGTGGCCTGCTTGGCAGCAGCCGTTGCATCGTCATAGTCCTGCTTGCTGATAGCGTTGGTGGCAACCAGCGGCTTGTAGCGCTCGGCCTTGAGCTGCGCCTGCGTTTGCGTGGCTTCGGAGCGCGCCAGTTGCGCTTTCGCGCTGTCGAGCGAGGCCTGGTACTGCGCCGGGTCGATCTGGAACAGCTGCTGGCCAGCCTTTACGTCACTGCCTTCAGCGTATGAACGCTTGAGCACAATGCCAGCGACCCGTGCGCGCACCTGGGCCACACGCGTGGCTTCCAGACGGCCCGGCAACTCGCTGGTCAGACCAACGGTATGCGGCTGCACGGTCACAATGCCCACTTCGGTCGGAGGCATGCCGGCGCCGCCCGGCCCTTGTGCCTGCTTGTTGCCGCAAGCTGCAAGCGCCACCACCATGAATGCGGCGGCAGCGAGTTGGTGATAACGGCGGGTGTTCGTCATAGATGACCCCATGTGGCGATAAGCGGAATGCCGGGCGCCGCGCCGCCACGCAAACGAATGCGTGTGCTGCGCCGGCAAACCGTCAGCGAAACCAAAAAATACAATTGAAACGCACGATCCTAGCCGTATCCGATGGCATGCGATACGGCGTTTGCGACGAAGTCGCAACAAAACGGACTCAACGACGCGAGAACGAGCGCGATTTGCTGCAGTGCTTCACCTAGTCACAAGACGCCCGGGCTGTGGAATTGACCAAACCGATGTGGCGCATGTTGCAATGTGCAAGAGGCGAAGTGCGCGCTATTATAGATACGTTCACGCATGTATGTAAGCAGGACCCATCGGCAAAGCAGGGCCATTGTTGCAACTTTTGCTGACTTCGTTGCAATGGCGGAACCGCGCGGGATCGGGGCAGAATGCGGCCCATCAAGGCCCGCAGCGCCTGCAATGCAGGCCGTAGCGTTGCGCAATATGAAATAATGCGTTGCCAAAGATTGTGCGACGCACAAAAGCGAATCAAAAGAACGCCGTCAGGGTGAGCCGGCGTTCCTCTGGAAGATCATGGTCAGACGAACCAAGGAAGAAGCACTGGAAACACGCAACCGCATCCTGGATGCGGCAGAAGACGTGTTTTATGCACGTGGCGTAGCGCGCACGTCGCTATCGGACATCGCGCAGGCCGCAGGCGTGACGCGCGGCGCCATCTACTGGCATTTTCGCAACAAGGCTGACGTGTTCGCCGCCATGTGCGAGCGCGTGAAGCTGCCAATGGAAACCATGTGCACCCCGCTCGGGGTAGAGGCTGACGACCCGCTGGGGGAACTGCGCACGGTGGGTAACTTCCTGTTGCGCCAACTGGTGGAAGACGCGCACTGGCGCAAGGTCTTCGAGATCATGTTCAACAAGTGCGAGTTCGTGGAAGACACGAGCCCCATCCTCAAGCGTCAACAAGAATCGTTTGAGGAAGGCATGACGCACCTGACCAGCATCATCGAACAGGCAACGCGGCGCGGGCAATTACCGGCTGACCTGGATATCCCCCTGGCGGTGTCGCATTTCCATGCCACGTTCAACGGCATCATGGGCGACTTCCTTTTCTATCCGGATGCGTCCTCCCTCGCCAGCAAGCGTGAGCGCCTCATGGACGCCTGCATCGACACCCTCAAATACGCCCCTTCGCTGCGCCTGGCCCAGCGGGCAGCACTCGCCAAGGACTCCGTATGAGCACGCCCACCTTCGATCAGATGGTGTTTGCCGGCGGTGGCAACCGCTGCTGGTGGCAGGCCGGCTGGTGGGATGTCGTGCAGCCCGAACTGAGCCTGGCGCCGCGTGTGATCACCGGCATCTCGGCCGGCGCATCGACGGCCTGCATGCTGCACGCGTGGAACTCCGCCGAGCTGATGGACTACTACGGCGAGACCCTGCGCCACAACAAGCGCAACGCCCACTGGGGCAACCTGCTGCGCGGCGAGCGCGTGTTCCCGCACTACGGCATGTACCGCACCGCGCTGCTGACGGTGTTTGGCGAGGGCCGTTTCGCGCGGCTGGCGCAGGCGCCCGAAATCCGCATCGGTGTGGCGCACATCCCGCGCTGGATGGGCGCGCGCACGGCCGTGGCAGCGGGGCTGATTGCGTACAACATCGAAAAGCACGTCCGCAAGACGCTGCACCCGACGCTGGGCCGGCGCCTGGGCTTCACGCCCGAATTCGTGCGCGCGCAGGATTGCGCCTCGCCTGAGGAGCTGGCCGACCTGCTGCTGCAGTCGGCTTCGACCCCACCGTTCACGCCGGTACTGCGGCGTGGGGGACGGCCAGTGCTCGACGGCGGCATGGTCGACAACGTACCGGTGCACGCGCTGGACCCGACCCCGGGCGATGCGCTGGTGCTGGTGACGCGCCTGTACCCGCGCCCGACGTTCTTCCGCATGGATGTGCCGGTGGCCGGCGGCGTGCAGCGCCGCTTTTACGTGCAGCCTTCGCGCAAGGTGCCGATCTCAAGCTGGGACTACACCCGCCCGGGTGCCATGCGCGACGCCTATGCGCTCGGCCGTCATGACGGCGAAACCTTCCTGCGCGAACTTCCACGCGGGTTCGCCGAACCGGTGGCTGCGTAGCCATCGCAATCAGGCAAGCGGCGGGCGCGCCGTTTGCTGCACACGGTGCGCCCGCCGGCGTGCCGCCATGGCCGTCCGGCCGATGCCACCTTGATGGACAGACGGACACCGCCATGCCCGCAAAATCCGCAGCTTCCTTTGATTTGATCGTGATCGGCGCCGGCTCGGCCGGGCTGGCGGCCGCACGCCATGCAGCGCAGTTGGGCGCGCGCACGCTGATCATCGACCGCGCGCAGGTAGGCGGCACCTGCGTCAACCGTGGCTGTGTGCCCAAGAAGCTGCTCGGCTACGGCGCGGCCTGGTCACAGACGATCGCGCGTTGCCTGCGTGCGACGCATGCCGCCGATGCCTGGAGCCAAGCCATTGCTCGCACCCGTGCGGAGGTGGCACGCCTGAACGAGGTTTATCACTCGCACCTGCTGGATTCCGGCGTGCAGTGGCTGACGGGCATCGCCTCGCTGCGCGGGCGCGGCATCGTCCGACTGCACAGCGAGACCGGCAAGACCACGCTGCGCGCGCGACAGGTCGTGCTGGCCACCGGCGCGCACCCCGTGCCGCTGCCGGTGCCCGGCGCCGAACTCGCCTGCAGCTCTGACGACGTCTTCGGCTGGGACACACTGCCCGCCTCGCTCATCATCGTGGGCGGCGGCGTGGTAGCAGTGGAGTTGGCATCGATGCTGGCGCGCTTTGGCGTGCGCGTGACGCTGCTGGTGCGCGAGGCACGTGTGCTGCCCGAATTCGATGTCACCGTATCGGAAGCCACGGCACAGGCCCTGGCCCGCTGTGGCGTCGACCTTCTATCAAACGCCCACGTCGTGCGTGTGGAGCGCGATGCGGTCAACGGCGATGGCGTGGCCGTCTACGTGAGCGACGACGCTTCCAGCGAGATCCCGCGCGTGCTGCGTGCCCAGCGCGTGCTGGCCGCCATTGGCCGCGCACCAACCACGGCGGGTCTCGGCTTGGAAGCCGCAGGCGTCTCGCTCGATGCGCGCGGGGGGATAGCCGTGGACCGCCACTTCCGCACCCGCGCGCGCGGCGTGCATGCCGTGGGCGATGTCAGCAGCGGGCAACAGCTCACGCCCGTGGCCACAGCACAAGGGCATTACGTGGCTGAACGCCTGTTCGGCAAGGGGCTGAAGGGGATGCTGCGGCTGCCCGACATGAATACGGTGCCGACAGCTGTGTTCTGCGACCCGGCCATCGCCACCGTGGGCTTGACCGAAGCTGACGCGCGCACGCGCTGGCCTGACCGCGCAGACAACGACAAACGCGCCACCGCCGACCGTATCGACGTTGTGGTCCGGCGCTTTGTCTCGCTCGAACAGCGCTTTGCCGGCACCGGCATGGAATCGCTGATCAAGCTGGTGTGCAACGCGCGCAGCGGGCGCGTGCTCGGCGCGCACATCGTCGACAACGCCGCACCCGAAATCATCCAGGCGCTGGCGGTGGCGGTGCGGATGGGGGTGCGGCTCAAACACCTGCGCACGACCGTGGGCCTGCACCCGACCGTGGCGGAGGAACTGCTGAGCGTATAACGGCCTGCGCGCTGGAACGCACTCATTCAACTTTCCTGACCTCCGCCTCCAAATCCATGCATGTTGCACGCGCAGGGGAGGCGCAGAATGGTCGCCATATTCTTCAGGAAATTTGACATGCTTCCCGTGCTCTATCTATCTCATGGGTCGCCGATGCTGGCGGCCGATCCAGGCCCCGTCGGCAAAGCCCTGGCTGCACTTGGGCAAGAGATGGCGACGCTCAGCCCCCGCGCCATCGTGGTCGTCTCGCCGCACTGGATGACGCGCCGCCCGGCTGTCACCGCCCGCGCTCAGCAAGAGGCCTGGCACGATTTCGGCGGTTTTCCGCCGCAACTCTATGCGCTGGAATATGCGCCACCGGGCGCACCCGATCTGGCCGAGCGCATCCGCGCGCTGATCGATGGCAACATCGTGCCGGGACTGGAGGAACAGGCCTCGACCGTGCTCGACCCACGCCAGCCGCTAGACCACGGCGCCTGGGTGCCGCTGATGTTGATGTTTCCTGAGGCGAAGATCCCCGTGGTACAGGTGTCGCTCATGCCGGGCCTGTCGCCCGCATGCCAGATGGCGATGGGGCGCACGCTGGCACCGCTGCGCGACGAGGGCGTGCTGATCATTGGCTCGGGCAGCTTCACGCACAACCTGCGCGCGCTGATGCGCGGCCCCGGCACGACGCAGCACGGCGTGCCGGTGGAACCGTGGGTGGATGCGTTCCGCGAATGGATGCTGGAAGCTATGACTGAAGGCATCCGCAGTGGCGATTTCGCCACCTTCTGCGACTACCGGGCGCAAGCCCCGCAAGCCGCCCACGCCCACCCGACCGACGAGCACCTGATGCCGCTGTACGTGGCACTGGGAGCAGCGATGGGGCAGCCTTCACAGGCCACGGCCGGCGGCGTGCAGGCCCAGCACGTGGTCGACACCGTCACCTACGGCTCATTGGCAATGGACAGCTTCCGTTTTGACGGCGCAGGCGCCAATCAACCGCAGCTTCGCGCCGCGGCTTGAACTCAAAAAACTCGTGTTGAACCTGTTCACGATCCGTAGCGAGCGGTCCGAGGTTGGTCCGCGCAGTAGGATCGTGGACAGGTTCAGGCGCGGATCAGCGCGGGCGCCAAGGCCGTCGGATTGACCACGCTATCGACGTTGCCCTGCAGAACATCGAGGATGTTCTGGAACGCGATGCTGAAGTACAGCTCGTAGCTTTCGCGCTCCACATAGCCGATGTGCGGCGTGCAGATACAGTTCTCCATGCGCAGCAGGGTGTGGCCCTGCAGGATGGGCTCCGTCTCAAACACGTCAATGGCGGCCATGCCCGGGCGCCCGCGGTTGAGCGACGTCACCAGTCCGTTTTCTTCCACCAGCTCGGCGCGGCTGGTATTGACGAAGAGGGCGGTCGGCTTCATGCGCGTCAGGTCGGCCACCGTTACGATGCCGCGCGTCTCGTCGTTCAGGCGCAGGTGGACGGACAGCACGTCTGACTGCTCGAACAGCGCCTCTTTCGATTCCGCCACGCCAAAACCATCGGCGCGCGCGCGCTCCTGCGAGCCCTCGCGGCCCCACACCAGCACGTTCATGCCAAAAGCGCGACCGTAGCCGGCCACCAGCTGGCCGATCTTGCCGTAGCCAAAAATCCCCAGGGTCTGGCCCTTCAGCACGCGGCCGATGCCAAAGTTGGGCGGCATGGTCGTCGACTTCAGCCCCGATTGCTGCCACGCACCGTGCTTGAGGCTCGCCACATACTGCGGAATGCGGCGCTGCGCGGCCATCACCAGCGCCCAGGTCAGCTCGGCCGGCGCCACTGGCGAGCCCTTGCCCTCCAGCACAACCACACCCTTGTCGGTACAGGCATCCAGGTCGATATGGCTGCCGGCATCGCGCGATACGCGGCCGGTCTGGCTGATGATCTTGAGTTTGGGCAGGCGATCGAGCAACTGACGCGTCACGCGCGTGCGCTCCCGGATCAACACGATGGCTTCAACGTCCGCCACGCGTGCGGCCAATTGCCCCACGCCTTTGACGGTGTTGTTGAACACTTTGACTTCGTGGTCCTGCATCAGGCTGAAGCAATCCAGCTTGCGAACAGCGTCTTGGTAGTCGTCCAGTACGGCAATCTTCATCGACATCTCACTTCGAACAATGGTGCGCAGCAAAAAACAGCGATCCCTCGCGGTGGTATTCTTCCCATCCCTCGTCGCACGACAATCCGTTGCGACGTTTGGAATTGCCCGCCGCGGGCACGCAATTTGCGCTGCCTCGCTGGTGACGAGTCCTTGTTCTAGGGTCTGTTGACCTCGGTCCCGCCACTTTAGCGCACGCGGCCCCCGCTGCCCGGAAAAACCCACGTTCCGTCAGTGCACCGCTTTGTAACTGAATGTGAAATCAGCACGGCTCCTGTCCTTCCGCCTGCGTTGCCCCTCCCACTGGAAATCGCGGATCCGGCCCGTTCACGATGCGCCGTCGATCGCTTTCCACTCTGCCGCCGGGCGCCCTGGCCCTGGCTGCCGTGCTGATCTGCCACCGCTTTCTTTTTCCCTTCCATTGGAGTTTTGGTCATGAATCAACCCGCGATGCAGGGCGTGCCCGCATTGAACGTGCCCGATTACGTGAAACACCCGCGCCTGGTCGCTTGGGTGGGCGAAATCGCTGCACTCACCAAGCCGGAGCGCATTGTCTGGTGCGATGGCTCGCAAGAGGAGTATGACCGCCTGTGCGCCGAGATGGTCGCCGCCGGCACGATGAAGCAGCTCAACCCGGCCAAGCGCAAGAACTCGTTCCTGGCGCTGTCGGACCCGTCGGACGTGGCGCGCGTGGAAGACCGCACTTTCATCTGCTCGCAGAAGAAGGAAGACGCTGGCCCCACCAACAACTGGACGGCCCCCGCCGAGATGCGCCAGACGCTGAACGGCCTGTTTGATGGCTGCATGCGCGGCCGCACGCTGTACGTGGTGCCGTTCTCGATGGGTCCGCTGGGCTCGCCGATCGCGCACATTGGCGTGGAACTGTCGGACAGCCCGTACGTGGCCGTCAACATGCGCATCATGACCCGCATGGGCCGTGCCGTGTATGACGTGCTAGATACCGATGGCGACTTCGTGCCGTGCGTGCACACTGTCGGCAAGCCGCTGGCTGCTGGTGAAAAGGACGTGCCGTGGCCGTGCAACCCGACCAAGTACATCGTGCACTTTCCGGAAACGCGCGAAATCTGGTCGTTCGGTTCGGGCTACGGCGGCAACGCGCTGCTGGGCAAGAAGTGCTTCGCACTGCGGATCGCCTCGACCATGGGCCGCGACCAGGGCTGGCTGGCTGAGCACATGCTGATCCTGGGCGTGACCTCGCCGGAAGGTAAGACTTACCACGTGGCGGCGGCCTTCCCGTCGGCCTGCGGCAAGACCAACTTTGCGATGCTGATTCCGCCGGCCGGCTTCAACGGCTGGAAGGTGACGACCATCGGCGACGATATCGCCTGGATCAAGCCCCGCCAGGACGCCGACGGCCAGACGCGCCTGTACGCCATCAACCCGGAGGCCGGCTACTTTGGCGTGGCCCCGGGCACCAGCGAGAAGACCAACTTCAACGCGATGGCCACGCTCAAGGAAAACGTCATCTTCACCAACGTGGCGCTGACGGACGACGGCGACGTGTGGTGGGAAGGCATGACGGATACGCCACCTGCGCACCTGATCGACTGGCAAGGCCAGGACTGGACGCCGGAATCGGCCAAGGAAACCGGCCGCAAGGCCGCGCACCCGAACGCGCGCTTCACGGCGCCGGCCGCGCAGTGCCCGTCGATCGACCCGCAATGGGACAACCCGGCCGGCGTACCCATTGATGCGTTCATTTTCGGTGGCCGCCGCTCGACCACCGTGCCGCTGGTGACGGAAGCCCGCGACTGGACCGAAGGCGTATACATGGCCGCCACGATGGGCTCGGAAACCACCGCCGCCGCCGCTGGCCAGCAAGGCGTTGTGCGCCGCGACCCGTTCGCCATGCTGCCGTTCTGCGGCTACAACATGGCCGACTACTTCGCGCACTGGCTCAAGCTGGGCGACCAACTGGCAACAAGCGGCGCCACGCTGCCGAAGATCTTCTGCGTGAACTGGTTCCGCAAGGACGAGAACGGCAAGTTCGTGTGGCCGGGCTTCGGCGAGAACATGCGCGTGCTGAAGTGGATGATCGACCGTATCGAAGGTCAGGCACAGGGCAACGAAAATGTCTTCGGTGTGTCGCCGCGCTACGAAGAGCTGCGCTGGGAAGGCCTGGACTTCACGGCCGAGCAGTTTGCCAAGGTGATCTCGCTGGATGCCGCCGCCTGGAAGCAAGAACTGGCGCTGCACGACGAACTGTTCACACAACTGGCGAACCACCTGCCGCAGGCACTGCCGGAAGCCAAGGCGCGCCTGGAGGGCCGCCTGCAGGGCTGATGCGCACGCTCTCCAGAAAAAGCCCGCCGCGTGCGGGTTTTTTTTTGCTCACTGCCGGCGCTTGCTTAAGCAGCGAGCAGTAATCCTAAAGGTTTAAATTGCGCGATTTACCCCTTTCAACAAAACAGTCCACTTGATTTAAATTTAATTGAATTGCGTTGTAAAAAATACCTCCGCGCACAGATGAATGCACGTTATGCCATTGAAAACATAATAGCCATGCATTTATGCGAATGACGAATCATTGCAAGCATGATGCGCCCCAAAACCATTGCCAGACATAGCTTTGTGAAGAGCGCATGTCAATCATTGACGTACGAAATGTACCGCCCCTAAAAAATTACCGACTTTTAAAAATGGTGCGTGACGAATTCCTGCGGGATTCTTATAATCCGGCAAAACAGGATCTCTCTTCCACGAGCCGGAGGGGGTATCCAGACAAGAGGAATCGGGAAAGGAAGGCTGGTCAATGCCATGTGCGGATGGGGATACCCCCCATCTTCCCGGTGCCCGGGGGGGCGCCGGCTCGGTTTTCGCGTAAGTGATGCCGCACCTTGTGCAAACGATTGCACAGTGCAGCACGCGACAAGAAGACCGGGGGGCCGATCAACCAATCCCAAACCACCCTGGATATACCAGGAGGCTCCGCCACCGATCGTCAACGGGACGGCAACACACGACGATCGCCCTGCTGATCCGCAAGGCCCGGCAGATGGCGCCCGAGAGGCACGACCAGCAGGCAAACGCGCAATGCCTGCACGGAATCCATAACAACGCGCACCGCAGACAGCAGAGCGCAGCCGCAAGGCTGCTCGCCGGAATGTGTCGGCTGGTTAGACGGGAGGTTTTACAAGTGGGTACTCAAATCGTGCTGGTCGAACAGGACCAGGCAGAGGGCGAACGTTTGTCATTTTCCCTGCGCGACGGCGGACATCATGTCCTGCGTGTCGACAGCCCTGCGCAAGCGCAAGCCGCAATCCAGGCGTCTACGCCGGATCTGCTGGTAATGGAGTGGGCATGGCCCGAGCGGGAGTCGATCGACATGCTGCTGGCGTTGCGTGCCAGCACGCAAACGCGCGGCCTGCCGGTCATCGTGTTATCGCGCCACGGCGACGCACGCGCCAAGATTGCGGCGCTCGATGCCGGAGCAGACGACTACGTCGTCAAGCCGTGCGATACGGGCGAGCTGCATGCACGCATCCGCGCTGTGCTGCGCCGACGCACACCGCAGCAAGGCGACGAGATCCTGCAGGTCAACGGCCTGAGCCTTGATCCGCTCACGCTGGGCGTGACTGCGCAAACCGAAACCGGCCCGCGCGCCATCGCACTCAGCCCGCTGGAATTCCGCCTGCTGCACTTCCTGGTCGCGCATCCGCAGCGCGTGCACTCGCGTACGCAACTGCTTGACCGCGTGTGGGGCAACCATGTCTTCGTGGGGGAACGTACCGTCGATGTGCACGTGCGCAAGCTGCGCGTGGCGCTGGCTGGCACGCCCTGCGACGGCCTGATCCAGACCGTGCGCGGCGGTGGATACCGCCTGGTGGTGGGTGGCGGTGCGGCGCAGGCCGCAGAACCGATTGGCGATCGCCTGAGCGTGGTCGCCTCGCGCAAACCCGAGCCGATCGTCGAGACGCCGTTTGCACGCACACCGCTGCGGCCTGCAGCGATGCAGATGACGGTCTGATCCAACAACAAACGCATCAACCGGAACGGCGCCCAAGAGCGCCGTTTTCTTATCAACTGGGGAGAACAAGCATGAAATCGTGGTTGAGTGGTGCCTTGCTGACCGGACTGGCCGTCTGTGCCTACGCGCAGGAAGTGACACCAGGGCAGTGGGAAGACAAGACCAGCTACACCGTCAACGGCAAGCCGCTGGCGATTCCGGATGAGCACGGCCGCCAGGTCTCCGTGCATACCAGCACCGGCTGCCTGGCGAGCAAGGATGCCGGCGACGTTCGCGCAACGATGGAGCGCAACATGGCCCGCGACATGCCTGGCTGCCGCCTGACGCAATGGAACTATGTTGCGGGCACGCTCAAGGTGAAGGTCAACTGCGATGCCGGCGCGCAAGGCGGCACGGGCACGCTGGAAGGCAGCGGTCCCCTGAGCGCCAACCGCTACGACATTTCGGGGACAGGGCGCTCGCAGCATCCGCAGTTCGGGCCGATGACCATTGGCTTCCGCTATCAGGGGCGCTACGTGGGTGCGTGCAAGTCGTAAGCTGGCGCACCAACAAAACAACGGCCGGAGTGCTTATGCACGTCCGGCCGTTTTTCTTTGCGACGAAAACCGATCAGCGTTGGCTCTCGCGCCAACGCCTGAGCCAGCCCAGCCCCTCGCTGGTACCCGCACGCGGCCGGTACTCGCAACCGACCCAGCCGTCGTAGCCCAGCGCATCCATCAACGCGAAGAGGTGGGGGTAGTTCAGCTCGCCCGCATCCGGCTCGTGGCGATCGGGTACGCCGGCAATCTGCACGTGGCCGACATCCGCAACGTACTGCTTGAGCTTGACCGACAGATCGCCCTCCATGATCTGCGCGTGGTACAGGTCGAACTGCACCTTCAGGTTGGGGGCGCCCACCTCCTTGCACACCGCATGCGCTTGCGCTTGATGTGTGAGGAAAAAACCCGGCATGTCGCGTGTGTTGATCGGCTCGAGCACGATGGTGATGCCCGCGCTTGCCGCCTCGCGCGCGGCATAGGCGACGTTGCTCACGTAGGTGGCCTGATGGCGTGCGCGGTCGGCGCCGGCGGGCAGCAGGCCGGCCATCACATGCAGGCGCGTATTGCCGAGCACCTGCGCATACTCCAGCGCCGTGGCAATGCCGCGCTTGAACTCATCTTCGCGCCCGGGCAGTGAGGCAATGCCGCGCTCGCCGCTTGCCCAATCGCCCGGCGGGGCATTGAACAGGGCTTGCGTGAGGCCCGCGTCGTCCAGGCGGGCACGGATTTCCGCACGGTCAAAGTCGTAGGGAAAGAGAAACTCCACGCCCTCGAAGCCATCCTTTGCCGCAGCGACAAAGCGGTCGAGAAACGCGTGCTCCTGATACATCATGGACAGGTTGGCGGCAAAGCGCGGCATGGCAAACCTCGGAAGACGATAGCGACAACAGCAACGATAGCGATGACCTAGCGGCCCTTGCCCAGCTCCACGGCAAACTTCACCAGCTCCGCCTGGCCCTCGATGCCGAGCTTGCGCTTGAGGTTCAGGCGGTGCGACTCCACCGTGCGCACGGAGAGCCCGAGTTCATCGGCGATGCGCTTGTTGGCGTAGCCCTTGGCGATGCCATCGAGGATGTCGCGCTCACGCGGTGTGAGCGCCTCCACGGGCGTGGGCATGACGGCCTGCTCAGCCATGCGCATCGCCAGTTGCGCACTGTAGAAGGCGCGACCAGCAAGCACCGCATCAATCGCGTCGACCAGCTCGCTGGCAGGCGCGTCTTTGAGCACGTAACCGCGTGCACCGGCGCGGATCACCTGGCGCACGTATTCCAGGTTGTCGTGCATTGACAGCACCAGCACGGCAATCTCCGGAAACTGCTCGGCAAATTTTTCAGTGAGCGCAATGCCGTTCATGCCGCGCATACCGATGTCCATCAGCGCCAGATCGGGCGACAGCGTGCGTGCGGCTTCGAGTGCAGCTTCAGCATCGCCCGCTTCGCCCACCACTTCAAAATGCGGCACGGCTTCCAGCCGCACGCGCACACCATCGCGCACCAGCGGGTGATCGTCGACGAGGAGCAATTTGACAGGCGTGTTCATGCGGAGGCGGGCAAAGCAGTGGAAGCGGCCGAAGTCGCAGCGGCCAGTTGAGCAATGACGATGTGCGGCAGCACGGCGCAGACCTCCGTGCCGTGCACGTCGGAAACAATGGTACAGGTGCCGCCCAGCGCAGCCATGCGTTCACGCATGTTGCGCAGGCCAATGCCGTGTTCGGGATCCACCTGCACGGATTCGACATCGAAGCCCGGGCCGTTGTTGCGAATGGACAACCGCACGGCATCGATGTCGTTCTCCAGCAGCACGCCGATGCGGGTGGCATACGTGGCGTGGCGCTCGACGTTGGAGATGGCTTCCTGTGCGATGCGGAACAGCGCCGTGTTGCAGGCATCCGGCAACTGCACGGTCGGCCCGGCGAGCTCGAGCGCGATGGCGAAACCCGGTTGCCGGTCTTCATGCGCTTCGCGTGTTTCGCGCACGAGCAGTTCCAGCGCAGCCGCCAGGCCCAGATCATCGAGCAGTGCGGGACGCAGATTGTGCGACACGCGCCGCACCTCGCCCAGCGCGCCGTTCAAGCGATCGAGCGCGCGACGCAGCATGCTGGCGGCCTTGT
Organism: Ralstonia flaminis; assembly: GCF_958415495.1. Classification (NCBI taxonomy): domain Bacteria; kingdom Pseudomonadati; phylum Pseudomonadota; class Betaproteobacteria; order Burkholderiales; family Burkholderiaceae; genus Ralstonia; species Ralstonia flaminis. Next base: position 108,048 of record NZ_CATZLL010000015.1, on the reverse strand, counting down.
CGGTGGCGGCGGCTTTCGCAGGCTGCGCTTCCAGATGACCGTGCGCCGTCTCCAGCAACAGCTTGGTCGACACCAGCACCTGGCTGATGCCGTCATGCAGTTCTCGCGAGACACGGGCCCGCTCGTCTTCCTGGGAGCGCACCACCTGCTGCGCAAGCTGGCGCAACTTGGCATCCGCCTCACGATGGTCGCTCACGTTGAGCGCCAGGCCGCTGCCCGCCACCAGCAGGATGCTGATGGCGGCGATGGCCACCACCCAGGCGAGTGTCTGGTCGATATTGGTCTGTGCGCGCTGATCGATCTGGCGCAGGGTCTGTTCGATGTCGTCCAGGTAGAGGCCGGTACCGACCATCCAGCCCCACTTCGGAATCGGCTCGACATAGCCGAGTTTGGGCACGCTCTGGTGCGTAGAGGGCTTGTCCCACATGTAGCGCACGAAACCGCCGCCGTTCTGCGCAGCCGCGACCAGCCTCTGGATGGTGGGTTGTCCGCCCGCATCGGTCAGATCCCACAGGTCCCGGCCGACAAGCTCGGGCTGACGCGGGTGCATCAGGTTCCGGCCGCGCATGTCGTAGAGAAAGAAATAACCGTCGGTGCCGAAGTCGAGGCGGGCGAGGGTACGCATGGCTTCGTCGCGCGTGGCCGCATCGTCACGGCCAGAGGCAACGAGCGGCGCGATGGCGCTCTGCGCGAGCTTGACGTAAGCGCGCAGTTCCGTCTCCTTGGCCTGCAGGTAGGCGGACTCCACCAACTGCCGCTCATGCTGCGCCAGCGCGATCGACTGATGCCGCACGGTCAGCATGATCGCCAGCATGGCGATGGTCAGCGGCGCGACGGCGAGTAACAGAATCTTCTGGCGGAGCTTCATGGCATGGCGCGGCACCTTGCATCGCAACATCGTAAGGTTCGGGCGCGTTTTCGATTGGGAATCACGTGGCCTGCGTAGTACTACGGACAGGTGCTGCGTAGTCCTCCGCTTGTGGCAGGCACTGAGGCTGGCAAATACTACACGGCCTCGCCGTCCGACCAACTCAGGCCAACGGACTGCGTGCAAACCTTGCCGACGACGCGAGAGCGACATGATCGGCAGGATCAACCCGCAGGGATGAGCCCACATCCCGCTTCGACCAAGGTTCGAGGAGACCGACATGAGCTTCATCAGGCAACACCTGATCTGGCTGGTCGTCGCCATTCTTGGCGCGTCTGCCTTTGCCACCGTTGCGCTTGCGCGCGGCGAGGCAGTCAGCGCGCTTTGGGTGGTGGTGGCTGCCGTGTGTATCTACCTGATTGCGTATCGCTATTACAGCCGTTTTATTGCCGACAAAGTGCTCGGCCTGGACGGCACCCGCAAGACGCCCGCCTGGCGTCACAACGACGGGCTCGATTACGTCCCCACCAACAAGTACGTGCTGTTCGGCCACCACTTCGCGGCCATTGCCGGTGCCGGCCCACTGGTGGGCCCCGTGCTGGCCGCGCAGATGGGCTATCTGCCGGGCATGCTGTGGATTCTGGCCGGCGTGGTGTTTGCCGGCGCGGTGCAGGACTTCATCGTGCTGTTCATCTCCAGCCGCCGCGATGGGCGCTCACTGGGGGATCTGGTGAAGAGCGAGATGGGCACGGTGCCCGGCGTGATTGCGCTGTTTGGCGCGTTCCTCATCATGATCATCATCCTGGCCGTGCTGGCACTGATTGTGGTGAAGGCGCTGGTCGGCTCGCCCTGGGGCACCTTCACGGTGGCGGCAACAATTCCTATCGCGCTGTTCATGGGCGTGTACGTGCGCTACATCCGCCCGGGCCGCATCGGCGAGGTGTCGATCATCGGCTTCGTGCTGCTGATGCTCGCCATCATTGGCGGCCAGGCTGTGCATGAGAACGCTGCGCTCGCACCACTGTTCACGTTCGACGGCAAGGCGCTGACGTGGATGCTCATCGGGTACGGCTTCGTTGCCTCGGTGCTGCCGGTGTGGCTGCTGCTGGCCCCGCGTGATTACCTGTCGACCTTCCTGAAGATCGGCACGATCATCGCGCTGGCCATCGGCATCCTGATCGTGGCACCGAAGATGCAGATGCCGCAGCTCACGCAGTTTGCGGCCGGCGGTGGCCCCGTGTGGTCGGGCAATCTGTTCCCGTTCCTGTTCATCACGATTGCGTGCGGCGCGGTGTCGGGTTTCCACTCACTCATCTCGTCGGGCACCACGCCCAAGCTGCTGGAGAACGAAACGCAGGCACGCTTCATCGGCTACGGCGCGATGCTGATGGAATCGTTCGTTGCCATCATGGCGTTGGTAGCCGCTTCGGTCATCAACCCGGGCGTGTACTTTGCGATGAACAGCCCGGCGGCACTGGTGGGCGCCACGCCCGATGCAGTGGCGCAAACGCTGTCCACCTGGGGCTTCGTCATCACGCCTGATGTGCTGATCCAGACCGCCAAGGACGTGGGTGAGAACACCATCCTCGCCCGTGCGGGTGGCGCGCCGACGCTGGCCGTTGGCATGGCGCACATCCTGCACCAGGTGGTGGGTGGTCAGGCCATGATGGCCTTCTGGTATCACTTCGCGATTCTGTTCGAGGCGCTGTTCATCCTCACCGCGGTGGATGCGGGCACGCGTGCCGGCCGCTTCATGCTGCAGGATCTGCTGGGTACGTTTGTGCCGGCACTCAAGCGCACCGACTCGCTGATCGCCAACCTGATCGCTACGGCTGCGACCGTCGCGCTGTGGGGCTACTTCCTGTACCAAGGCGTGGTCGACCCGCTGGGCGGCATCAACACGCTGTGGCCGCTGTTCGGCATTTCCAACCAGATGCTGGCTGCGATTGCGCTGACACTGGGCACCTGCGTGCTGGTCAAGATGAAGCGTGACCGCTACGTATGGGTGACGCTGCTGCCGACCGCATGGCTGCTGATCTGCACGCTCACCGCCGGCTGGCAGAAGCTGTTTGATCCGGACCCGAAGATCGGCTTCCTGGCGCACGCCAACAAGTACGCCAGCGCCGTTGCCGAGGGCAAGCTGCTGGCCCCGGCCAAGTCGATGGCGCAGATGCAGCAGATCGTACTGAACGATCGTATCGATGCCTTCCTGTGCGGCCTGTTCATCCTGGTGGTGGTGAGCATCGGTTGGTACGGCCTGCGCACGGTGCTCAAGGCGCGCGCAGCCAACCGCCCGACCGTCAACGAAACGCCGTACGAAGCGCTGGGCGCCTGAGCAACGACATGCGCGAAGAACTCGAAAACTTCGGCCGCTACCTGGGCCAGACCCTGCGCCTGATGGTTGGCGTGCCGGACTACGACACCTACGTGCGCCACATGCAGGAGACCCATCCCGGGCAGCCTGTCATGACGTACGAAGACTTCTTCCGCGAACGCCAGGACGCGCGCTACCAAGGACGCGTCGGCCGCTGCTGTTGACGGCGCGATATCCAACGCTGCCAAAAGAAAACCGCCGGTGCATGAAGCCATGCCCGGCGGTTTTTTTCATGCCTGCGCTGCTACAAGGACGGACGCGCCGCCGTGGGCGGATCGCCGCGCTTGGCCCGATAGGTCTTCTCCACCAGCTCACGCAACTTGGCCAATGCGCCAATGTCGCCTTGTGCGGCCGCCTTGCCATACCAGCTCTTGGCCTGCTCGATATCCTGCGGCACCACACCGGGCTCACCGCGTTCGTAGTAACTGCCGACGATGTACTGCGATGGCGCATCACCGCCCTCGGCCGCCTTCTTGTACCAGGTGAAGGCGCGTCCGTAGTCGCGCGGCACGCCGCGGCCGGTGAAGTAGTTGGTGGCGAGTGCACGCTGCGCCTCGATGTGCCCGGCGGTGGCGGCACGCTCGTACCACTTGTTCGCCTCTTCCAGAGACCGCGGTACCAGTTCACCGCGTTCGTACAGCTCGCCGTAGGCAAACTGCGCGTGGGTCATTTGGTTATCAGCGGCGCGGCGCAGCCATTTGACGGCCTCCTCGGGCCGGGCGATCGTGCCCTCGCCACGCATCAGCATCATCGCGTAGTTGAATTGCGCGAGGCGATTGCCGCGTTGCGCGGCCTCAGCGAACTCGTCGAATGCGTGACCGAAATCGTTCTGCTCGTAGTGCGCGATAGCGATCTGCGTGAGGGCAGCGGCATCGCTGTGGAGCTCCGTCGGTGCAGTGGCTGCCAGCGCCGGCAGCATCGCGGCGCTCGCCGCCACGGCAACGACTGTCCGCAGCATGCGTCGTGTGACTGGTATGCCCATCGCGCGCTCCTCATCGGAAGATGATCGAGTGTACCGCGCCGCGCCGTCTCGCGTTGACGTGGCGCGGGCGCACGGACAGGCACAAAAATTGCCGCGGCAACCTGCTCGCGCCGCGGCGTGCAATCAGGCCGCGCGCACCCGGTACACCGCCACGCTGCCGCGCCAGTTGGCACCCCAGCGCACCACGCTGCCCTCATGCAGCACAACGCGATCGAGAATCAGCAGCCCGACCTTGGGCGCCAGCGCCTCGAAGTCGCGAATGGTCAGCACACGCACATTGGGCGTGTCGTACCACTCATATGGCAGCGATTCCGACACCGGCATGCGCCCGCGGAAGATCGACAGCCGATGCGGCCAATAGCCGAAGTTCGGGAACGACACGATGCACTCGCGACCCACGCGCAGCATCTCGCGCAGCACCTGCGCGGTGTTGTGGATGGTCTGCAGCGTCTGCGAGAGGATGACGGTGTCGAAGCTCTTGTCTTCGAACAACGCCAAGCCGCCCTCCAGATTCTGCTGGATCACCTGCACGCCCTTCTTGGCGGTGGCCAGCACGCCGGCATCATCAATCTCAATGCCGTAGGCCTGCACGTCCAGCTCGTCCTGCAGCACGCGCAGCAGGCTGCCATCAGCACACCCCAGGTCGAGCACCGTGGAGCGCGGCTCGATCCAGCGGGCGATGGCGCGGAAGTCTGCGCGGTCGGCCAGGATGTTCGGCACTACCGAGGGTGCACCAACAGGATTCAGCGTTTGCGTGGTCATGCGCCGATCTCCTGGGCGATGCGTTCGTAGTAGGCGCGCACCAGAGCGTGGTAGCGCGTGTCTTCCAAGAGGAAGGCGTCGTGGCCGTGCGGGGCTTCGATCTCGCCGTAGGTGACGCGATGCTTGTTGTCGAGCAGCGCCTTGACCAGCTCGCGGCTGCGCGCTGGGGCAAAGCGCCAGTCGGTCGTGAAGCTGACGACGAGGTAACTCGCTTGCGTGTGTGCCACGGCCTTGGTCAGATTGCCGCCATACGCCAGCGCCGGGTCGAAATAGTCGAGCGCGCGCGTGATCAGCAGGTACGTGTTGGCGTCGAAGTACTCGGCAAACTTGTCGCCCTGATAGCGCAGATAGCTCTCGACCTGGAACTCGACATCGAACGAGAAGCGGATGTCGTCAGCCTTGAGCTCGCGGCCGAACTTGGACGCCATGTCCTCGTCCGACAAATACGTGATGTGGCCGATCATGCGCGCTACGCGCAGGCCGCGCTTGGGCTTGACGTTGTGCGCGTAGTAATCGCCCCCGTGGAAGTCGGGGTCGGACAGGATGGCGCTGCGTGCCACCTCGTTGAAGGCGATGTTCTGCGCCGACAGCTTGGGCGTGGAAGCCACCACCACGCAGTGCCGCACGCGCTCCGGATACATCAGGCTCCACGCCAGCGCCTGCATGCCGCCAAGGCTGCCGCCCATCACCGCCGCGAACTGCTGGATGCCAAAGCGATCCGCCACGCGTGCCTGGGCATTCACCCAGTCTTCCACCGTCACCACCGGAAAGCGTGCACCGTACGGGTCGCCCGTCTCCGGGTGTGGGCTCATCGGGCCGGTCGAGCCGAAACACGAGCCGAGGTTGTTCACCCCGATGACGAAAAAGCGGTTGGTATCCACTGGCTTGCCAGGGCCAACCATGTTGTCCCACCAGCCGACTTCGCCTTCCGCATGCACGCCCGCCACGTGGTGCGAGGCGTTGAGCGCGTGGCAGATGAGCACGGCATTGGAGCGGTCGGCGTTGAGCGTGCCGTAGGTCTCGACCATCAGGTCGTAGCCGGCGATCTGCGAGCCGTTGCGCAACGGCAGCGGCTCGGCAAAGTGCATGCGCTCGGGCACAACCAGGCCGATGGCGTTGGCTGGTTTGCCCTTGTGTGCCGCTGGAGATGGTGTCTCGGACACATTGGCCTCGGCCGCAGCATCTGCGGAGGCCGCCTGAAGTTCTGTCATGGCACCAAAGAAAAAACCCGACCGGCAACGCTGTGTTGCAACCAATCGGGTTCTCATGTGGCGCACGTGGGGCGCTTATCTTCACTACCCACGTTCTGACCGAACCTCTTTAGCCGCATTTGTAATGAGAGCCCTGAACCACATTCGTGCCATCAGGACTCCCGCGCGCCCGCAAGCCAGTCGTCAAATCGGCGCGTCAGGAAATCGTGATTATAGAGCAAGCGCCGAGCAATGCGGCTAAGCCGTTGTGTCGTCTCGTTATGCTCTGTCGAAAGCGTGGCGATCAGTTGGCCACGTCATGGCTCACCGCCAATGCCCAGCGCTCGGCCCACGCATTGAGCGGCATGAGCAGCGACTGTAGCTCGACGCACAAGTCGGTGAGGCGGTACCCGCCTTCGTCGTGATCGACCAGCCCGGCAGCACGCAACTCCTTGAGGCGCGTGTTGAGCACAGCCGGATTGGTATCCGCCGCGTCCTGCAGCGTCCGGAAATTCAGTGGGCCGTCGCGCAACTCCCAGATGATGCGCAGTGTGCCGCGTCGGCCGAACAGGTCCAGCGCCGCCATGATCGGGCGGCCGGAATCCGAGCCGCGGACGGCCCTGCCGGGAAGTGGTGCCCTCATGCTTTACTTTCCATAGCAAGTTTTGTACGTTTACTATGAAAATCATAGCGCAGGAGACCGCATGGAAACCGCTCGCATTGCCCCCGCAACCCCACCTTTTGCTGCATCCATCCAACACACCATCGACAAGGTCATGCGCGGGCAACCACCGCTGACCCTCTTCACGACGCTGGCCCGCGATGACCGGCTGGCCAGCAAGTTCTTCGCAGGCGGTCTGCTGGACAAGGGACACCTCAGCCTGCGAGACCGCGAACTCGTGATCGACCGCACGACCGCGCGCTGCGGGTCCGAGTACGAATGGGGCGTGCATATCGCGATCTTCGGCGAAGCAGCCAGCCTGACTGAAGCGCAGATCCACTCACTGGTGAACGGCGATCCGACCGACGCCTGCTGGCAGCCACACGAGACGACGTTGCTGCAGTTCTGCGATGCGCTGCACGACGCATGCGATATCGACGACACGCTGTGGGCACGCGTGAAAGCCCACTACAGCGACGACGCCGTGCTCGAACTGCTGATGCTGGCGGGCTTCTACCGCACGGTGAGCTATCTCACCAACGCCCTGCGGCTGCCGTTGGAAGACTTCGCACGGCGCTTTCCCACCACGAAAAACGCCCCGGCCTGAACCTTCGCTGCAAGGGCGAAGATCCAGCCGAGGCGCTCATGCTGCTTGATGCCGCGCGTGTTGCTTATAGGCCAGCCATGTTGATGTACTTGACCTCCAGGTACTCGTCGATGCCGTACTTGGAGCCTTCGCGGCCGAGGCCCGATTGCTTGACGCCGCCGAATGGTGCTTCGGCCGTCGAGATCAGCCCGGTGTTGACGCCGACCATACCCGACTCCAACGCCTCCGACACACGCCACGCGCGGCCAAGGTCACGCGTGTAGAAGTACGCGGCCAAGCCGAACTCGGTGTCGTTGGCAGCGGCCACCGCTTCGTCTTCGGTGTCGAAGGGGATGAGCGCTGCCAGCGGGCCGAAGGTCTCTTCATGCGCGACCAGCATGCCGGGCTTGGCATCCACCACGACAGTCGGTTCGAAGAACGCGCCGCCCTGTGCGGAAAGCGCATGCGGTTTGCCGCCCACCAGCACGCGTGCGCCTTGCGCAACCGCATCGTCCAGATGCTGGCGCACCTTGTCCATTGCACGCATATGGATCAGCGGGCCCTGCTGCACGCCGGGCTCGGTGCCGTTGCCCACGCGCAGCGCGCGCACGGCATCCGCCAGCCTGGCAGCAAACGTGTCGTAGATACCGCGCTGCACATAGAAGCGATTGGCGCACACACAGGTCTGGCCGGCGTTACGGTATTTGGCGATCATCGCGCCTTCCACGGCAGCATCGACATCGGCATCGTCGAACACGATGAAGGGCGCGTTGCCGCCCAGTTCGAGCGAGAGCTTCTTGATGTCTTCCGCGCACTGGCGCATCAGCAGCTTGCCGACACCCGTGGAGCCCGTGAAGCTCAGCTTGCGCACGGTGGTGTTGGAGGTCAGTTCACCGCCGATGGCTTGCGAATCACCCGTGATGACGGAGAGCAAACCCGCAGGGACACCCGCACGCGCAGCCAGCTCTGCAAAAGCCAGCGCGGAATAGGGCGTCTCAAGCGCAGGCTTGACCACCATCGAGCAGCCCGCCGCCAGCGCCGGGCCCACCTTGCGCGTCATCATCGCGATCGGGAAGTTCCACGGCGTGATGGCGGCCGTGACACCGATCGGCTCCTTGGTGACGACGATGCGACGATCGCTCTGCGGCGCGGGAATCGTGTCGCCGTACACGCGGCGCGCTTCTTCGGCAAACCACTCGATGAACGAAGCAGCGTAGGCGATCTCGCCGGCGGCTTCGGGCAGTGGCTTGCCTTGCTCGGCCGTGAGGATGGCAGCGAGATCCTGCTGGTGATCCATCATCAAATCAGCCAGGCGGCGCAAGATCTTCGACCGCTCACGCGCCGGCACCTTGCGCCAGGCACGCTGTGCAACTTGTGCAGCCTCGATGGCGCGGCGCGTTTCGGCGGCACCCATGCCGGGCACGGTACCGATCTTTCGGCCGGTGGCGGGATCGGTCACATCGCGCGTGGCGCCGTCATCGGCATCGGCCCACGTGCCGGCGAGGAACGCCTGCGTGCGCCACAGGCCCGGGTCTTTGAGCGCGATCGGCGCGGCCGGTGCGCTCGGCAAATCAGTGCGGGTCATGCTGTCAGCCCTCCAGTGCGCGTTGCAGGATGGCAAGACCCTCTTCGAACACCGCGTCTTCAATCGTGAGCGGGAACAGGAAGCGGATCACATTGCCGTACACGCCGCACGACAGCAGCAGCAGACCGGCGTCGAGCGCACGTTGCTGCACGCGCTTGGTGAAATCGGCGTCGGGCTTGCCATCCGGCGTGTTGAATTCCACAGCAACCATCGCGCCTACGCCACGCACTTCAGCAATACGCGGTTGCTTGGCCTTCATGCCGTTGAGCGCATCCACCAGACGTGCGCCCAGTGCGGCGGAGCGCTCGCACAGCTTCTCGTCGGCGATGATGTCGAGCACCGCATGGGCGGCGGCCACAGCCAACGGGTTGCCGGCATACGTGCCGCCCAGGCCACCCGGCGCCGGTGCGTCCATGATTTCCGCACGGCCAGTGACTGCCGACAGCGGCAGACCGCCGGCCAGACCCTTGGCCATCGTCATCAAATCGGGCAGCACGCCGGTGTGCTCCATGGCGAACAGCTTGCCGGTGCGGGCAAAGCCGGTCTGCACTTCATCGGCAATCATCACGATGCCGTGCTCATCGCACAGTGCACGCACGGCGCGCACGAAGTCGGCAGGCATCTGGTAGAAACCGCCCTCGCCCTGCACCGGTTCGAAGATGATGGCTGCAACCTGGCGCGGGTCGATGTCAGCCTTGAACAGGCGGTTGATGGCATCGAGCGAATCCTGCGTGCTCACGCCGTGCAGCGCGACCGGCGCCGGCACGTGATAGATGCTGCCCGGAAACGGACCAAAGCCCGTCTTGTACGGCACGACCTTGCCCGTGAGCGACATGCCCATGAACGTGCGGCCGTGGAAGGCGCCCGTGAGCGCGATCACGCCGGGTCGGCCGGTGTGTGCACGGGCGATCTTGATGGCGTTCTCTACAGCCTCGGCACCCGTGGTGAAGAACGCGGTCTTCTTGGCGTGCGTGCCGGGCGTGGCCGCATTCAGGCGCTCGGCCAGTTCGACGGACGAGCCATACGGCACGATCTGATACGCCGTGTGCGTGAAGTGGTCGAGCTGCTCACGCACGGCCTGCACCAGGCGCGGGTGACGGTGCCCCGTGTTCACCACGGCAATGCCGGCCGCGAAGTCGATGTAGCGGCGGCCTTCCACGTCCCAGAACAGGGCGTTCTCGGCGCGCTCTACGTAGCGGTCGGTCATCACACCCACGCCACGCGGCGTGGCGGCCAGGCGGCGGGCATTCCATTGGGCATTCTGTTGCGGGTCTCGGGCGTTCATGGCGTTGGGGTGCGTTGGGTCAAAAAAGGTCGGATGGAGGCCAGTGTGGCAGCCATTGGCCCCGTACAATGAGACCCAATCATGTTTTTCTGATAGAACCACTTTCGAGATACACCGCAAAGCGACTGCGCGACCCGATCTTGACCCTGTGATGCTCGTCGTACACGTGTACGACTGCGCTTCTCGGGCCAACCTCAGGCCGCTCGCTACGCTTTGCGGCGCATCCTGGGCTCAGATATTCGTATGGCCGACCATTCCCCCACCCACCGCGCCAGCATGCTGGTCGACTACCTGCAGCGCCGCTTCGACCGCTCCGACACCAGTGGCGAGCCCGACCACCGCCGCCTGTACCGCGCGCTGCAGGAGGGCATCCTGCGCGACGAACTGCAGCCCGGCACGCGCCTGCCATCGTCACGTCAGTTGGCCACCGAACTGGGCATTGCACGCAACACAGTCATCCACGTGTACGAGCAGTTGGGCGTGGAAGGCTATGTATCGGCAGGCGTTGGCAGCGGCACCTTCGTCGCCGATACCGCACCGGACCGGCTGGACGCGACGCCTGTGCCAGCGGCCCCTGTTGCTGAGGTTGCTGAAGCGGCTGCGCCCATCGCACCGATGCTCTCCACGCGAGGCCGTGCGCTGGTGCGCGATGCGGGCGCCAGTTCGCGGCAATGGGGCGCTTTTATGCCGGGCGTACCGGAAGTGCGAATGTTTCCGGCGCGCATCTGGTCGCGGCTGCACAACCGGTTGCTGCGCAAACCCTCGCCGGCGTTGCTGACATATCCGGTGGGTGCCGGCTACCTGCCGCTGCGCACCGCGCTGGCGGACTACCTGCGCACCGCACGCGGCGTGCGCTGCGAGCCCGAGCAGATCATCATCACCGCGGGCATCCACCCGTCGCTGCAACTCATCGCACAACTGCTGTGCGATGCGGGCGACAGCGCGTGGATTGAAGACCCCGGCTACTGGGGCGTGCGCAGCGTGCTCACTGCTGCGGGCATCCGCACCGTGCCACTGCCGGTGGACGACGAAGGCATGCGCTTCGACGTGCCCGCACGCACGCGCCAGCGCGGCAAGCCGCCCAAGCTGATGGTGGTCTCGCCCTCGCACCAATACCCGCTGGGTTCGGTGATGAGCTTGGCGCGCCGCCGCGCGCTGCTCGCCACCGCGCACGCCACCGACGCGTGGATCGTCGAAGACGACTACGACAGCGAATTCCGCTACGGCAGCCGCCCGCTGCCATCACTGCAAGGCTTGGACGAAGGCGGACGCGTGCTCTACATGGGCACGTTCTCGAAGGTGCTGTTCCCGAGTCTGCGGATTGGTTATCTGGTAGTGCCGCCCGCGCTGGCAGATGCCTTTGCGACAGGGCTGTCGGAGATGTTCCGCGGCGGCCAGATCCTGACGCAGGCGGTGCTGGCGGACTTTATTGCCGAGGGACATTTCGTCTCGCACATCCGGCGCATGCGCGGCGTGTATGCGGAGCGGCGCGAAACGCTGCTTGCCTCGATCGCCAACGAGTTTGGCGAGTCGCTGCCCGTGCATGACGGCGCATCGGGCTTGCATCTCGTGCTGGGATTGCCGGCGGGCACCAATGATGTGGCCGTCGCGGACATGGCACTCGCCAACGATGTCGTGACGCGGCCACTCTCGCGCTACTACCAGGACGACGCGAGTCGCCAACCCGGCCTGCTGCTGGGCTACGGTCATGTGGAGACCGAACACATTGCTGCGCGTTTTCACACGCTGGCAGAGGCGGTGCGAACGATCGGTTGAGCGCGCAAAAAAGCCCGCATCTGCGGGGCTTTTTTTTCGGCAACGTCCTCAGGCCAACACCACCCGCAACTGCGCCTCCACACCCTCCATGGGCGACTTTCGGAAGCCGCTCTTGGCGTACCGGTGCCAGCGCCCCAGCACTACGCAGACGATCAGGTTGGCGCGCGAAGCGATGTCCGCATCGGCGGGCCACGCACCCTGCGTCACAGCCACGCGCAGGCTCTGCTTGAACGAGGCTTCGATACGGTCCAGGCACTGCGCCATACGCTCAGGCAGGCGTTCGTCCTCGCCGACGAGTGCTTCGCCCACCAGCACACGTGTCATGCCCGGGTTCTTGTCGGCAAACGAGAGCAGCATGTGCGCGATGGCATGCGCCTGACGCAGGCCGTGCTCTTCACGCAGGGTGATCTGGTTGATGAGGCCGAAGACGGTCTGCTCGATGAACTCGATCAGGCCCTCGTACATCTGCGCCTTGCTGGCGAAATGTCGGTACAGCGCCGCTTCGGAAACATCCAGTTTGGCAGCCAACCCTGCTGTAGTGATCTTTTCGCCACGCGGCTGTTCGAGCATGCCCGCCAGCGTCTGCAGGATCTGCACGCGGCGCTCGCCCGGGCGGGGACGCTTGCGTACGGGTGTGGCTTCAATAGGCGCTTCCGTAGCCAGCTCGGCCGTCGGAAACCCCGTTTGCGCGTTGCTCATGACTTCCTGGCCCCTCTCCCGTTCTGCACGCGGAAACGATGCAACAGCCTAGCCGCGTCGAACAAGCCTTCGTTTTAGTTGAAGCACCGATTTTACTTTCACGCCGACATAGCCGGGCCGGTTGGCGAACAAAATCGGTGCGGCGGCCGGCTGATGTGGCGAATTTGCACGGGCGCCCATTGCCGCCGCTTGCATTGGATGCAAAGCCTCGGCAGCCGAGTGCGATGGCAGCGCCGAAGACGGCGAAACCACCCCAGGCGCCATGCGCCGGAGATAGCCCGTCACCCACACGGTGCCGATGCCCAGCTTGCGGTAGCGCTTGAGGTGTGAAAGCGTGTCTTCCACGAGGATGGCGCGCGACGGCGCAATGCGCTCACGCGCCAGCAGCCGGCGCAGCATCAGCGGATCGGGCTTCGGGCGCAGACGCCGGTGCACCCACATGTGCTCAACGGCAATCTCCCGGGCAAACGCGCGCTTGAGGCCAATCAGCCGCACCACCTCGCGCGCATAGGCAACAGGGGCATTGGTCAGCAGGATCTTACGCCCAGGCAGCGCTCGCAGCAGTTGGGCCAGGCCGCGTTCGGCGCGCACCATGGCGCGCAGGTCATCAAACGTATGGGCCTGGGCAAGGAAGTCGTCGGGGTCGACGCCGTGGTGGCGGACCATGCCGAGAATGGTGGCACCGTAGCGGCGCCAATAGTCCACGCGCACCTGGCTGGCGGTGGCGTCATCCGTGCCAAGCACGCGCGCCACATAGGCCGTCATCAGCCGGTTGATCTGCGGAAAGATCGCGTGCGACGCGTGGTGGAGGGTGTTGTCGAGGTCGAACAGCCAGACGGGCTGTTGCTTGGGTGGCGTTGGAGCCACCACCTCGCGTGGCCAGGCGTGCGCGCGGCGCGCCTGAGCCACCCGGGTGCGGCGCATCAATGCGAGCGGATCATCGTGCCGAACGCCTGTTCGGTCAGGATTTCCAGCAGCAGCGAGTGCTCGATACGACCATCGACGATGTGCACCGAGTTCACGCCGCTCTTTGCGGCATCCAGCGCGGACGAGATCTTCGGCAGCATGCCGCCCGAGATCGTACCGTCGGCAAACAGCTCGTCGATCTCGCGCGCCGACAGGTCGGTCAGCAGGTTGCCCTGCTTGTCCATCACGCCCGGGATGTTGGTCATCATGACCAGCTTCTCGGCCTTCAGGATCTCGGCCATCTTGCCGGCCACCACATCGGCATTGATGTTGTAGGCCTGGCCTTCATCGGAGAAGCCGATGGGCGAGATGACGGGGATGAACGCGTCGTCCTGCAGCGCTTTCACCACGGCCGGGTTGATGGTCTCGATGTCGCCCACGAAGCCGATGTCGATGAATTCGCCCGGCTTTTCGCGGTCCGGCATCTTCAGCTTCTTGGCGCGGATCAGGCCACCGTCCTTGCCGGTCAGGCCGACCGCTTGGCCGCCGTACTGGTTGATCAGCATGACGATGTCCTGCTGGACTTCGCCGCCGAGCACCCATTCGACCACTTCCATGGTCTCTTCGTCCGTCACGCGCATGCCCTGGATGAAGGTGCCTTGCTTGCCGACCTTCTTCAGGGCTTCGTCGATCTGCGGGCCGCCGCCGTGCACCACCACCGGGTTCATGCCGACCAGCTTGAGCAGGATCACGTCGCGCGCAAAGCCGTGCTTGAGCTTCTCTTCCGTCATGGCGTTGCCGCCGTACTTGATGACGATGGTCTTGCCGTGGAACTTGCGAATGTAGGGCAGAGCCTGCGCGAGAATCTCAGCCTTCACCGGCGGCGCAATGTGCGCGAGTTCGGGGTCGAGGCCAGCAGGGTCGGGGGCAGCAGCAACAGAAGCGTTCATGTCGGAGACATCCGGATTGGGCGGGTATGATTGAGCGCCGAATGTCGCCTGCTACACAAAAGCGTTGCAGCCCATTTTCGGCAGGCGCGATTTTACAAGAAAAGCCGGCACAGTCTGATGGCATATCTTGCGCGCCCAAAGCAACCGTTGCCGACAGAAAACACTCCACACACATGGCCATCGCCCCTGATCAGCTCGACGCCCTGCGCCCGCACCTGCAGCGCTTTGCGCAATTGCAGTTGCGCGATACGGCGCTCGCGGAAGATGTGGTCGCCGACACCATCCTGGCCGTGCTGGAGCACCCCGAGCGCTATGCCGGCAACGCCTCGCTCAAAACGTACGTGATCGGCATTCTCAAGCACAAGATCATCGACGAGATCCGCTCGGGGCGGCGCGAAGTGCGCGTCTCGCTGCTCGCCGGTGGTGCGTCGGATGACGGCGAACAGCGTTCCGACGAAGCCGTCTTCGATGCACTCTTCGCCGCTGATGGTCACTACCTCAGCCCGCCCACCGACTGGGGCGACCCGGATGCGGCGCTCTCGCGGCGGGAATTCTTCGACATCCTGCAGATGTGCGTCGACCGCCTGCCGCCGCGCGTGGGGCGCGTATTCATGATGCGCGAGTGGCTGGAGCTGGAAACCGATGAAATCTGTCAGGAACTGGAGATCACCGCGACCAATGCCTGGGCGCTGCTGTACCGCGCCCGCATGCGTCTGCGCGAGTGCCTGGATCTGCACTGGTTCGGCAACCAGCCCGCAGCCGCCTAAGTCGCGATACAGAGGAACAACATGCCGAACCGTTGGGGAATGCTCACCTGCAAGGAAGCGCACCGTGTACTGGTGAGCAGGATGGACCGCGAGCTGGGAACGGGCGAACGCCTGCGCCTGCGTGTGCACCTGTTTGCGTGCGATGCATGTACGCGCTTCTCGCATCAGATGGGCGTGCTGCGCCAGGCGATGCACCGTCTGGGTCAGGACGATGATGCGGGAGGCGGGCGCCCGTGAACGCGTCAATCAATGCACCTGAGGCCAACACCGCCTGCGCGATCTGCGGAGTGGCACTGCGTTGCGGTGCCATCGGCAACGGTACGCAGCCGGATGCGACCTGCTGGTGCATGACGGAAGAGAAACTGCCTGCCAGTGCACGGCACCCCGGACAGGGCTGCCGCTGTAAGCAATGCCTGCGCAAAGCGATCGCACAAGTGCGAACGGCGTCGGAATCGAACTGATCAGTCTTTACCGTCGTCGTCCAATGTGCGCAATGCGCGTCGGACGTCGGCCCGTCCGCGCTGGCGCTCTGCGTGACCGCCCTCGGTGTGGGCGCCGGCCTTGCGGCCGCGGGCAAGCGGCACCAGGAGGTTGCGCGGACGCGCGGTGCCAGCCTTGGTGGAAGGCTCGATGCGGAAGGTGAATTTCTGGCGAGTGCTCAGCGTCTTGTTAGCCATGTCGGCTCTCAGTCTCGGTCGGCCCGCAGCAGCACCCGCCGCGCGCCATCAATGTTTGTGCTCACCACCGTGGTTCATGGCAGGCATGTTGCCGGCGGTCAGGTCGCGCACCTTGGCCTCGACCTTCTGCTCAACGACGCGCTTGTCGGCCAGCTCCACCTTGAGCGTGATGGGCACGGTGGCGTCCTTGGCCAGCGGCTGCTTCAGATCCATCAGCATGACGTGATAGCCGCCCGGCTTGAGCTGCACGACCTGGCCCTTGGGCAAGTCAAGCGACTGCACTGCGCGCATGCGCATCACGTCGCCCTCCATCTTCATCTCGTGAATCTCGGCCGTGCCCGCCACCGGAGTCGACACGCCGACCAGCTTGGCGCCATCGGTGGACTGCAGCGTCATGAACGCGCCGCTGGAAGTCTGGCCTGGCACGGTGCCGCGCACCCAGGCGTCCTGCACCGTAACCTGGGCAAAGGCAGCAGCGCTGACCAGCAAACCAGCGGCCAGGGCGGCCAGACGGGCAGAAGTACGGATCGATCGGGACGTCATTATGAAAGGCTCCTGTCGGGACAAACGTGCTGCGCATTAAAGCACAGGGCTCGCGGCAAGGTACGTTGGGTGCACAATTGTGCGGCTGATTGACGCATCGCGGCACCCGAAACGGCGCGGTGCCCGCGTTTACACTTCTCCTTCATGCTTTCGACCCTGTCTCTTGCCGCACCACTGCTGGATACGTCCAGTCTACGCCGCCTGTTCTGGCTGCGATGGAGCCTGCTCGCCACCCAGCTGATCCTGATGCTGCTGGCGCCGCAGGTCTTCGGCGTGCAGTTACCGGTGGTGCCCCTGCTCATGGTGATGGGCCTGCACGCGCTGTTCAACCTGGCCACGGGCCTGCGCATGCGCAGCGAACGGCCGGTGCGCCCTATCGAAATCACCATCCAGTTGCTGGTGGACCTCACGGCACTCTCCGCGCTGCTGTACTTCACTGGTGGCGCGACCAACCCGTTCGTGTCGTTCTACCTGCCCGCACTGGCGATTGCTGCAGCCCTGCTGCCGATCGCGCACGTGGTGGGCCTGACGCTGTACGCGCTGGCGGCCTACAGCATGATGCTCGGCAACTACATCCCGCTGAACCTGCTGAACCAGGCCGATGCGGTGCCGTATCACCTGGCCGGCATGTGGATCGACTTCGTGGCCAGTAGCGCAATGATTGCCGGCTTCACGGCGCGCCTGTCCGCCGCACTGCGTGAGCGCGACGCCGAGCTGACAGAAGCGCGCGAACGCCTGCTGCGCGATCAGCGCGTTGAGGCGTTGATGTCGCAAGGCGCCAGTGTGGCGCATGAGATGGGCACGCCGCTGTCCACAGTTGCGGTCATCGCCGGTGAGCTGCAGCACGACGCGAAGCAGCCCAATTCGCCGCTCGCCCCTTACCAGGAAGACCTGCGCGCCATCGAGCAGCAGCTCGAACTGTGCCGCGCCGCGCTCGCCCGGTTGCAGCGCAAACCCAATGATGGCGCGCCCGAGCCACTCGGCCAATGGCTGCCGGAGTTCACGCAGACTTGGCAATTGCGTCACCCGGATATCCGTCTGCACACGGAAAGCTCGCCGGCCGCGCAGGCGGTGGAATTGGATCCCGTCTATGTGGGCCAGATCCTCACCATCCTGCTCGACAACGCTGCGCGCAGCCAGCAACAGGCCAAACGCGACCAGGTGCCGCTGCTGCTGACCGTCAAGATCGACGCCACCCCCGATGCGCTGCGCGAGGCCCCACCGCAGATCGTGCTGTCCATCATCGATACCGGCCTTGGCCTGCCGGAAGACCTGCGCACGTCGCTGGGCCGCACGCCGGTGCGCAGCAAGCACGGTGGCCACGGCATCGGCGTCTATCTGGCCGCAACCACGGCACGTCGCCTGGGCGGCACCGTGGTGCTGCGCCCCAACCCACCGCAAGGCGCGATTGCCGAACTCCGGCTGCCGGTTGGCGGTCCGAAGGAAGAATCGGCCACCCCCATCATCGGCGCGCCCACCCTATTCACATAAGAGCGACCGCTCCAACACGGCCCCTGCGGCCTGGAGATCCACATGCAACAACCCGCCCCCTTCCTGATCCTCGACGACGACGACGTTTTTGCGCAAACCCTGGCGCGTGCGCTCACACGTCGCGGCTTTGCTCCGCAGATCGCCCATACCGGCGGCGAGGCACTGTCGCTGGCCCGCCAGACGCGCTTTGCCTATGTGACAGTGGACCTGCACCTGGCCGCCAGCGACAAGGGCCTGATGCCCCACGGCGGCACGGATTCCGGCCTGCACTGGATCGCTCCACTGCGGCAGGCACTGCCCGACGCGCGCATGCTGATCCTGACGGGCTACGCGAGCATCGCGACCGCCGTGCAAGCAGTGAAGCTCGGCGCCGATGAATACCTCGCCAAACCCGCGAACGTCGATTCGATCCTGCTGGCGCTGCAAGTGGGCGTATCCGAGGCCGTGGCCGAGCAGACCATGGAGAACCCTGCACCGCTGTCGGTGGCACGGCTGGAGTGGGAGCACATCCAGCGCGTCCTGGCCGAGCACGGCGGGAACATCTCCGCCACCGCGCGGGCGCTGAACATGCACCGGCGCACGCTGCAGCGCAAGCTGGGCAAGCGGCCGGTCGCCAAGTAAGGCGAACAGCCGCCCGGCGTGTCAGCGCTGGCGCATCACCATCGCGTATCGCGCTCCCACGCCTTGAGTTCGTCTTCGGCACGCTCCTTCGTGTAGCCATAGCGTTCTTGGATTTTGCCGGCAAGCTGGTCACGCTTGCCGCGGATGATGGTCAGGTCATCGTCGGTGAGCTTGCCCCACTGCTCCTTGACCTTGCCCTTGGCCTGCTCCCATTTGCCTTCGATCTGATCCCAGTTCATACGACCTCCGTTGCGGTTGGAACAAAACGGGGGCGACCCCCAGGCCGCCCGTGTAAAAACTTCCGTGCGGCTTACTTCTTGAACTTGGCGGCCACGTCGTTCTGGCACGTCGTCTTGGCATCGCCCGACATGGCGTCACAGCGTTCCTTGGCTGCCTTGTAGTTGGCGTCGTTGGTGTCCTTGGCGGCATCGCGGCGCGCTTCGCTGACGTCCTTGGCGGTACCGGTCGCCTTGGCGTGACTCACGTCTTCAGCACCCTTGGCACGCGTGTAGGCGGCCTTGGCATCCTTGACACAACTGTCCTTGTCGTTGCCCTTCATGGCATCGCACTTGGTCTTGGCGACGCCGTAGTCGGCCTCGGCCCGTTCCTTGGCAGCGCGGTTGCGGGCGGCTTCGGTGCCGTCGCGGTCGACCGTGGCGTTGGCCTTGGCAACGCTGTAGTCGCCCTTGGCCTGCGCTCGGCAGACATCACGCGCATTGCCCTTCATCGCATCGCACTTGTCCTTGGCTGCCTTGTAGTCGGAGTCGGCCTGCTTGACGGCGCTGTCGTACGCCGCGCGCTTGGTGTCGTTGGACGTGGATGCCCCGGCGGGCCCAGTTGGCGCAGGCGTGAGCTGAGCGTGAGCGATGCCCAACGGGGCGCAAGCGAGCACGCAACACAGGGTCAGGCGTTGGATCGATTTCATATGCTTCTCTCCTTGTCGTCATTGGCATCACGCACGCGAGGTGCGCGGCGCGCATTGTCTTTGCGGCATCCCTTGCTCAGCAGATAACGGGCCTGCCCCCAGGCAATCCTGAGCAAATCCTTGCTGCGCCTGGGCTGGCGAGCGCCCAAACAAAACGGGCCGCATCGTTTCCGATGCGGCCCGCAGGGCATGTGGGATGCGTTGCTTACACGCTTAAAGCACGTAGCGCGACAGATCTTCGTTGCCCGACAGCTCGTTCAGACGCTCATCGACATACGCGGCGTCGATGGTGACAGTCTCGCCCGACGACTTGTGCGCGTGGAACGACAGGTCTTCCAGCAGACGCTCCATCACCGTGTACAGGCGGCGCGCACCGATGTTCTCGACCTTCTCGTTGACCGCGCAGGCGATCTCGGCCAGGCGACGGATGCCATCATCCGCAAACACAAGATCGACACCCTCCGTCTTCATCAGCGCCTGGTACTGCTTGGTCAGGCTCGCGTCCGTCTGCGTAAGGATCGCGCGGAAGTCGTCCACCGACAGCGAATCCAGCTCCACACGAATCGGGAAGCGGCCCTGCAGTTCAGGGATCAGATCACTCGGCTTGGACAGATGAAACGCGCCCGACGCGATGAACAGGATGTGGTCGGTCTTGATCATCCCGTACTTCGTGTTGACGGTCGTGCCTTCCACCAGCGGCAGCAGATCGCGCTGCACGCCCTGACGCGACACCTCGCCACCGCCGTACTCGCTGCGGCTGGCGATCTTGTCGATCTCATCCAGGAACACGATGCCGTTCTGCTCGACATTGGCAACGGCCTTGTGCTTGAGCTCGTCTTCGTTCAGCAGCTTGGCGGCCTCTTCGTCGATCAGCAGCTTGAAGGCCTCGGCCACCTTCATCTTGCGGCGATGCTTCTTGCCCTGGCCCAGCCCGGCGAACATCGAGCGGATCTGTTCCGTCATGTCTTCCATGCCCGGCGGGCCCATGATGTCCATGCTGGGGGTGCCGGCCGATACTTCGAGCTCGATCTCCTTGTCGTCGAGCTGACCCTCGCGCAGCTTCTTGCGGAACGCCTGGCGCGCGTTGGAATCCTTCTCTTCCGGCTGCGAGAAACCGATGTCGCGCGGCGGCGGAATCAGCACGTCGAGCAGGCGGTCTTCCGCTGCATCTTCGGCCTTGGCGCGCACCTTCTTCATCTCGGATTCGCGCGTCTGCTTGATGGCCATCTCGGCCAGGTCACGCACGATGGTGTCGACGTCGCGGCCGACATACCCCACCTCGGTGAACTTGGTCGCCTCGATCTTGATGAACGGCGCATCGGCCAGCTTGGCCAGACGGCGGGCGATCTCGGTCTTGCCCACGCCGGTCGGGCCGATCATCAGGATGTTCTTGGGCGTGATTTCCTGGCGCAGCGGGTCGCCCACTTGCTGACGGCGCCAGCGGTTGCGCAGCGCCACGGCCACGGCCTTCTTGGCCTTCTGCTGGCCGATGATGTGCTTGTCGAGTTCGGAAACGATTTCCGACGGCGTCATGGTTTCAGACATGGGAATCCTGTGCAGAGCGAGACCGCTTACTCGAGCGTCTCGATCACGAAATTGGTGTTGGTGTAGATGCAGAGTTCGCCGGCGATCTTCAGCGATTTCTCCACCACCTCGCGGGGGCCGAGGTCGGTGTTCTCCATCAGCGCCTTGGCGGCCGATTGCGCGTACGAACCGCCCGAGCCGATCGCGGCGATACCGCCTTCCGGGTCCAGCACGTCGCCGTTGCCGGTGATGATCAGCGTCGCTTCACGGTCCGCGACGATCAACATCGCTTCCAGGTGACGCAGGGCGCGGTCGGTCCGCCAGTCTTTTGCAAGATCGACTGCAGAGCGCAGCAGATTGCCCTGATGCTTCTGCAGCTTGGCTTCGAAGCGGTCGAGCAGCGAGAACGCATCGGCGGTGGCGCCGGCAAAGCCAACCAGCACCTTGCCATCATAGATGGCGCGCACCTTGCGGGCGGTGCCCTTCATCACGATATTGCCCAGCGTGACTTGGCCGTCGCCGCCGAGCGCAACTTGGTTGCCGCGCCGCACGCTGACAATGGTGGTGCCGTGATACTGTTCCATGCGCTTGTTCCTTGGGGTCCAGCCTGAGCCGGCCCACCGCGGGCCGGTCAAAGAGTTCCATACTTGACGTCAGCCCCCAGGATTTCAAGCCTGATTTGCGCAGCGGCGCACAATTTTTGTGCGCCGCGCATCGCTTTTAGGATCGTCAGTGCGTGACGTCGAAAGCGTAGGTGCGCTCATCCAGACGCGGCACCACCGTATAGCCCTTGCGCGCGGCCCACACGTTGATGTTGAAGTACAGCGGAATCACGCCGTAGTCGCGCATGCCGATTTCCGTGGCTTCCTGCAGCAGCTTCTCGCGCTGGGGGTCGTCGATGGTCTGCAAGGCCTCGGCCAGCTTGGCGTCCAGCGCTGGATTGGAATAGCGCCCACGGTTAGAGGCGCCCCAGCCGCGCGCCGGATCATAGGTGGCCAGCAATGCCTTCAAGCTCGAACTCGCTTCGCCGGTATCCGCACCCCAACCCGCCTGCAGGAATGAGAAGTCCAGCTTGTTGGCCCGCGTGAAGAACGTGGCCGACGGCATCGCCTCCACCTTGGTGGCAATCCCCACACGCGAAAGCATCGAAGCGATCACCTGGGCGACGCGGTCGTCGTTCACATAGCGGTTGTTGGTGGCGTGCAGCGTGATCGCAAAGCCATCGGGATAGCCAGCCTGGGCAAGCAGTTTCTTCGCGGCGGCCGGGTCTGCCACCGGCGCCTTCAGGCCAGGCACGTGGCCGAACAGCGCGCTGTTGACGAGTTGTCCGGTCGGCTCGGCTGCACCTTCCATCACGCGATCGACGATGGCCTGACGCGAGATGGCCAGCGAGATCGCCTGACGCACACGCACGTCCTTGAGCGGATTCTTCGCCAGCGGCTTGCCCGCTTTGTCGGTCACGAACGGCGACACATCGCGGTTCGAATCCAGGTGCAGATACATCATGCGGAACACCGGCATCTTGAACACCGATACCGCCGGGTCGCTCGACAGCTTCTTGATGTCGGAGGTCGGCACGTTTTCGATGACCTGCACGTCGCCGGCCAGCAGCGCCGCCACGCGCGAAGGATCCGCCGTCATGATGCGCAGTGTCACGCGCTCCCATTGCGGCTTCTTGCCCCAGTAGCCGTCAAAACGCGCCAGCTCAACGCGATCGCCCTTGGCAAACGAGACAAACTTGTACGGCCCCGTTCCAATCAGCGCGCGACCGTTGTTGAAGTCCTCCGGACCCGCTTTCTCGGCCGCCTTCTTCGACACGATGTAGATGGTCGACAGATCGTTCGGCACCAGCGGATACGGGCCATTGGTGGTGATGCGCACGGTCAGCTTGTCGACCGCCGTCACGTCCTTGAAACCACGCGTGTAGATCGTGAACGGCGACGGGCTGTTCTTGATGGTCGCCGGGCGCGCCAGCGAATAGACAACGTCGGCCGAGGTGAAATCGCTGCCGTCATGGAAGTGCACGCCGGGGCGCAGCTTGATCTCCCACACCGTGTCGCTCACGGCCTTCCACGAGGTGGCGAGGCCGGGCTTCATGCGCATCTTCTCGTCCTTGGCGATCAGCGCCTCGAACATGTGCTCGGCCACGTTCGAGTTGGGCGTGACGTTATGGAAGTGCGGATCGAGCGAGGTGATGTCGCCCGACAGGCCAACCACCAGCGTGGAGGGCGGCGCGGCCTGCGCGGCAAGCGGTGCGGCAGCAATGAGGGACAGCGCGGCAAGAAGTCCCAAAAGTCCCAAACGCGAACTCGCGACGCGCAACAAACGCAGAACCGGCATGAGGACTCCCCGATGGTTCGTTATGAAAACAAAACGTTCGGGGATTGTCAGGACCGGATGACGCCGGTGTCAACGTCGCTGAAGCAGGGGGTGTGCGCGCTCAATGATGGTGCCCGCAATCGCAGTCGCCACCATGCTGGTGATCGTGGCCTTCGTCCCAGTCCTCGTCGTCGTGATCGTCGAACGCCCAGGCGGGGAACGGGTCAGCCTGCCTGGCCCAGGCTTCGGGGCCGGCGGCCATTTCTGCGTCGGTCAGCAGGCAGGTATCGAGTTGCGCGACGAGTGCGGCCTCGTCCAGATCGGTGCCGATGAAAACAAGCTCTTGACGGCGGTCGCCCCACGGCGCAGGCACACCGTTGTCGTGCAGCTTGTCCATGATGTCGGCGCGGGCTTCTTCCTCATCGGGCCACTCGGCCTCATTCACAGCCGCCCACCATGCGCCGGCGCCGCCGTGGCGCATGACACCGCCAGCCTGGCCCCAACTGCCAGCCGTGTCCATGCGTGAGGCGAGCCAGAAATAGCCCTTCGAGCGCAGCACGCGGCCATGCTCGCGCAGCCATTCGGTATGCATCAGGTCCCACAGGCGCTGCGGGTGGAACGGCACGCGGCGTCGATAGACGAAACTGCGGATGCCAAGCGCCTCCGTTTCGGGCACGTGTTCGCCGCGCAGCTCGGCCAACCACGCGGGCGCAGCGGATGCCGCGTCGAAATCGAAGCGGTGCGTGTTCAGAATGTCGTCCAGCGGCACCTTACCGAACGATGCCGGCACGATGCGCGCACGCGGGTTTAGCGAATGCAGGATGCCCGCCAGACGTTCGCGCTCGGCGTCGCTCACGAGGTCGATCTTGTTGAGCACGATCACGTCGCAGAACTCGACCTGCTCGATCAGCAGGTCGACCACGGTGCGGTCGTCGTCCTCGTCGCGGGCCTGGCCGCGGTCGGACAGGAAATCCGCGGCATCGTAGTCGGCGAGAAAGTGCTGGGCATCGACCACCGTCACCATCGTGTCCAGGCGTGCGAGGTCCGACAGCACATCGCCCTCGGCATCTTCAAACGTGAAGGTCTCGGCGATCGGCAAGGGCTCGGCCACGCCCGTTGATTCGATGAGCAGGTAGTCGAAGCGGTCTTCGCGAGCCAGGCGGGCGATCTCGTCGAGCAGGTCTTCGCGCAGCGTGCAGCAGATGCACCCGTTGGACAGCTCCACCATGCGTTCGTCGGTGCGCGAGAGCTGCGCGCTGGTGGCGGTGCCGTCGCCCACGAGTTGCGCATCGATGTTGACGTCTGACAGGTCATTGACGATCACGGCCACGCGCTTGCCCTCGCGGTTGGCGAGCACGTGGTTGAGCAGCGTGGTCTTGCCGGCACCCAGAAAGCCGGACAGCACGGTAACGGGAAGCGGACGGGACATGATCGTGGCCTATAAAACAAACAGCCCGGTGGGTGACCGGGCTGCAAGATTCAAACGAATGCGTCAACCGATGCGACGCGCGCGTCAGTCACCCATCAACTTCTGGCGCTTTTCGCGGCGCTCCTGCGCCTCCAGCGACAGGTTGGCGGTCGGGCGGGCGATCAGACGCGGCACGCCGATCGGCTCGCCGGTTTCATCACAGTAGCCGTAGTCACCAGCGTCGATGCGGGCGATCGACTGTTCGACCTTCTTGAGCAGCTTGCGCTCGCGATCGCGCGTACGCAGTTCCAGCGCGTGCTCTTCCTCGATGGTGGCGCGATCGGCGGGGTCCGGCACGACGACTGTTTCGCGCAGGTCGCTGACCGTCTGATCGGCATTCTTGAGAATGTCGTCGCGCATTTTTACAAGCCGGTCCTTGAAGAAGGCGAGTTGCGCCTCATTCATGTAATCCTTTTCGCCCATCTTCAGGATTTCGGCTTCGGTGAGTAGTTTCTTGCTGCTCATGGTTGCTGCGGATGATCCTGGTAAATCGCGCGCCGTGTCGGCTGTCGCGTCGTCCTTGCGCGGGGATGCGTTGGACTCGTTCTGGCTGGCGGCGGACTTGCCGCCCCGCGCGCCTCCTGTTGCCTTGCCCGCAGCGGCGCCCCCTGCCGCTTTTTTTCGGGTGGCTGGCGCAGCCTGGGCTGCAGCCGACTCCGTGTTGGACCGCAGGGCGCCGCCATTAGCGCCGCGTCCATCCTTGTTCTTGGTCACCATCGCCTGCTCCTCCAATCGGACGTGCCTGGGACGACGTGCACTGAATCGACTTATTGTAGCCGAACGATCTTACCCGAACTATCGGAGAAACACGGACAGAAAATCCGGCCCGGATTCTGCCTGAAAGCGCCCGGGAAGGCCACCCAAAAGGAGGGGGAAAGCGACCTGGGGGAAACAAGCCCTAGGCCAGACAGTTCTCCAATCCTTTCAAAATTGTTTCGCGCGGCAGATCCACCCCGATGAAGACCATGCGGTTGCTGGGTTTTTCACCATCCCACTTGCCGCCCACGTCGCTGCCCATGAGCTGGTGCACCCCCTGGAACACCACCTTGCGATCGACGCCTTCCATATAGAGCACGCCCTTGTAGCGCAGCAGCTTCTCGCCGTAGATGTTCAGCACGCCCGAGAGGAACTCCTCCAGCTTGGTGTAGTTGAACGGGCGTTCGCTGCGGAAGACGAACGAGGCGATGCGGTCGGTGTGGTGCGCGTGGCCGTGATGGTGGTGGCCGTGACCATGGTCGTGGTGGTCATGATCGTGGTCGCAGTCGGCCGAGCAGGCGTGGTCATGGTCATGATCGTGGTTGTGGTCATGGCCGTCTTCACGCAGGAAGTCGGGGTCGATCTCCAGCTTGGCGTTCAGGTTGAAGCCGCGCAGGTCGAAGATCGTGTCGATCGGGGTTTCGCCAAAATTGGCTGTACGGATCGGGGCGCGCGGGTTCATGTGCAGCAGGCGGTGGCGCAGCGCGTCCACGTCCTCGGCCGACACCAGATCGCTCTTGGTGATGAAGATGGCATCGGCAAAACCCACCTGGCGCTGCGCTTCTTCCTGCTTGTCGAGCTGCGTGTTGCCGTGCTTGGCGTCGACCAGCGTGATGACGGCGTCCAGCAGGTAACGGCTGGCGATCTCGTCATCCATGAAGAAGGTCTGCGCGACGGGGCCGGGGTTGGCCACGCCGGTGGTCTCGATGACCACACGGTCGAACTGAATCTGGCCGTTGTCGCGGCGCGTGAGCAGATCCGACAGGCCGGCCACGAGGTCGCCGCGGATGGTGCAGCAGATGCAGCCGTTGCTCATCTGCACGATCTGCTCGTTGCCGTCCTGCACGAGGATGTCGTTGTCGATGTTCTCTTCGCCGAACTCGTTTTCGATCACGGCGATCTTCATGCCGTGCTGCTCGGTCAGGATGCGCTTGAGCAGCGTGGTCTTACCGCTGCCGAGAAAGCCCGTCAGGATGGTGACCGGGATCATTTTGGACATGGTGCGTTTCCTTGTTGCGAGCCGGCGCGGCAATCGGCGCAGCAGCCCTTGATGGTGAGTTCAGCGTGATCGGCCGCAAAGCCGGCGGGTAGGGCGGCCTTCGGCATGGCCGGTGGCTCCGCCGTTTCCAGACAGAAGTCGCGTCCGCACTGTGTGCAGTGAAAGTGGCTGTGCGAGCGGTGCGCCGCTTCGCGCGCGGCGTCGTGCTCGGCCAGGCTGAAGCGGAAGACGCGATCGGCGCCCGCCGTCTTGTGGACGATGCCGCCAGCCGCCAGCCAGTCGAGCACGCGATAGACCGTCACACGGTCGATGCCCGAGTCGTCTGGCAGTGCATCACACACAGCCTGGTGCGAGAGCGGTTCGTCGCCCTGCATCAGCACGGCCAGCACGCGCACGCGCGGCTCGGTCACGCGGCTGCCCAGGCTGCGCAGGCGTGTGCGGGCAGCTGCATCGGGCGAGTCGAATGAAGCGGGTTGCTGAGTGGCGAGATCGTCTCGCGAGGCCGGAGTGCTCATGCGTGGGATTGTCCCACGGCCGAAGGGGTGCTGCAATTGAGTTGCAACTGGGCGGCCTTGCACCGCCCAGGGTTTTTCAACGTGCTTGGCGGCAAACGCTAGGCGGCAAACACCAAACACACCGGTGTCGGCACCTTGGCCACCACCACGGGCTGATCCAGCTTGCCGGTCTGCGGGTCAATGCGCAGCCGCAGGATCGTGTCGCCCTTCTGGCTGAGCGCGTAGAGATGGTTGCCGTCGGCTGCCATCGTCATCGCACGCGGGAAACGCAAACCCTCGCTCCAGTATTGGATAGAGGTGAGTTTGCCCGAGGCGTCGACACTGAAGGCGGCCACGCTGTCGGCCAACGGGTGATCCGACTTCAGCTTGCGATTGCTAGCGTACAGGAAGCGCCCGGACGGGTGCACCAGCACCTCGGCGCCACTCTTCTGGCCGATGTAGTCGGCCGGGGTGGTGGAGATGCGCTGGCGCTCGTCCAGCACGCGGCCGGTGTCGGCGTCATAACCATGGCACGCCACGGTGCCATCCAGTTCGTTGATGACATAGAGCAGCTTGCCCTGCGGATGCAGCGCCAGATGGCGCGGGCCGCTGCCGGGCTTGAGCTGCGCGCGGTCGCGCGGGGCCAGCTTGCCTTGCTCGATGGCAAACACGTTGATGCGGTCGGTGCCGAGGTCGGTACCGAGCACATGCTTGCCCGCCGGATCGAACAGCATCATGTGCGCGTGCGGCGCCTCCTGTTCGGGGCGCGGGCCGGCGCCGGTGTCCTTGAAGATGCCCGACACCTCGCCAAGCTTGCCGTCCGGACTGATCGGCAGCACGTTGTAGGCACCGCCGCCGTACAGCGAAACCGCCAGATACCGCCCGTTCGGCGACACCGCCACATGCGCGGGAATCGTCCCCGACAACGACAGCGGCTGGCGGTTGATCAGCTTGAGCTTGCCGTCGCGCGGGTCAATCGAATAGGCCTCGGCGGTGCCGGTCGGGCGACCTTCGTAGACATCGATCTCGTTGATGGCGTACAGAAAGCGCTGATTCGGGTGCACCGCCAGGAACGACGGATTGGCACTCTCGACCACCTGCACCTGCGTCCACGCATCGCCGCGCAGCTCGAGCACGTAGATGCCGCGCGCGGCTGGGCCACCGGCGGTGCCGCCTGGCGCGTTGAACGTATAGGTGCCGACGTAGGCAAAGCGCGGCGAGCGCGCAGCGCCTGCAGGTTGTGCACCGGAGGCAGCGGGCTGCTCGCCCGCCTGGGCCATTACGGTCTTGGGGAGAGCGCCCAGCAAGGGCAGGCTACCGGTCCACTGCATGAAGGTTCGACGATTTGGGGTGCGGCGATTGGTCATGGATAGGCTCCTCCTCACGCACGCACGGACATCGCGTGGTGGAAGATGTTGTTCGGATCATAACGGCGCTTGACACGTTGCAGGAACGCATAGAGATCGCCATCGCCGTAATAGAGCTGCGGCCAGAACGGGTAGGCCAGCATGTCGACGTCGGGGTAGTTGATGTAGC
This sequence comes from Ralstonia flaminis, assembly GCF_958415495.1. Lineage (NCBI taxonomy): Bacteria > Pseudomonadati > Pseudomonadota > Betaproteobacteria > Burkholderiales > Burkholderiaceae > Ralstonia > Ralstonia flaminis. The sequence continues at coordinate 79,084 of NZ_CATZLL010000015.1, read as the reverse complement.
AGCCCTCGTAACGGTTGCCGGGGTAGGGTGTACCGCTGTGCGGGGCGGGCACGTCGGGGGCGCCGTAGACGTCACGGTAGAAATCGCTGATCCAGCGCAGGTGGCCGGCGTCGTCGGTGGCGGAGGTCCAGTAGGTCTGGTACTGCAGCTTCATGATGGACGCACGCTGCGGCACGGCCGTGTCGGCAATGCGCTCGGCCTTGTTGACTGCGCCGCCGTAGGAATCCACCTGCAGCAGCGACTGGCTCAGGTCCACGCCGGGGATGGTCCGCGTGAGGTGCGTGTAGATGCGCTGCGCCTCGCTCGCGGTAAAGCCGCGCTTCATGTAGGCAGACTTGTACTTGCCGCGCTGGTTGGCACCCGAGCCGTTCAGGTATTGCGTGGCGGTCAGCCAGTCGTACTGCACGACGGTGTGGGGCTTCGAGCAGAGCAGTTGCCCCATGCCCTGCTTGTGCGCCGGGCCATAGCCGGGGGGATGGCCCTTCACGGGCGTGGGCGCACAGGCCTGGAAGCGATCGAGAAAATCGTTGAGCACGGAAAGATCGCGGCACGTGCCATCGGGGTTGCAGAACTGCGTGAGCAGCACGATCTGCCCGGCCGATTTGTGCGTGAGCTTGAGCAGCGAGAACATGCCCCAGGTGTCCGGGTCCTTGCCCCGCGTCTCCCAGTATTCGCCGTAGATGCGCAGCAGTTCAGCAAAGCGCTGGGGCGTCATACTGGCCCAGTCGAAGGCGACGGTGGCGAGCGCCACTTCCTGCGGTGCCTGAGGCAGCTTGGCGAAGGTGTAGCCAGTGATGACGCCGAAGGTGCCGCCGCCCGCGCCGCGGCATGCGCGAAAGAGCTCCGGATCGCGCGTGGCATCGACCGTGCGCGCGGCCGCCTTGCCATCCTTGTCCACAGTCACGATGTCCACGGCAGACAACCAATCCACCGTCAGCCCCTGCAGCCGCGACAGCAGCCCGTAGCCGCCCCCGCAGATGTGCCCGCCCGCGCCCACCGAATAGCACGAACCACCGGGCAGCGTCACGTTGTGGCGCTTGTAGAGTTCAAGGTAGCCGTTCCAGTTCTGCGTACCGGCGGGAATGTGCACCGAGCCATCGGCGCGCACCTCGGGCGAATCGAGCAGGCTCAGGTCGACGATCGTGCCATCGGGGTTGTTGGAGACGAAATCTTCGTAGCAATGCCCGCCGCTGCGCACCGTCGGGCGCTGGCCCGCGTTGACGATGCGCTGGATGGCGGGCGCCACATCGTCGGGCCTTTCAACGAGGGCGATACGGCCGGCGGCCTGAGCCTCCGTCGCCGGCCAGCGCAGGTTGAAGCCGTGCTTGAGCGTGTTGTAGCGAGGGTCCTGGCGGGTCACATCCAGTGTCATCGATGACTCCGGTGAAGGCGTTTGCGCAAGCGTTGCGCAAACGGAGTTGGATTCGGACATGTGTCGTCCGGCGGTTCCAACTTAGTCGTTTGCGCGTCCGGCTTCCATCAGACATTGCCAGCATCACGTGCACGCCATGTCGGCCGGGGCGGCCTCAGCGCACCTGGTGGGCAAACCAGGCGAGCACCCGTGATGCCGTCGTCGCCCACAGCGGCCGCACCAGCCAGCACGCCGCCGCCCATGCCAGGATCACCACGATCAGGTCGCAGCGCCCGCTCTTCCATAGGTTCAGAGAATGACGCCCCCAGATCCAGGGCACGCCCAGCGGGTTCGGCCAATCCGCCAGCAGGTGCATCAGCCCGCCGCACGCAAAGCCGAACAGCAGCGGCGCCCACAGGTGATCATGGCTCAGCGCCTGGTAAGACAGAACCAGCGCCGCAACCCAGCCGACGCCCCAATGCGTAACGGTACGGTGTGTGATCCAGAGCCGTCGCTTGCGACGCCACCACGCGACTTCCATCCAGTCAGGCGCGGTGCCGCCGGCAATGGCGGCGCAAAACGCCAGGATGCAACCGAGGTGCTCGGGCGAGGAATGGGGGGACTGCGCGACGATGGCAGCGGCAATCAGACCCGCCGCCCAACCCGTCGCATGGTGGGCAGCATGGGATGCCATCAACGTGATGCGAACAACAAGAGGGGCGCGCATCTTCGCAATTGAGGCCCGCGGGGACAAGCCAAAATTTGCGACAAATTGCTAGCCGATCTGCAGCAGCACCCCCTTGAGGTATTCGCTTTCCGGAAAGCTCGTCAGCAGCGGATGATCCACACCGCCCGCCAGACGACGCTGAATGCGTGCCGTCACCTTGGCATCGGGCGCAGCAACTGCACGCCGACCAGGTTGATCTCCTTGTACGCGCGCGCCGCGCGATCCACCTGTTGTGCAGACGCCGCAAACTTGGGCGGGTCCAGCACGATCAGGTCGAACTGGCGCCCCTCTGCGCGAAAGTTGCGCAGCGACTTGAAGACATCCGCATCCAGCCATTCGGCACGCGCCGCATCGAAACCATTACGCGTAACGTTGCGCTCCCTCACCGCCAGCGCTTCGCCCGACGAGTCGATCGACACCACCGAACGCGGCCCGGCTTTCATGGAGCGCGGACCGCGACTGATGGCGCGTTGCGGCATGCCGCGCGCGCCAGAATGCCGCCTGCGCTCACTGCGTAGACAGCTCGTAGCTACCCGTGTAGTCCAGGTACTGGTCGGCGCCGGCCGCGAGCGGATTGAGGCGCTTACCGACGAAGGTGCCACCGCCATGGATGCCCGCATAGGTGCCACTGCCGCCCACGAACGTGAACTTGCCACTCAGGGTGGCCACGCCGCTGCGCGCGTCGACCGTGGTCGAGCCGGTGCGCTGAACTGAGAGCGTGGAACCATTGGCAAAGCGGTAGGTTTCGTAGGCCGTGAACGGGCCCTCGGATTTCACGAAATCGACAAAGTAGCTCAGCTTCATGGTGGCCACTTGATCGGCAGGAAACAGCCCAAGGCCGGTGCCTTCGCCGGCCCCCACCACGTGACCGGGGAGGTCGGCAACCTCAAACGCCGCGGACTGCGTGAGGTGGAAGGTGTGGCGCCATTGAATGTCGTGGGCGTGGGCAAATGGCGCGACGGCAAACAGCACTGCGATGGCGATCTTTTTCATGATGGGAGTGTCCTGGTCGGTCAATGAGGCTTGGCGGATTTGCCAAGTGGACACATTGTTCCGAAGCGACACGCCCAGAAAAACACGGCCGCGCCGGGAAGACTTTTGCGCGCCACACAAAAATGCACGCCCGCTGTGGCGCGGTTACCGGCTTTCAGGCGAATAGGTGGCCAGCCTGGTCCAACACATACGCCATGAACGCACGAACCTTGCGGGACTGGCGCCGGTTGATGGCATAGACGAAGTGGATGCCCGCTGCCTGGCGGCCGCCGGCCAGCGGGTAGTCGGGCAACAATTGAACCAGCTCGCCACGGTCGATGGCATCGCCGACCAACCAATGGGGCAGCAGCGCGATACCCCCACCGGCCTGGGCTGCACCAAGCAGCACCTCGACGTCATTGGCGCTCAGGTCGCCGTGTGGCGCGATCTCTATCGCGACGTCTCGATCACGGTGCGAGAACGCCCAGACCACGCGCTCGCCGGATTGGCGGTAGCGCAGGCAGTTGTGCGCCGCAAGATCGGCCGGTTCGGTTGGTTGTGCACGCGTGCGCAGATACGACGGATGACAGCACAGAACGCGCCGGTAGCGGCCCAGCGGCCGGCTGATCAGCGTCGAGTCGCCCAGGGTGCCGATACGGATGGCCAAGTCGATGTCGGTTTCCACCAGGTCGGCGTAGTCGTCGGTCAGCGACAGCTCCACCGACATCTTGGGGTGCGCCTTCAGAAATGCCGGCAGGAGTGGGCTCAACACCCGCTTGCCGAACACCCGCGGCACGCTGACCCTCAGGCGCCCGCGTGGCTCGCTCGCAAAGGTGGCGACGCTGTCGTGCACCGCATCGAACTCGGCCAACAGCGCGTCGACTCGGCTCTTGTAGAGCTCCCCCGGCTCGGTAAGCGACAACTTGCGCGTCGTCCGCGTCAGCAACTTGACGCCCAACTGGTCTTCCAGCAGGTCGATCTGCCTCGACACGCTGGATGGCGCAAGTCCAAGCCGCTCGGCGGCCTCCGTAAAACTCAGTGTCATGGCAACGCGCTGAAACACACGCATCGCGGCAAGCATGTCCATGCGGGCGCCCCTGAGTATTGCCTACCCAACCTGTAGCAGCAAACCCTTGAGGTATTCGCCTTCCGGGAAACTCGTCAGCAGGGGGTGATCGACACCTGCGGCCAGACGACGCTGAATGCGCGCCGTCACCTTGGCATCGGCCGCCGCGCCCGCAACGATCTTCTGGAACAGATCGGCATCGATCGCACCCGAGCACGAGTATGTGAACAGCAGGCCGCCCGGGCGCAGCAACTGCATGCCGACGAGGTTGATCTCCTTGTACGCGCGCGCCGCACGGTCCACCTGCTGGGCTGACGCCGCAAACTTGGGCGGGTCCAGCACGATCAGGTCGAACTGGCGCCCCTCTGCGCGAAAGTTGCGCAGCGACTTGAAGACATCCGCATCCAGCCATTCGGCACGTGCCGGATCGAATCCGTTGAGCGTGACGTTGCGCTCCGCCACCGCCAACGCCTCGCCCGACGAGTCGATCGACACCACCGAACGCGCCCCGCCCTTCAATGCCGCCAGCGAGAAACCGCCGGTATAGCAGAAGCAATTGAGCACATCGCGATCTTTCGCCAGCGCGCCGACGAGGGCACGGTTGTCACGTTGATCGACGTAGAAGCCGGTCTTGTGGCCCTCGCGCACATCCACGTAATAGCGCACGCCGTGCTCGGTGGCGGACAAGTCTGCGGCGGGCTCGGCGCCGGCCAGCACGCCGGTCATCTGTTCCAGGCCCTCGCGCTCACGCACGCTCACATCGGAGCGTTCGTACACGTTGGGGCAGCCCGTCTCCTTGATGAGCGCGGCGACGATGGCGTCCTTCCAATGTTCGACACCAGCGGCGCTGAACTGGCAGACGAGCTGACCCGCCTCGCCGGTGCCGTACTGGTCGACGATCAGGCCGGGCAGGCCGTCGGCCTCGCCCATGATGAGGCGCACGGCATCGGTGTCGTGCACCCAGGCGCGGCGGTACGCCACGGCAGATGCGATGCGGCGCTTGAAGAAGGCGTGATCGACGGGCTCAGCCTCGTCAAAGCTCCACACGCGGGCGCGAATCTGCGAGACCGGGCTGAACGCGGCGCGCGCCAGAAACTGGCCGCTGGCGGCACGCACAACCACGGTGGCACCGGAGGCCGGCGGGCGGCCTTCCATGCGGTCGATGGCGTTGGCGAAAATCCACGGGTGCCGGCGCAGCAGCGAGCGCTCCTTGCCGGGCTTGAGAATCAGGGTTTGCATACGACTGGGGGAAAGAGTGCGCCCCGCTACAAGGTTCGGGGCAGCGCGTTACTTCTTCTTTGCGCGGGGATGCGCCTGATCGTAGATCTTGGCCAGGTGCTGAAAATCGAGCGAAGTATAAACCTGCGTGCTGGCAATGCTGGCGTGCCCGAGCAGTTCCTGCACGGCGCGCAAGTCACCAGACGACTGCAGCATATGCGTGGCAAACGAATGCCGCAGCACGTGCGGATGCACATCCGCCGGGACACCGGCCTCGATGGCGTTACGCTTCATGCGCAGTTGAATCTGCCGCTGCGCCAGCCGCTTGCCGCGCGGCGACAGGAACAGCGCGTGCGCATCCTCCGGCGCCGTATCAAGCTGTGCGGGCCTGGCCAGTTGCTCGCGCACCGCCAGCCACGCGGCCAGCGCCTCGGCGGCCTTGGAGCCGACCGGCACGGTGCGCCGCTTGCTGCCCTTGCCAAGCACCATCACCTCGCGTGCGTCGAGATCCAGCCAGCTGGTGGACTCATACTCGCCGGCCTTCACGTGGCGCAGGTCCAGGCTGACCAACTCCGTAAGGCGCAGTCCGCACGAATAGAACAGCTCGTTGACGGCGCGATCGCGAATCGTCTCTGCATCGTCGCCTGGCAGTTGCTCCATCAACGCAACGGCTTGTTCGACGGACAGGGCTTTCGGCAACCGCTTCGGGCTCTTGGGTGCACGTACGCCGTCGACCGGGTTGGCCGTAACAGCCGCGTCACGCAGCGCCATCCACTTGTACCAGCCGCGCCATGCCGACAACGCCCGTGCAATGCTGCGGCCCGACAAGCCGTTGCCGTGCAGTTGCGCCATCATGCGGCGGATGTGGTGCGTCTGGAGTTGCGTGAGATCGATGCCGGCCGCAAGCTGCGCGCCCAATCGCTGCAGTACGGCCAACTCATGGCCGTAGCTTGCCAGCGTGTGCGGCGAGAGTTGCCGCTCGAACTTCAGCGCATCGAGGTAGGCCGCAATCTGCGGATGCGGCGGCGCAGGTACGTCGCGCGCATCGTCGTCACTCGCATGGGAGGCAGATTGCGGCATGTGGCGTGCGCTCAGTCGCGCAGGCGGTTGAGCGTGGCAGCGGCGAGTTCGCCGATCTGCGCGAGGTAGGTCGTGCCCATGCCGTCGTGGAAGCGACGGGCATCCGGCGAGCCGAGCACCAGCAGGCCGAAGGCCGGCGCGGCGCTGGCATCTGCATCACCGCGCACCGGCACGCGCAACGTGACGATGGCGACCGACTCGATCGTCTGAGCGGTTTCCAGCCAGCCGGCGGCCTCGAAGCCCGCATTGGCGCCACAGTACGGCGCGCGCAGGCCAGCGGCGAACAAGCGCACTTCCTCGCTGACACCTTGTGCCACTTCCAGGTGCGCGAACTCTTCGCCCACCTGCCACACGCGCAGCGCCACTGCAGGCACTTCAAAGACCTCACGCAGGCCATCCTGCACCACGTAGGGCAGCGCGTGCGTGTCGGCTTCGCCCAGCAGACGCGTCGTCCAGGCGTGCACGCGTTGCTGCGTGCGGTCGTTCTCATTGCCGTGGCGCATCAGGTCCGATAGCTTCAGTTCCAGATGCTTGTGCTTGTCGCGCAGGATTTCCATCTGGCGCTCCTGCAGCGACACGGCACGGTGGCTGTGCGGGCTGGTGAGCTGGATGGCGGCCAGCAGCTCGGCGTGCTCTTCAAAGAAGGCCGGGTGCGCTTGCAGGTAGTTGGCGACGTCTTGTGCGTTCATGGTCATGGCGTGCGGCTACCCCTTAGGCGCCCAGTTTCTTCTTCAGCAGATCGTTCACTTGTGCCGGGTTGGCCTTGCCGCGCGTGGCCTTCATGGCCTGGCCGACCAGCGCGTTGAAGGCCTTCTCCTTGCCCGCGCGGAATTCCTCGACCGACTTGGCGTTGGCCGCCAGCACATCGTCGATGATCTTCTCCAGCTCGCCGGAATCCGACATTTGCTTCAGACCCTTCTCGGCGATGATCGCGTCGGCATCGGCGCCGTGTTCGCCAGCCCACATAGCAGGGAAGACGTCCTTCTTGGCGGTGTTGTTCGAGATCGTGCCGTCGGCAATGCGTGCGAGCAGCTTGGCGAGTTGTGCGGGCTTGACCGGTGCAGCGTCGATTTCCAGATCGGCGCGATTCAGGTTCGAAGCGACCTCGCCCATGATCCAGTTGGCAGCAGCCTTGGCGTTGGCGGCGCCAGCCTCGGCCACCACGGCCTCGAAGTAGGCGGCGGTCGCCTTGGTGGCGGTCAGGATGCTGGCGTCGTACTTCGGCAGGCCGTAGGCCGACTCGAAGCGCGCAGCCATGGCGGCTGGCAACTCCGGCAGCGTGGCGCGCACGCGCTCGACCCAATCGTCGCCGATGACGAGCGGCAGCAAATCGGGGTCCGGGAAATAGCGGTAATCCTGCGCGTCTTCCTTGCTGCGCATCGAGCGCGTTTCCTTGCGGTCCGGGTCGTACAGGCGGGTTTCCTGCACCACGGTGCCGCCGTCTTCGATCAGCTCGATCTGACGGCGCACTTCGTAGTTGATGGCCTCTTCCAGGAAGCGGAACGAGTTCAGGTTCTTGATCTCGCAGCGCGTGCCGAACGGTGCGTCCGGGCCGGGGCGCACCGAGACGTTGGCGTCGCAGCGGAAGCTGCCTTCCTGCATGTTGCCGTCGCAGATGCCGAGCCACATCACCAGTGCGTGCAATGCCTTGGCATACGCCACGGCTTCAGCGGCGCTGCGCATGTCGGGCTCGGTCACGATTTCCAAGAGCGGCGTGCCGGCGCGGTTCAGGTCGATGCCGGTCATGCCCGCAAAGTCTTCGTGCAGCGATTTGCCGGCGTCTTCTTCCAGGTGGGCGCGCGTGAGCTGCACGGTCTTCTCATAGCCGGGCTGGCCGTTCTTGCCTTCCACCTGGATGGTGAGCGTGCCGCCCTGCACCACCGGGATCTCGTACTGGCTGATCTGGTAGCCCTTGGGCAGATCCGGGTAGAAGTAATTCTTGCGCGCGAAGATGCTCTTTGGCGCGATCTTGGCGCCAATGGCCAGGCCAAACACGATGGCGCGCTCGACAGCGCCCTTGTTCAGCACCGGCAGCACGCCCGGCAATGCCAGATCCACCGGCGCCGCCTGCGTGTTGGGCTCAGCACCGAATGCGGTGGAGGCGCCGGAGAAAATCTTCGAGACCGTCGAGAGCTGCGTGTGCGTCTCGAGGCCGATCACCACTTCCCATTGCATGTTGCGTGTGTCCTGTCGATTGTTGTGGTGTGAATGTCTAGGTGTTCGTGTATTTGTGTACTGCTATGCGATCAGGGGCGCGGCGCATCCAGCCAGGCCGCAAGCTTTGCGAAGGCGGCCTCGCGTGCCGCCGGATCGCCACCCACGGTGACCGTACCGTGACGCCTCCCATTCGGGATGCCGCTGCGCTCCGTCACCGGTGCCGTGCCATCAAAGCCATGATAGGCCCCGCCAAACGTCTCCAGCTCGAAGCGCGCCTGTGGCTGACGGGCCAGCACCGCGGTCTGCAGGGCCTGGCATCTGTCGGCAGGCGTCCAATCGTCATTGCCACCCGCCAGCAGCAGCAACGGCGCGTTCAACTGATACTTCGCTCGCTGCAGCGCAGCCGCACAGCCCGGGTAGAACGCCACGGCGCGCTCCACAGCCGGCGCGTCGGCGGGCCAGGAGCGGCTCGCGTCCACGGTTTCCAGCACGGCCTGCGCACCGTTGGACCAGCCCAGCAGCACGATGCGGCGCGCATCCACGCCTGGCTGCGCAGCCACCCAGCGCATCGTCGCCAGAATGTCTGCCCGGCGCACGGCACCGTTGATATCGCGTGCCGCAAGCCGCTCGGTGCAGATACCGTGCGGTTTGCCGCGCGGGCCAAAGCTGTCGGGCAACACCACCGCGTAACCGCGCGCGCCCAGCCACTGCGCATAGCCGCGATAGCGCGTACCCAGCGCCTTCGCATCCGTACCCGCCTGCGTGTACAAACCGCTGCAGCCATGCAGCGCGATCACCACCGGCAAGCCTGCCGACGACGCCTTGCCTGCAGGCGTGACCCAATACGCGGTCAGCGTCTGCGGCGCGTCTTCGGCGTCTTTCATGACGGCGCGCGGAATCTCCACCGTCTGCACAGCCAGCTCCGCTGCCGACGGTGCGCGTGCCGCTGGCATGTCTGGCAGGGCGCCTTCCGCGTCGGGCGTCGGCTGGGCAGACGCGTGCAGCGCCAGCAGGGCGCCCGCCAACACGGCCACCACCCGCACCCGAAGCGATGTGCGCATCACCGGGCGCATTACCGGGCATTGCGGGCGCACTGGCCCGTTTGCGGATCGAACATCACCGGCCAGGCTTCTTCGTAGATGCCGGGCGTGCAATGCGCCTCGCAGTTGGCATGCGCCAGCGTTACGCGGCGCGGGTCCTGCCAGACCATCAGCGTGCAGCTGCCATTGCGCTCACGCAGCTCGATGCTCGGACGGCGCTTGGTCTGCTGGAAGGTCGACAGATCAAACTGGCACGAACCGCGACGGCCAACCCACAACTGCCACTGCAACGCACTGACGTTGTTGTTGTCCACGGTGAGCGTTGCCTGCTCGCGGAAGCCGTCTTCCTCGGTCTGGCTGCAGTAGCCGTTGACGCTGATGGTGCGATCGGCAATCGGCGGTGGCCCAGACGGGCGACCAAAACCCGGAATGCCCGGCAGCGACGGCAACGGAATCGGCACGCAGGCCGCCAGCAGGACGGCGGCAAGCGCCAGCCCGAGTGCGTTGCGGATGCGGGGGTTCATTGCGATCGCCTCCGAGCGGATTGCGTTCATTTTGCCTTCGTGGTGTCGGCGACAGCCTGCATTCACGGACGTGCGCCTCCCCGCTGCGCGGGGCCCCTGCTTATTGTTCATGTGGCCCCCTGCGGTGCAGCGGTGGTCCGAGCGCTTGTGATCGCCTTCAGGCTGCCGGTTGGCGTGCGTGCCAGTCGGTCGCCTGCTGGAACGCATGCGCGATCTGCAGCATGCGTGCCTCTTCAAAATAGTTGCCAATGATCTGCAAGCCAACCGGGAGACCGTTTGCGCCAAAACCGGCGGGCACGCTCATGCCCGGCAGACCTGCCAGGCTGGTCGACAGCGTGAAGATATCCTCCAGGTACATCTGCACCGGATCGTCGCTCTTCTCGCCCAATTTCCAGGCAACGGTCGGCGCCACGGGGCCCATGATCACGTCGCATTGCTGGAACGCGTTCTGGAAATCCTGCGCGATGATGCGGCGGATCTTCTGCGCTTGCAGGTAGTACGCGTCGTAATAGCCGTGCGACAGCACATAGGCGCCGACCAGGATGCGGCGCTTGACCTCCCAACCGAAACCTTCGGCGCGGGATTTGCGGTACATGTCGGCCAGATCGCGGTACTCGGCCGCACGGTGGCCGTAGCGCACGCCATCAAAGCGCGACAGGTTGGACGATGCCTCGGCTGGGGCGATCACGTAGTACGTCGGGATCGACAGCTCAGTCTTGGGCAGGCTGATGTCGACGAGCGTGGCGCCGAGCTTTTCCAGCTCCGCCAGCGAAGCGCGCACGGTGGCGCGCACGTCATCGGCCAGGCCTTCGCCAAAATATTCCCTGGGCAGACCGATGCGCAGGCCGGCCAGCGGGCGGGCGGCGTCAGCGCCTTGCAGCGGCTGGCCCAGCAGGCGGCTGAAGTCTTCCACATCACCGCCACGGCCGGGTTCCAGGCTGGTGGAGTCACGCGGGTCAAAGCCGGCCATGGCAGACAGCAGCAGCGCGCAATCCTCGGCGGTGCGCGCCATCGGGCCGCCCTGGTCCAGCGACGAGGCGAAGGCGATCATGCCGTAGCGCGACACGCGCCCATACGTCGGCTTGATACCGGTGATGCCCGAGAACGATGCCGGCTGGCGGATCGAGCCACCCGTATCGGTGCCGGTGGCCGCTGGCGCCAGATCGGCCGCTACGGCGGCCGCCGAGCCACCCGACGAGCCGCCCGGCACGTACTCGACGTTCCACGGGTTCTTGACCGCGCCAAAGGCCGAGTTTTCGTTGGACGAGCCCATCGCAAACTCGTCCATGTTGGTCTTGCCCAGCGTCACCATGCCGGCGGCGCCCAGGCGTTCCACCACGGTGGCGTCAAACGGGCTGACGTAGTCGCCCAGCATCTTGGAGCCGGCCGTGGCGCGCCAGCCACGCGTGACGAACACGTCCTTGTGGGCGATCGGCACGCCGGTCAGCGGCGCCGCATTGCCGGCAGCGATGCGCGCGTCGGCGGCCTGCGCCTGCGCAAGCGTCGCTTCGGCATCGACATGGGTGAAAGCGTTGAGGTGTGCCCCGGCATCAATGCGCGCGAGGTAATGGCGCGCAAGTTCCACCGCCGAAACCTCCTTGGCGGCGAGTTGGGCAGACAGGGCTTTGATCGTGGATGCGGTCATCGAATACGTTCGGATGGCTGCCGGCTACAGCCGGCGTCGTCGAATGGAGTGGGGTCGAGAGCGGCGCGCGCCGTTTACTCGATCACCTTGGGCACGAGGTACAGGCCGGCCTCGGTGGCCGGGGCGCACTGCTGGTAATCGGCGCGGCGGTCGGCCTCAGTGACGGCATCTTCGCGCAGGCGCTGGGCCGGCGCCTGGATCAGTTCAATCGGGTGGGCCATCGGCTCAATGCCGGTGGTATCCACGGCCTGCATCTGCTCGACCAACGTGAAGAACTGGTTGAGCTGGGTCAGGGTCTGCGCCGCCTCGCCATCGGAGACTTCAATGCGGGCGAGGTTGGCGATGCGTTTGACGTCGGAGAGTTCGAGTGCCATCGGAGTGGATCAGTGAGTGCGGCAGCGGGCGGGCAATGTGCGCAAGTGGCAGCCAAGCGACGGCTACTGCGCGTGAGGCATGCTCAGGTTACGCCCGAGTTGTGCCGATCTGCCGCAAAATTGGAGGCAAACGCCCGCGAAACGCCCGAATTATAAGGTATGATTGCCGACTAAATTTCTAAGTCAGCAGGCGACTTCGTGCAGCCACGGACCCTCTGATTAAGTGGCCGGGAACCTCCCGGCGACGCCGCCGTCAGCATCTGGCGACACTTAATCAAAGGTTCCTTGGGACCGCCCCCTCCGGGCGGCTCACCCTCGGCAGGATGGCCAGTGCCACGGCACCCCACCGCCGACCACCACGGAGCCCGCGACATTCCCGGGAGCGCAGTAGCAAGATCGGACCGTATGGTGGCCATGTGGCAGCCTGCGACGTCCGCGTATCGGTGTAGCCGTTGACCGACATCCTGCTGCTGGGCCGCCCATGACTCGAAAACAGGATTCATTCGATGTTCGGCTTTTTGCGCAGCTATTTCTCCAACGATCTTGCGATCGACCTCGGCACCGCCAACACCCTGATCTACGTCCGCGACAAAGGCATCGTCCTCGACGAGCCGTCGGTGGTGGCCATCCGCCAGGAAGGCGGCCCAAACGCCAAGAAGACCATCCAGGCTGTCGGCAAGGAAGCCAAGCAGATGCTGGGCAAAGTGCCGGGCAACATCGAGGCGATCCGCCCGATGAAAGACGGCGTGATCGCCGACTTCACCGTCACCGAGCAGATGCTCAAGCAGTTCATCAAGATGGTGCACGACACCAAACTGCTGCGCCCGAGCCCGCGCATCATCATCTGCGTGCCCTGCGGCTCGACCCAGGTCGAGCGCCGCGCCATCCGTGAATCGGCGCTGGGCGCCGGTGCTTCGCAGGTGTACCTGATTGAAGAGCCGATGGCCGCAGCCATTGGCGCCGGCCTGCCGGTGTCGGAGCCGTCGGGCTCGATGGTGGTGGACATTGGCGGCGGCACCACCGAGGTGGGCATCATCTCGCTGGGCGGCATGGTCTACAAGGGTTCGGTCCGCGTGGGCGGCGACAAGTTCGACGAGGCCATCGTCAACTACATCCGCCGCAACTACGGCATGCTGATCGGCGAACAGACCGCTGAAGCCATCAAGAAGGAAATCGGCTCGGCCTTCCCGGGCTCCGAAGTGCGCGAGATGGAAGTGAAGGGCCGCAACCTGTCGGAAGGCATTCCGCGCGCCTTCACGGTGTCGTCCAACGAAATCCTGGAAGCGCTGACGGACCCGCTGAACCAGATCGTGTCGTCGGTGAAGATCGCGCTGGAACAAACCCCGCCGGAACTGGGCGCCGACATTGCCGAGCGTGGCATGATGCTCACCGGCGGCGGCGCGTTGCTGCGTGACCTGGACCGCTTGCTGGCCGAAGAAACCGGCCTGCCGGTGCTGGTGGCCGAAGATCCGCTGACCTGCGTGGTGCGCGGCTCCGGCATGGCACTGGAGCGCATGGACAAGCTCGGCAGCATCTTCTCGTACGAATAACGGGATCATGCACCGCACGTATCCGGCGCATTTCGCCATGCCCGTCTTCCTGGCCGCACCAGCGGCCGTGGCGGGCCGCTGAGATGCGTCCCGCGCCGGTGCGCCGTGCCAAGCCCACCCCGGGCCCAGGCACCGCACCAGCGCCACACCCAATCTGTTGCCGGCAGGCTGCTGACGTTGAACGTCAAACGCCTGCCGTGCCTATCTGAAGCGTCCGGGTCATGGATTACTCCCCGCCGCCCCTTTTCAAGCAGGGCCCGTCCGCCACCGCACGGCTGGTTGCCCTGCTTGCGCTTGCGCTTGCGCTGCTGGTGATCGATGCCCGCATGTCGGTACTGGGCGTGGTCCGGCAGGTCGTGTCGGTCGTGCTGTACCCGGTTGAGCGCCTGGTGCTGATTCCGCGCGACACGGTGCGCGCTGCGCTGGATTACACACAGTCCTCAACCAAGCTCGCCGCCGACAACCGCAATCTGCGCGAATCGGCTGTCGCCCAGGCCCAGCAATCGCTGCGTGCCTCGCAGCTCGAATCCGAGAACCGCAACCTGCGCACGCTGCTCAACCTGAAGCAGCACGCAGCTGTGCCGACCATCGCGGCGGAAGTCCTCTACGAAGCGCGAGACCCCTACACCCAACGCATCGTCATTGATCGCGGCTCGAAAGATGGCGTGCGCGCCGGCTACCCCGTCATCGATGACCGCGGTGTGGTTGGTCAGGTGACGCGCGTGTCGCTGTTCGAATCGCAGGTGACGCTGCTGACCGACAAGGACCAGGCGATCCCCGTAGAGGTCGTGCGCAACGGCCTGCGCAGCGTGGCCTTTGGTGGTGCCCGCCCGGGTGCGCTGGATCTGCGCTTCATGGCGGCCTCAGCGGATTTGCAGCAGGGCGACCTGCTGGTGACCTCGGGGCTGGACGGCGTGTATCCGGCGGGCCTGCCGGTGGCGCGCATCGCACAGATCGAGCGTAAGGCCGACACCGCGTTCTCACGTGTGATCTGCGAGCCGGTGGCCGGCATCCGCAGCAACCGCCACCTGCTGATCGTGAAATACGAATCGGGCTTCCCGCCGCCGGTGGACCTGGCGCCAGCATCCGCCCCCAAGGGCAAGAACGCCGCGCGCGACGCCCGCGAAGAGAAGGATCGCGCCGCCCGTACCGCCGCCGAGGCAGCCGTGCCCGGGCCAGCCGCCGAAGAAAACACCCCGCCGCCGCGCCCCACCGACGCTGACGGCAACCCGCTGGACACCGCTGATCCAGCAGTCAAACGCTAAGCGAGGCATCTGTCATGAACTCGCCCCAATACCTGCTGCGCCCGGTCAACCCCGGTTTCATCGCCTTCAGCTTCATGCTGGCGTTCCTGTTCAACCTGATGCCGTGGGGCCACATGCAGTGGATTCCCGATCTGGTGGCGCTGGTGCTGGTGTTCTGGAACATCCACCAGCCGCGCCGCGTGGGCATGGTGGTGGCCTTCCTGCTGGGCCTGCTGATGGATGTGCACGAAGCACGCCTGCTGGGTGAACACGCGATGGCATACACGCTGCTGTCGTACTTTGCGATCACCATCCACCGGCGCGTGCTGTGGTTCTCGGTGCTGTCGCAGGCGCTGCACGTGCTGCCACTGCTGGTGCTGGCGCACGCCGTGCCGATCGTCATCCGCCTGCTGATGGGCGCGCATCTGCCAGACTGGCAGGTCATCCTGCCGCCGCTGATCGAAGCGGCCTTGTGGCCGTTCGCCAATGCCTTCCTGCTGGCGCCGCAGCGCCGGCCGGAGAGCGTCGACGAAACGCGACCAATCTAAGGCGTCCGATCTGATGTCTTTCGCTCGTTTCGCTGTTAGTCCGGCATGACCGAAATCCGCAACGTCGAACAGGAACTGTCGCGCTTCCGCCTGCGGCTGGCGGCGGCTGCCCTGTTCGTGGTGATCTGCTTCGGGCTGCTGCTGGCGCGCTTCTTCTGGCTGCAGGAGGTCAAGCACGAACAGTACTCGGCCAAGGCGGAAGACAACCGCATCTCGGTGGCGCCCATTGAGCCCAACCGCGGCATCATCATGGACCGCAACGGTGTGGTGCTGGCGCGCAACTACTCGGCGTACACGCTGGAGATCACACCGTCCAAGCTGCAGGACACGCTGGATAACACCATCGACCAGCTAGCCCAGGTGATCGACATCCAGCCGCGCGACCGCCGCCGCTTCAAGCGCCTGATGGAAGACGCGCGCAGCTTCGAGAGCCTGCCGATCCGCAGTCAGCTCACCGATCAGGAAGTCGCGCGTTTCTCGGCGCAGCGCTTCCGCTTTCCGGGGGTGGACGTTCACGCACGCTTGTTCCGCCAGTACCCGTTGGGCGAGTCGGCGTCGCACGTGATCGGCTATATCGGCCGTATCTCCGAGCGCGACCTGGATCGCATCGACAACATGAGCGATGCCAACAGCCAGCCCGGTGTGACGTACGACCCGCGCAAGGACTCCAACAACTACAGCGGCACCGAATACATCGGCAAGGTCGGCATCGAGCAAAGTTACGAGACCGAACTGCATGGCCTGACCGGCTACGAAGAGGTGGAAGTGAGCGCGGGCGGGCGACCGATCCGTACACTCTCCACCTCGCAGGCGACGCCGGGCAACAATCTGATCCTGTCGCTCGACATCAACCTGCAGCGTCTGGCCGAGCAGCTCTTCGGCAACCGCCGCGGCGCGCTGGTGGCGATCGAGCCCGAGACGGGCGACATCCTTGCCTTCGTCTCCAAGCCGACGTTCGACCCGAACCTGTTCATCGAAGGCATCGACAGCGCGACTTGGAGCGAGTTGAACAACTCGCCCGACAAGCCGCTGCTGAACCGTCCGCTACGCGGCACCTATCCGCCGGGCTCAACGTACAAGCCGTTCATGGCGCTAGGCGCGCTGGAGCTGGGCAAACGCACGCCGCAGTGGGGCATGGCCGATCCGGGCTCGTTCACGCTGGGCAACCACACCTTCCGCGATGACGTGCCGGGCGGGCATGGCTGGGTCGACATGTACCGCTCCATCGTGGCGTCGTGCGATACGTACTATTACCGCCTCGCCAACGACATGGGCGTCAATGCCATCCACGATTTCATGAAGCCGTTCGGCTTTGGGCAGGTCACGGGCATCGACATTGAAGGCGAGCGCACCGGCATCCTGCCGTCGACCGAGTGGAAGCGCAAAGCCTACAAGCGCCCCGAGCAGCAGAAGTGGTACGACGGTGAGACCATCTCGCTGGGCATCGGCCAGGGCTATAACAACTTCACCATCCTGCAGCTCGCGCACGCGGTGTCGACGCTGGCCAACAACGGCGTGGTGATGAAACCTCACCTGGTGAAGGCAGTCGAGGATTCGCTGTCCAAGTCGCGCACGCTGACGGTGCCAACCGAGAGCTACCGGATCCCCCTCAAGCAGGCCAACATCGACGTGATCAAGCGCGCGATGGTGGGCGTGAACCAGGCGGGGACGGCGGCCAAGGCGTTCATCGGTGCGCAGTATGTGTCGGCGGGCAAGACGGGGACGGCGCAGGTGTTCTCGCTGGGCAAGAACGAGAAGTACAGCCACCACGCGCTGCCCGAGAACAAGCGCGACCACGCACTGTTCGAGGCGTTTGCCCCGGCTGACCATCCGAAAATCGCGCTGGCGCTGATCGTGGAAAACGCCGGCTTTGGTGCGGCATCGGCCGCGCCGATCGCACGCGCCGTCATGGACTATTACCTGACCGGCAAGTGGCCGACCGAACTGCTCGCCAGCGCGCCGAAACCCCAGCCGCAACCACCAGTGGATACGCCAAGCGTGTTCTCGACTGGTAAGACGGCCACCATCGCCAGTGCCACGGCCACGCCGCAAGCGGCTGCGGAGGCTGCCGCGCAGGCGGCATCGGGGGTCGCTGCCGCTTCGGCCGTGGCGGCACCGACCGCCAGTAGTGTGGCTGCGGCTTCAGCACCGGCCGCGTCGTCGGTGGCAGCAGGCGCAGCGCGTGCCGCGCCGCCGATGTCGCCCGACTTGCTGGCTCCCGCCCTGCGCGAGGCCGGCACCAGCGCCGATGCCGTCGCCCCGGCCACGCTGGACGCGCAGGTACTGCAGGCGCTATCGCATGCCCAACCCGCGCCTGAACTGCCACCGCGTGGACGCGGCAATGCCGCCGCCCCGGCCTCGACGCCGGCCACCGCGCCCAAGGGTGGGAAGGAGACGAAGCCTGGCAACAAGCCGGCACCGAAGCCGACGCCCAAACCCGCGCAGGCCACTCCCTGACATTCGCGCTTGAGGATCACGCCATGGACAAACTGGACAAGCGCCGCATATTCAACGTCATCAAGTCGCTCTTCACCGGCTTCGACGTGCCACTGGCACTGATCGTGTTTCTGCTGCTGGGCACGGGACTGGTCGCGCTGTACTCAGCCGCCATCGACATGCCGGGCCGCGTGGAAGATCAGGTCCGCAATATCATGCTGTCGTTCGTGCTGATGTGGGTCATCGCCAACCTGCCGCAGCAGACGCTGATGCGCTTTGCGGTGCCGCTGTACACCATCGGCGTCGCGCTGTTGATAGGCGTGGCGATGTTCGGGCTGATCCGCAAAGGCGCGCGGCGCTGGCTGAATATGGGTGTGGTGGTGCAGCCCTCCGAGATCATGAAGATCGCCATGCCGCTCATGCTCGCGTGGTACTTCCAGAAGCGTGAAGGGGTGATCCACTGGTACGACTATCTGGCGGCAGCCGTGCTGCTGTTGATTCCGGTGGGCCTGATCGCCAAGCAGCCGGACCTGGGCACGGCGCTGCTGGTGCTGGCGGCCGGCATCTACGTGATCTACTTTGCCGGCCTGTCGTGGCGGCTGATCGTGCCGGTGCTGGTGATTGCGGTGACGGCGATCACGCTGGTGGTGTCGTTTGAATCACGCATCTGCGCTCCGGGCGTGAACTGGCCGATCCTGCACGACTATCAGCAGCACCGCGTGTGCACGCTACTGGACCCGACCACAGACCCACTGGGCAAGGGCTTCCACACCATCCAGTCGATCATTGCCATCGGCTCGGGCGGGGTAACGGGCAAGGGGTGGCTCAAGGGCACGCAAACCCATCTGGAGTTCATCCCCGAAAAGCACACCGACTTCATCTTCGCGGTCTATTCCGAGGAATTCGGGCTGGTGGGCAACGGCTTCCTGCTGTTCCTGTACCTGCTGCTGATCATTCGCGGATTGTTCATCGCGGCGAATGCGGGCACGCTGTTCGGACGACTGCTGGCCGGGTCGATCACGCTGATCTTCTTCACCTACGCCTTCGTCAACATGGGCATGGTGAGCGGTATCCTGCCCGTGGTGGGCGTGCCGCTGCCACTCATCAGTTACGGAGGGACCGCACTCGTCACACTGGGCATGGGCATCGGCATCCTGATGAGCATCGCCCGACAGAAACGCTTCGTGCAGACTTAGCAAAACGGCCGCCAGGAATTGGCGGCCGTTCTGTTTTCAGGCGTGGAGTCAGGCGGCAAGTGCCTCTTCGCGCAGCAAGCGCCGCAGCACCTTGCCAGTCGACGTGGCCGGCAGCGCATCGTGGAACTTCACCCGGCGCGGCACCTTGTACGGCGCCATGTTGTCGCGCGACCAGGCAATCAGCTCCGCCTCGGTGAGGGCGACGCCGTTCATCGGCACCACATGCGCGCAAACAACCTCGCCCTTGTCTGGGTCTGGGATGGGGGTGACGGCGACCTGCCGGATGCCCGGGTGACGTGAGAGCAGCGCCTCCACCTCTTCCGGAAACACGCTATAGCCGGAGACCTTGATCATCTCTTTGATGCGGCCCTGCCACTGCAGATAGCCATCGGGGGAGAGCTGGCCGATGTCGCCGGTGCGCAGGAAACCGTTCTGCAGCGCGGCGCGCGTGGCTTCGTCGCGCTGCCAGTAGCCACGGAACACACCGGGGCTGCGGATGGTGATTTCGCCAGCCTGACCAGGGGGCAGTTCGGCGCCGGAGTGCGGATCGACGATGCGTACCTCAGTCTGCGGGACGATCTTGCCGTGCCACCCCCAACGCGGCGCGTCGGGCGGTGTGATGGCATCGCAGGTGTGGGTTTCCGACAGGCCGTAGGCCGCCTCGTAGATGCGGCACTGCCGGCCGGCAAAGGCGCGCCACTGCTCGGCAATCGCCTCCGTCAGCGTGACGCCAAAGCTCGTGCACGGATTGGCCATGAGCGATTCCATGCGGTACTGCGCAGCATCCGGGTGGGCCATCACCGCAAGGTTCATCGGCGTCATGCTGTACCAGCGGGTGACGCGGTAGCGGTCGATGGCCTGCAGCACGGCCAGCGGATCGAAGCGATAGAGCAGGATGGTGGTCGCGCCGGAATACAGCATGATGTTCATGCCCATCAGCATCCCGGCGATGTGCGACAGCGGCGCCACCGCCAGCAGCACGTCGGATGCCTGAACGCCGCTCACCTGCGCCGTCACGGCGGTCTTGTACAACGCGTTGCGGTGCGTGAGCATCGCGCCCTTCGGCCGACCGGTGGTGCCCGACGTGTAGATCATCAGGGCCACCTCGTCCAGATCGACCTGGATGGCGGTCACGGCATTGCGCTCGGCCACGTCCACGGGCTCTGCCAGCAGCTGCATCAGGTCGAGCTGCGCGGCGCCGGGCTTATTCTTGAGCGGCGGCGCGGACGAGGCATCTGCCGCGATCAGTTCGGGCGGCACAGCCAGCGCCTTGCGGCATGCCGGCTGCGACGGCTGCAGATCGGCATAGCGCGTCGTGATGACGGTGGAAACCGACGTACCCGGCCGCGCAGCCTCGACAATCGGCATCAAGTCTGCCGCAGCCACCAGGATCTTCGCGCCGGAATCGGCCAGCTGGTCGCGCAACTCATGCTGACGCGACAGCGGCCCACACGGCACAACGATGCCGCCCAGCTTGGCCGTGGCCAGATGCGCCAGGATGGCCTGCGGACAGTTCTGCAGGAACAGCGCCACGCGGTCGCCGCGCGTCACGCCCAACCGCTGCAACTGCACCGCCAGCCGCGTCGCAAGCTGGTCCAGCTCGCGCCAGCAGATCGTACGCCCGTACCAGAGCAGGGCGATACGTTCAGGTGTCTGCTGCGCATGGTGGGCGCAATACCGGTGCAGCGGCATTTCGCCTGCGAGGTAGTGGACCGGTTCGCGGTTCTGGATCGTCATGTGGTGTCTCCTCGGCGGTCGGCATCGCGGGGCAATGCGTTGGCCGTGATGGCTGCCCTTATACCGGGGCGCTCATGCGGGGCGGGTCTTGTGGCATCCATTGTTCGAGTATGACCAGCCCGCCTTGCGGTTGTCGTATCGATTTGCGCAAGACAACGTTCCACCCGAAACCGCAGCAAAACGCGACCTCAGACAGGACAGACGCCAAAAATCTACCGTTCGGTATAGAGTCTCGGCGCAAACCTGCTTCGACGTCAATCAGGGAGAAGGCGGATACGCAGCCTCGGCAGCAATGCCCACAGAGTGTAAAGAATGTGGTTATCTCAATGGAAGCGTGTACTCACATTCAATCATTTGGCCGGCACAGTGAATTGCGTAGACAACATCAAAAATTTGCTGTCACGACAGATTTGTTCTATTTTTGACAACAAATCATGTGAGAGGCTGGAATGGATCGTTTGCAGTCGATGCGGGTGTTTTCCAAAGTGGTGGAGCTTGGCAGCTTCGCCCGGGCGGCCCAGCATCTGTCGATGAGCAATGCCGTGGTCACGCGCTACGTGGCCGATCTGGAGGCGCACCTTGGCACGCGCCTGCTCAACCGCACCACGCGCAGCCTGTCGCTGACCGACGTGGGCGAAACCTACCTGCAGCGCTGTCAGCAGATCCTGCTCGACATTGATGAGGCAGAATCGCTCGCCACCTCGCGCAGCCAGGCGCTGGTGGGCGGCCTGCGCATCGTCGCGCCGGTGATGTTCGGGCTGCACGTCTTACCGATGCTGCTGGCGCGCTTCCAGCAGCTCTACCCGGAGGTGACGTTTGACGTGGCGCTGTCCGATCGCCCGATCGACATTGTGGAAGACGGCCGCGATGTCGGCATCATGGTGTCGGAACTCGGCCTGGGCTCGCACCTGGTGGCGCGCCGCATGATCTCCGCCGAGATGGTGATGGCCGCCACGCCGGCCTACCTGCGCCAGCACTCCACGCCGCAGCGCGCGGAGGACATTGCAGAGCACCGCGTGATCGCCATGTGGCATCCGCAACTGCGCCACGAGTGGGAGATGAACACGCCTGACGGGCAGTCGATCTCGGTGCCGGTGCAGCCGTCGCTGGTCACCAGCAATGCCGAGCTGATGCACCGCGCCGTGCTGGCCGACATGGGCATCGCGATCTTATCGTCGTACATGGCGCGGCCGGATCTGGAATCGGGCAAGCTGGTGCGCGTGCTGCCGCAGTACAAGCTGCCGCACCGGTCGTTGTCGCTGGTGTATCCGAGCCGCAAGTTCCTGCCGACGAAGGTCCGCACCTTCATTGACTACATGCTGGCCCAGGCGATGGAGGTCAAGCACAGCGAAGCACGTGCCGGCCGGGGCCTGAGCGAAGCCGCCTAGGCTCCACCGCGAACGCGCAAACAAAACGGGAGGACACTGTCCTCCCGTTTGCGTTGGTGCTGACGACACCCGCCGATCAGGTTTCGCTGGTGCTTTCCTCGTCGGTCTCGGCTTCTGCGGCTTTCTTGCGTGCCGGGGCTTTCTTGGCGGCGGTCTTCGCAGCTGTCTTCGTCGCGGTCTTGGCCGGAGCCTTCTTGGCAGCAGGCGTTTTGGCAGCGGCCGTCGTCTTCTTCGCCGCGGTCTTGGCAGCGGGCTTGCCCTTGCCTTCGCCACGCGGCTCGAACTCGAAGCCGATCTTGCCGTCCGGCTGCTTGACCAAGAACGCCTTGAAGTTGCGGCCCGTGCGTGCCGACTTGAAGCCGGTCAGCAGATCGGTCTTGCCCTCGGTCAGCAACTTGGCCAACTGCTCGCGGCTGATCTCCTGCTGCAGGATGATCTTGCCGGTGGTGAAGTCGCACGTCTTGGGCTGCGCCACGGCGTTCTCGCACACGTACTTCAAGCCGTGTTCGTAGACGCTGCCGTTGCACTTCGGGCAGTGGCCGACGCTTTCCTGGCCAGAGAAATCCACCGGCTCGCCGTCGTCTTCGTCGTTCTGCCCGAAATCGAATTCCATCTTCCAGTGGCCGTCTTCCTGCGCCAGCTTGAGGATGGCCGCAAACGGCCGGCCCATCTTGCTGCGGAAGCCCTGCAGCGGGCCGATGGTCTTGTTGATCAGCAGCTCTTCCACCTCGTCCAGCTCGAACTGGCGGCCGCCCGGGATCTTGCTGATCGAGAAGTCGCAGTGGCTGCAGGCGAAGCGGCGGTAGTTTTCCTTGACCACGTGGCCGCATTGTGGGCACGGCGTGGAGAGCGTCGCGTAGTCGCCGGGGATGGTGTCGCTGTCGTATTCCTTGGCGCGCTTGACGATCTGCTGCGTCATCTGCGCGATCTCGCGCATGAACTCATCGCGCTCAAGCTGGCCGCGCTCGATGAGGGAGAGCTTGTGCTCCCAGCCGCCGGTCAGTTCAGCCTGCGTCAGTTCTTCCACGCCCAAGCCGCGCAGCAGCGTCATCAACTGGAAGGCCTTGGCGGTCGGGATCAGCTCGCGGCCTTCGCGCACGAGATACTTTTCCGTCAGCAGCCCTTCAATGATGGCCGCGCGCGTGGCTGGCGTGCCCAGGCCCTTGCCTGCCATGGCTTCACGCAGCGCATCGTCGTCGACCAGCTTGCCGGCGCCTTCCATGGCCGAGAGCAGCGTTGCTTCGTTGTAGCGTGCGGGCGGCTTGGTGGTCAGGCCCACCGGTTCGACCTTGTCGGTCTTGACCTTTTCGTCCTTGGCGACCGGCACGAGGTTGGCGTCCTCGCCCTGCGCCTCACGGCCGTACACCACCAGCCAGCCCGGGTTCACCAGCACCTTGCCTTCGGTCTTGAAGTGATGCCCCGCCACCTCGGTCACGCGCGTGGTGACTTGGTATTCGGCCGCCGGGAAGAACACCGCCAGGAAGCGGCGCACCACCAGGTCGTACAGCTTCTGCTCCGGCTCCGACAGGTTCTTCGGCGCCTGCAGCGTCGGGATGATAGCGAAGTGATCGCTGATCTTGCTGTTGTCGAAGATCCGCTTGTTCGGCTTGACCCACTGGTTGGCGAGGATCTTCTTCGCGTGCGTCAGGTAGTTGGGCGAGCTCTCGCCCAGCATGTCGAGCGTCTGCTTGACCGTGCCCATGTAGTCTTCGGGCAGCGCGCGCGAATCGGTACGCGGGTAGGTCAGCACCTTGTGCTTTTCATACAGCGCCTGCGCCAGGCCCAGCGTGTTCTTGGCCGAGAAACCGAAGCGGCCGTTGGCCTCGCGCTGCAGGCTCGTCAGGTCGAACAGCGCTGGCGACATCTGCGTCGACGGTTTGGATTCCTCTGTGACGGTGCCCGTCTTGTCGCGGCACGCAGCGACGATGCTCTTGGCCTCGGCCTCGCTCCACAGCCGCGAATCACGACGCTCGGGGTCGAACTCGTCCTTCTTGAATTCCGGGTCGAACCAGCGGCCTTCGTACAGGCCCGCCGCGGCGATGAACTCGGCGCGCACTTCCCAGTAATCGCGCGGCACGAAGCGTTTGATCTTCTCTTCGCGCTCCACCACGATCGACAGCGTCGGCGTCTGCACGCGGCCTACGGTGGTCAGGAAGAAGCCGCCGCCCTTGCTGTTGAAGGCCGTCATGGCGCGCGTGCCGTTGATGCCGACCAGCCAGTCGGCCTCGGAACGGCAGCGGGCAGCATCGGCCAGCGGCATCATGTCTTCATTGCTGCGCAGCTTGGTAAAGCCGTCGCGGATGGACTGCGGCGTCATCGACTGCAGCCACAGACGCTGCACCGGCAGCTTCGTGTTCGCGTGCTGCGCAATCAGGCGGAAGATCAATTCACCTTCGCGCCCCGCGTCACAGGCGTTGATCAGGCCGGTCACGTCCTTGCGCTTGATCAGGCGCGTGAGCACCTTCAGGCGTGATTCGGATTTGGCGATCGGGCGCAGGTCAAAGTGCGGCGGAATCACCGGCAGATGGTTGAAGCTCCATTTGCCGCGTTTGACTTCGTATTCGTCGGGGGCGGCGATCTCGACCAGGTGGCCAACCGCCGAGGAGAGGACGTAATCGTCGCTCTCAAAGTACTCGTCGTGCTTGGTGAAGCCACCCAGCGCGCGCGCGATATCAGCGGCGACCGACGGTTTTTCGGCAATGATGAGGGCCTTGGACATGTGAGCGGATCCTGGCGATCGCAAGCAATCAGGTAAACAAGAGGTCGCTTTCTATTAGCGGCCGTTCGCGTGGGTTTTGTAGAGTCTTATGGCAACGCGTGCCGACTTCAAGTGCTGCCGGCGCCTATCAAAGCGCACATTCAGGCAGTCTGCCCCAAATTTGGCCGCCAATCATAAGCGCGGTTCCTTTTCAGGTGCAATAGAGTGACGCAGACTTCGCCTTGCATTGTCAAGGCGCACAATCAAGCCAATTGCAGCAACCAGCCACGCAAGTCGGGTGCCGCCGTCACGGCTGGTGCGGCGCGCAAATCACGCGAAAGCATGCCTTCCACCACGCCGGCATGGGGCAAGACGGGGCCGAAAAACAACACATCGCCGGTTTCATCCATGCGTTGAATCAGCAGGGTGGGGAAGTTTTCGACGTCGAAATCGCCCAAGGCGTCGGCATGGTCTTCCACGTCCACCCAGACGAAGCAGCATTCCGGATGCCGCACCGCCAGCTCGGTGAATGTCGTGCGATAGCTGCGGCAGGTGCCACACCACTCGGCGCACAGGCACGCGACCAGCAACTGCCCTGTCCGCATGCGCGTATGCAGCGTAGTGGCGTCAGTGTCAGGCGAGAGCATTGGCATAAACAGCGGCTGTGTGCGGCGAATAGGTCGCGACTATTGTAGGCACGCTTTCAAGGAAGCCGCAGGAAGCGCCCACCGGGCTGGCGCTCCACGCGGCCGTCCAGTTCCAGCGCCAGAAGCTGCGCAGACAATGCAGCCGCGGCCTGGCCGGTGCGCTCGCACAAGGTATCCAGATCGACGGGATCAAAACCGAGCGCATCGAGCAACGTGGTTTCAGCTGCACTTGGCGCAAGGCGCGCGGCGGGTGCTTGCGCAACGGCGGCACCTTTGGCCGGCGCAGCGCGTGAGGCGCGCTTGACTGGCGCAGCGGCCTGCCCCCAGCCCAGTTCATCGAGGATGTCGGCGGCGGTTTCCACCAGCTTGGCACCCTGCTTGATCAGCAGATGGCAGCCCTTGGCCAGCGGCGAGTGGATCGAGCCCGGGATGGCAAACACATCGCGTCCCTGCTCGGCGGCCAGCCTCGCGGTGATGAGCGAGCCGGACTGCGCTGCCGCCTCGACCACCAGCAGCCCGCGCGCGAGACCGGCGATCAGGCGGTTGCGGCGCGGGAAATTTTCAGCACGCGCGCCCATCCCCAGCGGGTATTCGGAGATGATGATCCCCGCCTCGGCAATGCGGTGCGCCAGTGCTCGGTTGCGCGCCGGGTAAACAATATCGAGCCCCGTACCCACCACGGCGATGGTGCTACCGGGCCCGCTCAACGCGCCCTCATGCGCCGCCGCATCAATGCCCAGCGCCAGACCAGAAACGACCGTCACGCTCGCCGCAGACAGCGCCTGCGCAAACGCCCGCGCATTGTCGATGCCAGCCGCCGTGGCGCTGCGCGCGCCCACCACGCCCACCGCCGCCGCACGCAGCAGCGACACATCGCCCTTGGCGTACAGCACGGTCGGCGGATCCGTCAGTTCCAGCAGGCGGGGAGGATAGCCACGATCGGCCAGCGTAAAGACGGCGTTGCCGGGCTCGTTTGCCCACGTGACGGTACGCTCGACAAGCGCAGCCAGCGCCTCGCCCGGCGCAGCAAGTAGCGCGCGTGCCTGCCGCTCGGGCAACACCCTGGCGAGCGCGGAATACGGTTGGGCGAAGATATCCTGCGGCAAACCGAATGCCGCCAGCAACTGACGTGCGGCAACGGGGCCAACACCGGGGGTTTCTGTCAGACGCAACCACGCGGCCAGCTCTACGGAATCGCGTGTGCAGGAGAGGGAATCAATGGAGTCGGTCGCGGCACTCGCCGCGACCTCTGAGGCATCGGTCAAATCAGGACTGCGGTCAGCGTGATCAAGGTTGCATCATCGGATTATCGACAGCATCGCCCACCTCCACGGTGTTCGACGAGTCAGTCACCAGCGCGTAGGCCACGTGCGGGAACACACGGAACACGAAGACCAAGCCGTAACGCTCTTCCGGCAGTTGCACGGCTTCACCGCCGGCAGTCCGATCCTTGACGACCTTGCCGGCACGCGACAGTGCCAGCACGTGGCCGGGCTCTAACCCCTGCTGGCTGCCGATGTTCAGCACCACCACCTGATCCGAACCGCCAAAGCGCACACCGCCCGTCACCTTGGCAACCACGCCATGCACATTGCCTTCCGGCGCATGCGGTACATAGCGCATCGGCACGCGCGGCGGCAGTGGCATCAGTTGCGTGCCGACATCCATTTCTTCCTTGGACGTCAGCGCTTCCATCTTGGTCACGGCCTGCGGACCGGTGGCCGCGCGCACCACGCGCAGCGTACCCAGGAAGTCGGCCTCATAGCCGAGCACGTTGCCGGTGACCGGGTCCTTGAGCGGCTTGACCGGACGATAAGCTTGCCACTCGGTGCCAGCCTGACCGGCTGCGCCATCGGGCAGGCCGCGAGCATAGGCGCTCTCGCCCTTGCCCAGATAGACACGACCTTCCGGCAGCTCAAAGATGCGCGCCGGCGTCGCCAGCGTCTCTTCATCCACCACGATCGGCTGCGTCAGGAACGGCTCGATGACCGAGGCGGGAATGCTGGAGATGGCGTCGCCGTCCTGGCCCGACACGCGGGCATGCGGCGACAGGCGCACCGTGCTGCCGTCCGCCGAGGCCGGCGAGCTCGACAACCAGGCGCGGCCGTTGGCGTGATGCAGATAGAGCACCTGGCCCGGATAGATCAGATGCGGGTTGCGGATCTGCTCGCGGTTCATGCCCCACAGTTCCGGCCAGCGATACGGCCGCTTGAGATACTTACCGGAGATCGCCCACAGCGTATCGCCACTGCGCACCGTGTATTGCGAAGGCGCGTTGGCGGCGAGTTCGGATTCAGGGATACCGGCTTGCGCGGCCACAGTGGCCTGCGCTTGTTGCGCCGGAGAGACAGTGCGCTCGGCAGCATGTGCGGCACCTACGCAAAACAGCGTTGCCGCGGCAACCGCAGACAAGGCGCAAACGTAAGACTGGCGCGCTTTCGTGGGGGATTGCGTGGCGGACTTGGAGAGCATCGGTGTGTTACGATGGCGCATTATTCTATGAAGAATCGGCGAGTGGTCCGCGTGCTTGGTCAGTGCCTGCGCGACGCCTGACCGTCGCCGCTGCGCGCTTCGTGCGTCGCAGCTAGAGGGGTATGGCATCGAGCATTCGTCAGGCTTTTTCCTAAGCCATGTGGCGGATAGCGCCCCCGATTCTGCATGACATTCCAAGCGATCGCAATTGAAGGCAACCCCTCGTTAGCGTGGCCTTCCGCAACCGTTGTTGCCAAGCATCATGGCCCTACTGAATATCCTGCAATACCCTGATCCGCGGCTGCACAAAGTCGCCAAACCGGTCGCCGAAGTCGACGATCGCATCCGCAAACTGGTCACCGACATGGCCGAGACCATGTACGAGGCGCCGGGCGTGGGCTTAGCCGCCACGCAGGTCGACGTGCACGAGCGCGTGATCACCATTGACGTGTCGGAGACGCGCGATGAATTGCGCGTGTTCATCAATCCCGAGATCGTCTGGGCCAGCGATGAACGCAAGGTCTGGGACGAGGGCTGCCTGTCCGTGCCCGAGATCTACGACAAGGTTGAGCGCCCGGGCCGCGTGCGCGTGCGTGCACTGAACGAGAAGGGCGAAACGTTCGAACTGGAGGCCGATGGCCTGCTGGCCGTGTGCATCCAGCACGAAATGGATCACCTGATGGGCAAGGTGTTTGTCGAATACCTCTCCCCGCTCAAGCAAACGCGCATTCGATCGAAGCTCAAGAAGCATCAGCGCGATCTGGAGCACCAGCGCTGATCCCGCGTTCATGCCACCTGACGCCGACGCGCGCGCCCACCCCCTCCCGCTGATGTCGACCGCACCCGCCGACACAGGCCCGGACAGGCGCGCCCGCAGTTTCACGGCCCTGTTGGTGCGGCACTGGCGCGTGGTCGTCGTGCTGATGGTGTGCGCGTACTTTGTGGCGGGCACGTTCTGGCGCGCGCCGTGGAAAGCCGACGAACCGTACTCGTTCGGTGTGGTGCTCAACATCATTGAACGCGGCGATTGGGTCATCCCCAATGTCGCCTTCGAGCCCTTCGTCGAGAAGCCGCCGCTGATGTACTGGACTGGCGCACTGGCTGTGCTGGCCGTGCCGGATCTGCCGCCCCACGAAGCGGTACGTTTGGCCGCGCTGTTCTGGATGGCGCTGACCTGCCTAGCGGTCTGGCGCACCGCACGCCTGCTGCGCGGCGAGGCACGTGACTGGCGCATGCGCGTTGGGGCGCAACTGGCACGTGGGCGCCCCGGCCAGACACTGGCAGAACGCCGAATCGCTGGGCTGGATGCCGGTGGCGCGGCGTTGCGCGACTACGCACTGGGCGCACTGTTGCTGTTCGCCGGCTGTGTCGGGCTGGCCGAGCATGTCCACAAATTCATTGCCGACGTGCCGCAACTGGCCGGCACCGCCGTCGCACTGTATGGCTTGGTGCGCTATGTGAAGGCGAGCGAGGCGGGCGGCGTACACGGCGTCGACGTACTGCGTCCGGCCCTGTGGTTCGGCACGGGTATCGGCGTGGCATTCCTTGGCAAGGGCGTGCTTGTGCCGGGGCTGTTCGCGCTGACACTGTTGGCCGCAATGGCGCTGCTGCCGGACTTCCGCAATCGTCAGGCATGGCGCTTCTACGCGTTATCGCTGCTGGCGGCGCTGCCTTGGCTGATGATCTGGCCGGCCATCTTCTGGCATGAATCACCGGACCTGTTCATCGAATGGTTCTGGGTCAACAACCTTGGCCGCTTCTTCGGGTTTTCGCACCTGGGCGGTGAGAAGGGATCGCTCGTTACCACCATCCGCTCGATCCTGCTGACTGGCACGCCAGCGGTGTGGCCGGCGCTGGCGGTGCTGGGGATCTCGCTCTACAAACTGGTGCGCCAGCGCGGACGAGGTGCGCGGGCAGCTTGGCTGTTGCCATACCAGGGGCACCTGGTTGTGGCGCTGTTCGTGCTCGTGACGATTGCCGTGGTGCTGCGCTCGGCGGTGCTGCGCGATGTGTATCTGATGCCGCTGCAACCGGCGCTGGTTCTATTGGGTGCGCCGATGCTGCTGCTGATTCCGCCCGCATGGCGTGCGCGTGCCTGGGTGGTATCGGTCACGCTGTTCGGCATGCTTGGGCTCGTGGTCTGGGCCGTGTGGGCCACGCTCGTGACCAATGGCGGGCAGTCGCTGCCAGGCTGGCTGGCCAAGGCGCTGGGCCGGGTGTTACCGCTGCCGTACGACATGCTGCTGCATCCGATTGCGGTGCTGGCGGCAGCAAGCATCACGGCGCTGTGGGCGATCTGTGTGTGGCTGCGTCCGGCGCGTTCGGGCGTGGTGGCGTGGGCCGCAGGTCTTGGCATGGTGTGGGGCCTGCTCGGCACACTGCTGATGCCCTGGGTGGACGATGCCCGCAGCTACCGCCCCTTGTTCCAGGCGATCAAGCCGATGCTGGAATCCGCGCAGATCTGCGTGGCTACGCGCGGCATGGGCGAGAGCGAACGCGCATTGATGCACTACGAAACCGGCGTGCGCCCGGTCAAGTGGTTGCTAGGCCACAGTGGTGCCGGCGATGATCACCGCCCGAACCCGACCGCACGCACCTGCGACCTGATGCTGGTGCTCGAAAAAAGACCGGAGCACAGTCGACGCCGTCCACAGGGCGACAGCTGGGAAATGGTGTGGCGCGGCGGCCGCCCCGGCGACACCAACGAAACCTTCTCGCTTTTCCAACGCCGCAGCAATGGCGTATCCGAGACGCTGCCCTCGCCCGAGCCCATCGTCCCGCTGACCGACACACCCTATCGCGGCCACCGTTAGGCGGCAGCCGCTAAGCTCAATGCGCTACGCTGCCGTGTAGCGCGTTTTTCCCCTCTCGCCCCATGACGCCCTCCCTTCGCGTAGCGTTTGCCGGCACGCCTGAATTTGCGCAGATCGCCCTGGCGGCGATCCACCAGGCCGGCTTCCCCATCGTTGCCGTATTGAGCCAGCCGGATCGCCCGGCCGGGCGCGGCATGCAATTGCAAGCGAGTCCCGTCAAGCAATACGCCTTGTCGCATCTCGGGCAAGGGTTCGGGCCGATCCTGCAGCCGCCGTCGCTGCGCCGCACGGGCAAGTATCCGCAGGAAGCCGCCGACGCCATCGACGCACTGGCCGCGCAGCGCCCCGACGTGATGGTGGTGGCCGCTTACGGCCTGATCCTGCCGCAGGAAGTACTCGACCTGCCGCGCTTTGGCTGCATCAACATCCACGCCTCGCTGCTACCGCGCTGGCGGGGTGCGGCGCCCATCCACCGCGCTATCGAAGCCGGCGATGCGGAATCGGGCATCACGCTCATGCAGATGGATGCGGGCCTCGACACCGGCGACATGATCAGCATGGAACGCGTACCCATCGGCCTGGCGGACACGACGGGCACGCTGCACGATACGCTGGCCGCACTTGGCGGGCGCATGGTGGTGGAGGCACTGACCAGGCTGGCGCAAGACGGCCGCAAGCTGCCTGCCACGCCGCAACCTGCAGAGGGCGTGACCTACGCCGAGAAGATCGCCAAGGACGAAGCCGCGCTCGATTGGTCGCGCCAGTCTGCCGCACTGTTGCGCCAGGTACATGCGTTCAATCCGTTTCCGGGCGCATCGGCCACACTCGATGGCGTAACAATCAAATTCTGGCAGGCCGAAGCGCTGGCCGACAGGCCGGCCGATGCCGAGCCCGGCACGGTGCTCGCCGCCAACGCCGATGGCGTGACGATTGCCTGTGGCGCCGGCGCGCTGCGCGTGACACAGTTGCAGAAGCCGGGCGGCAAGCGCCTGCCCGCTCGCGAATTCCTGCAGGGCCTGGCGATCCAGCCGGGACAGCGCTTCGCCTCGCGCGCCTGAACCGCCACAATCATCCCAATCTATATAGAGAACGTAGAAAGGACATCGTCATGACCACGCTGGGCATCATCAACCTGCCGCTCTTCATGCTGGCGGTGTTCCTGCTGAATGTGACGCCGGGGCCGGACACGGCCTACATCGTCGGGCGCAGCGTGTCGCAGGGGCGTGTGGCGGGGCTGATGTCGGCGCTGGGGGTGTCGGCCGGATGCTGCGTGCACGTGCTGGCAGTGGCCTTCGGTTTGACGGCGCTGCTGGCGGCGTCTACCGTGGCCTTCACGGTGATCAAGGTGGTGGGGGCGGCCTACCTGATCTACCTGGGTGGCCGCATGCTGCTGGCACCGCCCGAGCGCGACGACACCCCCGCCAAGGCCGAAACTGCCGAGCAGGCCGCCGCTGCCAAGCGCCCACGCCCACTCAAGGCGCTGTTCATGCAGGGCTTTCTCACCAACGTGCTGAATCCAAAGGTGGTGCTGTTCTTCCTGTCGTTCTTCCCGCAGTTCGTCGATCCGCATGCCAGCCACAAGGCGGCAGCGTTCCTGGCGCTGGGTGTGGTGTTCATCGCCATGTCGACGGTATGGAACAGCATGGTCGCGTGGGTGGCCGCCAGCGTCACGCGCAGCGTGGCAGGCAAGCCCGGCATCAAGCGTTGGCTCGATCGCGTGGTGGGTACGGCGTTCATCGGGCTGGGTGCGCGGCTGGCGTTCACCACTCGTTGACGACGCAAGCATCATCTGCGGCAAAGTATCGCGCAAACATCGCACAAACCCTTGAATTTTCAGCGATTATCGCGATCTAAGAGTCTCATAAAACCCAAGACCCACAGGAGCCACGCCCCCATGTTCAACTGGATCAAGACCTTCATGCTGATGGCAGCGATCACCGCGCTGTTCATCGTCATCGGCGGCATGATCGGCGGACGCAGCGGGATGATGCTGGCGCTGCTGTTTGCGCTGGGCATGAATTTCTTCTCGTACTGGTTCTCCGACAAGA
Source organism: Ralstonia flaminis (assembly GCF_958415495.1). Classification (NCBI taxonomy): domain Bacteria; kingdom Pseudomonadati; phylum Pseudomonadota; class Betaproteobacteria; order Burkholderiales; family Burkholderiaceae; genus Ralstonia; species Ralstonia flaminis. Next base: position 46,153 of record NZ_CATZLL010000015.1, on the reverse strand, counting down.
TGGTCCTGCGCATGTACAACGCGCAGGAAGTCAACGAGACCAGCGCGCCGCAGTTCTATCGCATGGTGCAGGAGCTGGCGGGCCGCGCCGGCCTGCCGATGCCGCGCGTCTACCTGATCGACGAAGCCCAGCCCAACGCGTTCGCCACCGGCCGTAACCCCGAGCACGCAGCGGTGGCCGCCACCACCGGCATTCTCAACATCCTCTCCGAGCGCGAACTGCGCGGCGTGATGGCGCACGAGCTGGCACACGTGCAGCACCGCGACATCCTGATCTCCACCATCTCGGCCACCATGGCCGGTGCGATCTCGGCGCTGGCCAACTTTGCGGTGTTCTTCGGCGGGCGCGACAGCGAGGGCCGTCCGGCCAACCCGATCGCCGGGATTGCCGTGGCGATCCTTGCCCCGCTGGCAGCGGCGATGATCCAGATGGCGATTTCCCGCGCGCGTGAATTCGAAGCCGACCGCGGCGGCGCGCAGATCAGCGGCGACCCGCAGGCATTGGCGTCGGCGCTGGACAAGATCCACCGGTACGCCGCCGGCATTCCGTTTGCCGCTGCCGAGGCCCACCCGGCCACTGCGCAGATGATGATCATGAACCCGCTGCACGGCGGCGGCCTGGCCAACCTGTTCAGCACGCACCCGGCCACGGAAGAGCGCATCGCACGTCTGATGCAGATGGCGCAGACAGGGCAGTATCCGAGCTAAAGGCAGAGCAACCGAGCGCTTCCTTTATACTTCTGCTCTCCGCACGAGCCCGCCCATCGCGGGCTCGTTGCATTTGTATCGCCCCATCCCGACCCGCCTGATTTCCGCTGCTCCGATGCGTCTGCCGCCCGACTCTCTCGCCCACGCCTTGTCACTTGCCGCCGTTGCGATGGGCAAGCTGCGGCAGGGCACGGCGCTGCCGCAGGCCATCGACGCGGCTTGCCAGGGCCAGCCGGCGCCGGTGCGTGGTGCCGTACAGGATCTTGCCTACCGCGCCACGCGCTGGCTCGGCAGTACCGACTGGCTGATCCGCACGTTGATCCCGCGCCCACCGGCCGAAGGCGCCGCCAATCTGCTGCGCGTGGCACTCGCCCAGTTGCTGGATGATCCGCCACCGTATGCCCCTTTCACCGTAGTCGATCAGACGGTGCGCGCCGCCTCAGCCGACCCGAAGCTCGCGCATGGCAAGGGCATGATCAACGGCGTGCTGCGGCGCTTCCTGCGCGAACAAGGTGAACTCGTCGCGGCGATGCAGGCCGACCCGGTGGCCGCCACAAACTACCCGCAATGGTGGATCGACGCCGTGCGCAGCGCCTATCCCGATACATGGCAGGGCATCCTCGCTGCCGGCAACCGTCGCCCGCCGATGGTGCTGCGCGTGAACCCACGCCGCATTGCACTCGACGCCTACCTCGCCCAGCTGGAAGAAGCGGGCATCGATGCCGAGCGCATCGGCGAGCAGGCCGTGCGCCTGGCGCGCGCCGCCCCGGTGAACGAGCTTCCCGGCTTTACAGAAGGCGACGTCTCGGTGCAGGACGCCGGCGCGCAACTGGCTGCAGTACTGCTCGACGTGGCACCGGGCCAGCGCGTGCTGGACGCATGCGCCGCGCCCGGCGGCAAGACCGGCCATCTGCTGGAACTGGCCGACAACCTGGACGTGGTGGCACTCGAATCCGATGCCACACGCGCCGTGCGCATCAACGAGAATCTTGCGCGCCTATCCCAGACCGCTACCGTTTGCGTGGGCGATGCCGCCCAGCCCGGCACCTGGTGGGACGGCCGCCCGTTCGACCGCATCCTCGCCGACGTTCCGTGCTCGGCCGCCGGCATCGTGCGCCGCCATCCGGACATCCGCTGGCTGCGCCGGCCGGCCGATCTCAAGGCACTAGCCACCCTGCAGCGCGACATCGTGCACGCCCTGTGGGCATGCCTCGCGCCCGGTGGCAAGCTGGTTTATGTCACGTGTTCGATTTTCCCGACGGAGGGCGAAACGCAGGCCCGATGGTTTGAAAGCCATCTCGAAGATGCGATACGATTGCACGCGCCCGGCCAGTTGCTGCCCGTCGCGCCAGACACGGCGCAAACCGGCGGTTTCATCTCGGGTGTCTCGCCACTGCCGCTCGACCACGACGGCTTCTTTTACGCGGTGTTCCAGAAACGGCCCTGATGCGACGACCGTTGTGACTGTCTTCCTCCGCCCATCGCTCCAGTTGCTGCCCGCCCGATTCCGGCAGATGCTGCACCGGCTTGTCGTATTGGGCATGCTGTGCCTGCTGTGGCCGACAGCGCCGTCCGCACAAACCATCGAAGTCAACCGCGCCCAGCTGGAATATTCCGATGGTGGCTGGAACCTCACCGCCGATTTCGACTTTGATCTACCCAGCAACCTCGAAGACGCGGTCAACAAGGGCATCGCGCTGTATTTCCTCGTCGAGTTCGAGCTGATCCGCCCGCGTTGGTACTGGTTCGACGACCACGCTGTCAGTGCCACGCGCGTGGTACGCCTGTCGTATCACCCGCTGACGCGCCAGTACCGTGTATCGACTGGCGGCCTGCAAGTGCCATTCTCTCGCCTGAAAGACGCGGTCGACTTCATGCAGCACGTGCGCGGCTGGCGTGTGTTCGAACGCGGCGCCGTCAAGACTGGTGAGACCGTGCAGGCCCAGGTACGCATGCGCCTGGACGTGACGCAATTGCCCAAGCCATTCCAGATCAACGCCGTCAACACGCGCGACTGGAACCTCGCTTCCGAATGGAAGCAGTTCAACTTCCTGGTGCCGAACGAACCTGCATCGCCCCCGCCGGCGCCGCAGCCTGTGCCGCCAGTCTCTGCACCTGCTGCCAGCGCACCCACGTCGTCAACACCTGTGCCCGGCCTGTCACCCAATCCTGGCTGGGGCATGAGCGCCGGCCCCGGCAACGCAGGTTCGCTGCTGGCGCCCGCCAAATGATCTTCGATCGCAGCTACAAGCGACTCCTATATCAGGTGGTGGCGGGCACGATCGTCTTTCTGGCGATTGTGCTGGTGGGGCTGCTGGCCGCCGCCTCGGCCAACACCGAATTCTTCGACCGGTACTTCACGCTGCTCTACAAGGTCAACCTCGTCATCGGCGTGCTGCTGGTGGTGATCATCGGCGGGCTGATGCTGGCGCTGGCGCTGCGCGCACGGCGCGGCAAGTTCGGTACGCGGCTGATGACCAAGCTGGCCGTGTTCTTCGGCGTGGTGGGCGTGCTGCCGGGCGTGCTGATCTACCTGGTATCGCTGCAGTTCGTCTCGCGCAGTATCGAGTCGTGGTTCGACGTGAAGGTCGAATCGGCGCTGGAGGCGGGGCTGAACCTCGGTCGCACGACCATGGACAGCGCGCTGGCCGACCTGCAGAACAAGGGGCGACTGATTGCCGAGCAGGTGGGCGACGGTTCGGCCTCGGCCACCGCTATCACGCTCAACCGCCTGCGCGAACAGTTTGGCGTGCAGGAGGCGACCATCTTCACCGCCAGCGGCCGCGTGGTCGCCACCGCATCGAGCACCTACGACACGCTCGTACCGAGCCTGCCGGACCAGGCGATCCTGGAACAGGCGCGCGCGCCAGGCGGCTATGCCAGCCTTGAGGGTGGCAGCGACTCTGATGGCGATACCGGCCCCACGCCCTCCACACGCAGCAACAACCGTCACAACGATCTCTACCAATTGCGCGTCGTGGTAGCCCTGGGCACGGCCTCGCGCGAAGAATCCCCGCTCGGGTCAAGCTCGCCGGCGCGCAAATGGGCCGGCACGGGTCTGCTGGCCGACCGCCGAGCCGAAGACGGCAACAGCGGCACTTCGCGCGGCTTTGGCCTGATCGGCGAAACCGGCCGCGAAGAGCGCTTCCTGCAACTCGTGCAGCCGGTGCCGCAAGCGCTCGCCCGCAACGCCGATGCCGTGCAGCGCGCCTACCAGGAATATCAGGAGAAAGCGCTCGGCCGCACCGGCCTGCGCAAGATGTATATCGGCACGCTCACGCTGACGCTGTTCCTCGCCGTGTTCATTGCAGTGATGCTGGCACTGCTGCTGGGCGCGCAGCTGGCACGACCACTGCTAATGCTGCTGCAAGGCACACGTGAGGTCGCCGAAGGCGATCTCTCACCCAAGCGCGAGCTGCATACGCGCGACGAGCTCGGCGTGCTGACGCAGCAGTTCAACCAGATGACGCGCCAACTTGCCGACGCGCGCCGCGCTGTGGAGCAGAATCGCGCAGCACTCGAGCAATCGAAAGCCTATCTTGAGAGCGTGCTGACCAACCTGACCGCGGGCGTCTTCGTGTTCGACCATCGCTTTGTTTTGCTGACCGCCAACCCGGGTGCCGAGCGCATCTTCAAGCAGCCATTCGGCGCGTGGGTCGGGCAGGGGCTGGCCAGCATCGTGCCGCTGTCAGCCTTTGATCAGGTTGTCGAGCAGGCTTTCGCAGAGCAAGACGCGAGTACCGCAGCCGGCGGCGCTGCAGCGCACTGGCAAAAGCAGGTGGAGATTCCGCTTGAAGATGAAGACGAGCCGCTCACGCTGCTGGTACGCGGCACGCGGCTGCCGGGGCCATCGGTGGGTGCGCACGGCACGGAGCGCGGTTACGTGGTGGTGTTCGATGACATCTCCGACGTGATCTCGGCGCAGCGTTCGGTCGCATGGGGTGAAGTCGCGCGCCGTCTCGCGCACGAGATCAAGAACCCGCTCACGCCCATCCAGCTCTCGGCCGAGCGCCTGGAGATGAAGCTCTCGCCCAAGCTCACCGACGCCGATGCCGAAGTGCTGCGCCGTGGCGCCACCACCATCGTCAACCAGGTCGCGGCGATGAAGCGTATGGTGGACGACTTCCGCGACTACGCGCGCACACCGCCAGCCGTGCTGCAGGATCTGGACCTCAACGGGCTTGCCTCCGAAGTGCTGCACCTGTACGGCATCGATCACCCAAGCCAGCACGATCACCCGGTCATCGAGGTCAAGTTGGGCGAGGGATTGCCGTTGATCAAGGGCGACCCAACGCAGTTGCGTCAGGTCATCCACAACCTGCTGCAGAACGCGCAGGACGCGGTGGCCGAGAACGAAAGCGCCGGAAGACCTGCCGCACATGTCATGTTGCAAACTGACACGGTAGAATACGACGACGCCTCGGGCGCGCGGCGGCAAGCCGTGCGGCTTGCGATCGCGGACAACGGCAGTGGGTTCTCATCCCGCATCCTCAGCCGCGCCTTCGAGCCGTACGTCACGACCAAATCCAAGGGCACAGGATTGGGCTTGGCCATGGTGAAGAAGATCATGGACGAGCACGGGGCGCGCATCGAATTGCGCAACCGCCAATCGGGTCAATCGGGCACCGACACCGTCGGCGCCCAGGTTTCCATACTGTTCGTAAAACTTGCCTGACGCGGACGGCAATCCCGCCGCACATAGAGGAAAAGCATGGCCACCATCCTCGTTGTCGACGACGAAATGGGTATACGGGAGTTGCTCTCCGAAATCCTCGGAGACGAAGGGCACGTTGTCGAAGTCGCCGAGAACGCGCAGCGCGCGCGCGAGCACCGCGCAAATGCAACGCCCGATCTCGTCCTGCTCGATATCTGGATGCCAGATACCGACGGCGTCACGCTGCTCAAAGAGTGGGCATCGCAGGGCCTGCTGACCATGCCCGTCATCATGATGTCGGGCCACGCAACCATCGACACTGCGGTGGAAGCGACCAAGATCGGCGCGCTGAATTTCCTTGAGAAGCCCATCGCGCTACAGAAGCTGCTGACCGCAGTGGAGCAGGGCCTGTCGCGCAGCAAGGAGAAACCGCGCGCGGCTTCCCCGTTGGCAGCGCCGACTGCGGGCGTGACTGGCGCCGCACCGAATGCCGCAATTGCGGGTGCACCAGCCACGATCGACCGCGCCGACGTCAACGGCGCACCGGTGCGCGCAGCCGAGGGCGGCGGCATGCAGTTCTCCTTTGACATGCCGCTGCGCGAAGCACGCGACCTGTTCGAGCGCGCCTACTTTGAATACCACCTGCAGCGCGAAGGCGGCAGCATGACCCGCGTGGCCGAGAAAACTGGCCTGGAGCGCACGCACCTGTACCGCAAGCTCAAGCAATTGGGCGTCGAGCTCTCACGCAACAAGGGCGAGCCGACCACCTGATTCGATCGCTTTCTTTTTCAACAGGGCTTGACGACAGGGGGCAAACCCTGCCATACTCGCCTTTCTGTTCTGGCCCGGTAGCTCAGTTGGTAGAGCAGCGGATTGAAAATCCGCGTGTCGGTGGTTCGATTCCGCCCCAGGCCACCAAAATTCTTCGCTCCGCAAGTTGCATCGATTCTGCGGAGCAACAAAAAAGACCTCTCAACGAGGTCTTTTTTTATTTCCGGGCGAGTCTTCCTAAGACCCTCCAGTTGCCGGAACACCGCGCCAGCCGCAGATCTGTGACGGAACGTCGCAGACACAAAAATTGTTCCAGAATCTCTTGACGCGCCGCAGCTTAGGGTATACCTAACGCCGCAAACTGCGCCAAACTGTCGCAGGTCTCGGTATAGTGACTCAACGCTATCAAACGGCAGGCACAAGGAGATTCTCCATGGCACTCGTTGGCACCGGTCACCACCACTTCCATTTCCACGCTTTCGACGGCATCAGCCGCAAGACGCGGTTGACGTGGTTGCGCAATGCCGCAGCGCTAACTTGCCTGATGGCGCTGATCGCGACCATGTGGGTTGGCGGCAATCTGTCGGCCCTGATGCATACGCCGATCCTGAATGGCGTGACCCCGCTGGTCGCCGTGATGACCCTGGCGTGCTCGTTCATGGCAGTGAGCCTGCTGGGCCTCATCGCTGCCGGGTTCTTCCAGTTCCGCATGGAACAGCTCGACGCCCCGGCAACCTGAGCATCACATTCATCACATTCTGAACGGAGGCTTCGGCCTCCGTTTTTGTTTGCCCGCCACGGCCGCACCTTTTTAGGTGTGGCCGCTTTGCTTTCTGGACCACCCCGGGGGTGATCCCGATATTGACCCATTTGTTTCAATTCTGTAGTTTACGAAACAGTTGAATCAATATCGTGATGCCGATGACCTTCGATGGCCTCATGCAGACGTTGCGCGAACGCGCAGCAGATCTGTCACCACAGTTGCAGCGTGCCGCCATGCTGCTGGAGACCCACCAGCGCGACATCGCCCTGCTTTCCATGCGCGATCTGGCGCGGCGCTGCGATCTGCCACCCGCCACGTTCTCCCGCCTCGCACGGGCGCTGGGCTTTGAAGACTTTGCCGCGCTGCGTGACATCTGCGTAAACCACCTGCGCCAGCAGGCAGACGGTTTTGCCGGCCGGGCCAGCGCGCTGCAGGGTACCGATGCGGCAGGGGCATCGGATGCCGAACGCATCGGCACCGCCATCAGTGCACACGTGCAATCGGCGTTCTCGCCAGCCAACCTGGACGCGCTGGAAACCGCCGCCGGCGCCTTGTGTTCGGCTCGCCGCGTCTACCTGCTCGGCGCGCGCAGTTGCCTCGCGCTCACGCACGCGTTCGGCTACGCCGCGCAGCTGTTCGACGATAAGGTCACGCTGTGCAGCGGCGCCGGCAATACCCTGGCCGATCCGCTGCGTTTCTGCAGCGAAGGCGATGTCGTCATCGCGGTGACGTTCGACCCGTACACGCGCGAGGTGATCGAGGCGATGCAGTACGCGCATGCGCGCGGCGCGCGCCTCATCTATGTGACCGACAGCGCGATCGCGCCCGGCGCCGAGCTTGCGTGGCAGCAGTTGGTCGCGCCGGTGGCGATTCCGTCGTTCTTCCATTCGCTGGCCGCGCCGCTGGCGCTGCTCGATGCGCTGCTGATGACGTGGTTCCGCCACGCCGGCCCGACCGCACTCGCACACCTGGCCGACAGCGACGCCCAACTCAAACAGCAACAAGCCTACGTGCGCAGCGCTCGCCGCAGTGAAGCGGCCGTCGCGCATCCCGCACCCGTGGCCCCCACTCCACGCTGACTCGCCCCGACCGACCATGACACCGTCCACCACTTCCGTCTTCCACCGCGACCCGCGCAAAACACTGCCCACCGCCGTCGGCGGCGAAGGCATGACCCTCATCGACTCCAACGGCAAGCGCTACCTGGATGCTTGCGGCGGCGCGGCCGTCTCGTGCCTCGGCCACGGGCATCCGCGTGTGGTTGAGGCCATCTGCAAGCAAGTGCGGGCGCTGGCCTATGCGCATACGTCGTTCTTCACGACAGATGTGGCGGAGGCGTTGGCTGCGCGCCTGACCGCAGCAGCGCCAGGCGATCTGGACCACGTGTATTTCGTTTCCGGTGGCTCCGAAGCCATCGAGGCGGCGCTCAAGCTGGCGCGCCAGTACTTTGTCGAGATCGGCCAACCGCAGCGCCAGTACTTCATCGCGCGGCGTCAGAGCTATCACGGCAACACGCTCGGTGCGCTGGCGATCGGCGGCAACGCATGGCGTCGGGAGCCCTTCCTGCCGCTGCTGGTGCCCGCGCATCACGTATCGCCATGCTTCGCCTACCGCGAGCGCCTCGGCGGTGAGACCGACGCGCAATACGTGCAGCGCCTGGCCGATGAACTGGACGCGAAGATCGTCGAGCTGGGCGCTGAAAACGTCGCCGCGTTTGTCGCCGAGACGGTGGTCGGTGCCACGGCCGGCGCGGTGCCACCGGTGGCCGACTATTTCCGTCGCATCCGCGCGGTGTGTGACCGTCACGGCGTGCTGTTGCTGCTCGACGAGGTCATGTCCGGCATGGGCCGCACGGGCTATCTCTTTGCCTACGAGGAAGACGGTGTGGTGCCCGACATGGTTGCCATTGCCAAGGGCCTGGGCGGCGGGTATCAGCCGATCGGCGCGACGCTGGTGAGCCGCCGCATCTATGACGCCATCACCCGTGGCAGCGGATTCTTCCAGCACGGTCACACCTACATCGGCCACGCCACGGCATGTGCGGCCGCACTGGAAGTGCAGAAGGTGATTGCCGAAGAAAACCTGCTCGCCAACGTGCAGGCGCGCGGCGAGCAATTGCGCACCGCGCTGCGCGCGCGCTTTGCCGACCATGCACACGTGGGCGATGTGCGTGGCCGCGGGCTGTTCGTTGGCGTGGAGCTGGTTGCCGACCGGGCCACCAAGGCACCGCTGCCGCCCGCGCACAAGACGCACGCACGCGTGAAGGCCGAAGCCATGCAACGCGGCCTGATGGTCTATCCGATGGGCGGCACGATCGACGGCCAGCGCGGCGACCACATCCTGCTCGCGCCGCCGTTCATCGCCACCGCGCAGGACATCGACGCCATCGTCGAACGCCTGGGCGATGCCGTTGACGCCGCCACCGCCAACGCACCGGAGGCCGTGTGGTGAGCCAAGCGAGCCAGCCCATCGCCATCGCCGTTGCACCCAATGGTGCGCGCAAGACGCACGTCGATCACCCCGCGCTGCCGATCACACCCGACGAACTGGCCGCCTGCGCACGCCAGTGTGTCGAGGCCGGCGCCGCCATGCTGCATCTGCATGTGCGCCGCCCCGATGGTACGCACAGCCTGGAGCCCGACCATTACCGCCCGGCCATCGCCGCCGTGCAGCAGGCGGTGGGGGATGCGCTGGTCCTCCAGATCACGACGGAGGCGGTCGGCATCTACACGCCGGAACAACAGATGGCATCGGTACGCGCGCTGCAGCCGGAGGCGATCTCCGCCGCGCTGCGCGAACTGGTCCCGGATGCGGCGCACGAAGCAGAAGCCGCGCGCTTCTTTGGCGAGCTTGCCGCGGCGCGCACAGCCATCCAGTACATCCTGTATTCCGCCGACGACGTGATGCGCTACCGCGACCTGCGTGCGCGCGGTGTTTTACCCGAGACACCGCACTGGGTGCTGTTCGTGCTCGGCCGCTACTCGGCTGGGCAGCGCTCGGATCCGTCGGATCTGCTGCCCTTCCTGCGGGCCTGGTCGGACGCTGGCGAGGTCACGGCCAACGTGCCGTGGGCGATGTGTGCATTCGGCCCGCGTGAAGCCGACTGCGCGCTCACCGCAGCACTGCTCGGTGGCCATGCCCGCCTGGGCTTCGAGAACAACATGATGCTGCCCGACGGCAGCACCGCGCCCGACAACGCGGCACTCATCACCAACCTGCGAGGCCACCTCGACGCACTGCATCGCCCGCTGGCCAGTGCTGCGGAGCTGCGCGCCTGGTTCGGCCGCTAGGTCTATTCCGCATTCATCACCACGAAACCACCGACCAGACGGCCACCTACAAGGCCGCGTCACACAACCATTGGAGGAAGTATGCGTTTGACCACCCGCTGTATCCGATCCATCCCGCTGGCGCTGGCCAGCCTGTTCGCTGTTGGCGCACAGGCGCAGGCGCTCGACGGCACGCTCAAGAAAATCCAGGACAGCAACACCATCCTGATCGGCGTGCGCGAATCGTCGATTCCGTTTTCGTACCGCGACAGTCAGAACAAGATCATCGGTTTCTCGGCGGACCTGTGCTCGCGCGTGATCGACGCGGTCAAGCAAAAGACCGGCAAGCCAGGCCTGCAGGTGATGCAGATTCCTGTGACTTCGCAGAACCGCACGTCGCTGGTGCAGAACGGCTCGGTGGATCTGGAGTGCGGCGTCACTACGCACCTGAAATCACGCGAGCAGCAGACGGCGTTCTCGACCACCTTTTTCATCGCCGGCACGCGCCTGCTAACAGGTGTGAACTCGGGCGTGAAGGACTTTCCGGACCTGGCGGGCAAGTCGGTCATCACCAACGCGGGCACCACGTCGGAGCGCATCCTGCGCAAGATGAACGACGAGAAGAAGATGGACATGACCGTCATCAGCGGCAAGGACTATGGCGAATCCTTCCTCACGCTGCAGAGCGGCCGCGTGGCGGCGTTCATGATGGATGACGTGCTGCTGGCCGGCGCCCGCACGCTGGCGCAGAAGCCCGCCGACTGGGTCGTGACCGGCACACCGCAGTCGTTCGAGGCCTACGGCTTCATGCTGCGCAAGGACGATCCTCAGTTCAAGAAGCTGGTGGACGACACGATGACAGGCGTGATGAAGAGCGGCGAGATCAACACGCTCTATGCCAAGTGGTTTGAGAAACCGGTGCCGCCCAAGAGCCTGAACTTCAACTTCAAGATGAGCGATCAGTTGAAGGCGCTGTACGCTAACCCGAACGACACGCCGTTCGAGTAAGCGGGCACGCCCACGTCCGATCGATCAGGCAACCGCCCGGGCCAGTGCGGCGTGATCCGGCTGCTGCATACGGGCCGCCAGCAAATGCTGCGCGGCCCAGTGGCCGGTTTCGGCGGCACCGTCCGTCCACGGACTGCCGAGGTAGTCTCCTGCCAGAACGACACGACGATCGCGCCCGAGTGTGTTGCGGTAGGCAGCAACCGCACGCGCCCGGCCCACGGGTGAGCGCGGCTCGGCCGCCTCCCAGCGCTGCAGATGTGTCGACACCGCTGCGCGCTCGATGCCGGGCAGGTGCGTGGCCATCGCCTCCACAACAAAGCGCACCAGCGCCGCATCGCTCAGGTGCGCGGTCTCTGCAGCCACCTGCTCGCCCAGCATCGCGCAGACGATCGGGCCGTCACCCGGCGCCTTTCCCTGCTGGAACGTGAGTGCGGCGAGCGGACTGCCGTCCACCGGCGCAAACAGCGCGCCATACACGGGCTGGAACACCTTGGGCGCCGACCAGGACGGCGGGAGCCCCAGCGCCACGTGCACACTCGGTGCGTAGCGTGCATCCAGCACGGCCGATTCTCCAAGCGTGGGCTGCAACACCCATGCACGCGCGATGTGTGCCGGTGTGGCAAGCACAACGCCATCGGCGTCGAGCCACTCCCCGTTCACACACACACGCACGCCATCGCGCGTTTCTCTGACCTGCTCCACATTCGCGCCGTAGCGCACATCGAGCACCGAGGCCATCGCACGCGGCAACGCTTGCCAACCGTCATCCACGGTCAGCGTGTCAGCGCCATTGAAGGCCGTGAGCGCGCCAAGCAGCGCGCGTGAGGTGCCGGCCAGCCGATGAAAGTACAGGCCGTGGACCATCGGCTCGAAGACGTAGCGCGCGGCGGCCTCGCCGAACACGCGTGTGCTCCAGGCCTGCGCATCCTCGTCGTCGAGCGCCGCGAGGCTGGCGTAGTGGCTCGGATCGACACCGCGCAATTCGCGTGCGGTGGCCAGGCCGCCGCGCAGCATCTGCCAGGTCTCGCCCCAGGTGAGCTGGCCGCTGGTGCCGAGCGTCCACGGGCGCTTGCTGTGCACCGCATGGAACACCGGCCCGCGCTGCATGGCCGCCACCGCCGACGTCTTGCGCAGGCGAGAGGCCAGCCCGGCCTCCTGCAGCAACGGCAGCACGTAGCGGTAGCGCGACGACACGAACTGCGCGCCGCACTCGATGGTCTGGCCGTGAAAGGGCACGCTGCGGATACGTCCGCCCGGCGAACGCGCCGCTTCCAGTACGGTGACGGAACAGCCGGCACGCTGCAGATGGCGCGCAGCATTCAGCCCGGCAATGCCCGCACCCACAACGATGAAATGTCGCATGGCAAGGAAGAAGGAGATGACGGCGCCTACAATACCGACCGGCTGCGCACCCTACACAGCCTGTCAGTTTTTGCCCCAAGGACACCACGATGCCCAAGACCACCCGCGCGCACTGGATCGAAGCCGGTTTCGAGTTGCTCGACATCGAAGGGGCTGTCGGCATTTCTGCGGAGCGCCTTGCCCGTCGCCTGAACGTGACACGTGGCGCGTTCTACCACCACTTCACCAGCCGCGACGACTACGTGCGCAGCCTGCTTGCCGAGTGGGAGCGCACCTACACCGGCAGCATCCTTTCGCTCATCCAGCCTGGCGACACGGCAGAGACCTTGCTCATGCGCTACCTCGATGTGGCCGCGTCGATGCATCCGCAGCGTGAAGTCGCCATCCGCGCCTGGGCGATGCGCGAGCCGCTGGTGGCTGACACCCTGCAGCGTGTCGATGCCCTGCGGCTGGCCTTCGCCACCTCGCTGTGCAGCCTGGACGGCGGCGCACCGGGCGATGCGGCATTCTGGGGCCGCATCGCACACCTGTGCTTTATCGGCGCGCAGCAGACCACGGCACGCTCCGATCCCGAGGCGTTCCGTGGTTTTTTCCTGAAGTTGTTTGCGATGTCGCAGCGGCTGGCCGCGCAGGCCGAGCCGAACTGAGTCTCTCTAGATGCCGGCCTGCGTGACCGCCTCGATGCGCGCCACGTGCACGGCCTGCTTGATGTGCGCCGGGTTGTCGGCGTAGCGCTTGGCAACGGCGCCGGCATCGATGGACGATGCGGCCTGCAACGCCTGCAGCAGGCGTTGCGTTTGCGGATACGCGCGGTCCTCAAACCCGAGCCGGCCACGTGCGTCCGCCTCGCACGCCTGCAGCGCCAGACGGAACCGCTCGGGCTTGCGCAGCGCATCGCAGCGCTCCAGCAAGCGCACCAGCGCCGTCGCATCAAACCCATCACTGCGGTGAATGTTGCCGTGCTCGCGTGCAACCACCAATGCCAGGTCACGGCAATCCGTCGGTACGCGCAGGCGCTGGCAAACCACTTCGATCATCGGCACGCTGCGTTCTTCATGGCCGATGTGGCGCGGCAGGATGTCTTCGGGCGTGGTGCCCTTGCCGAGGTCATGCACCAGCGCGGCAAAGCGCACCGGCAGCGGGGCGCCCATGGCGGCGGCGGTCTCGATCACCATCATGGTGTGCACGCCGGTGTCGACCTCGGGGTGATAGTCGGCGCGCTGCGGCACGCCCCATAGGCGATCGAGTTCGGGCAGCAGACGGGCCAACGCACCGCAGTCACGCAGCACGGCAAACATGCGCTGCGGGTGCGCTTCCATCAGCCCGCGGGCGATTTCCTGCCACACGCGCTCGGGCACCAGCGCATCCACCTCGCCAGCCTGCACCATGCGCCGCATCAGCGCGTTGGTCTCGGGCGCGACGTGGAAGTCGGCAAAGCGGGCGGCAAAGCGCGCCAGGCGCAGGATGCGCACCGGATCTTCCACAAAGGCATCGGACACATGCCGGAACGTGCGCGCGGCCAGATCCGCCTGTCCGCCGTACGGATCGATGACCGGGCCGGCCAGCGTGCCGTCTTCCGCCACGCGTTGCGCCATCGCATTGACGGTCAGGTCACGGCGGATCAGGTCGTCTTCGAGTTTGACGTCGGGCGCGTAGTAGACCGAGAAGCCCTTGTAGCCGGCCGCCGTCTTGCGCTCGGTGCGGGCAAGCGCGTACTCGGCCTGCGTGCGCGGGTGCAGGAAGACTGGGAAGTCCTTGCCGACGGCGCGAAAGCCGCGCGCCTCCAGGTCTTCCGGCGTGGCGCCGACGACGACGTAGTCCCGGTCCTGCACTGGCAGCCCGAGCAGCGCGTCACGAATGGCGCCGCCCACGGCATACACCTGAAGCCCGTGCGTGGCCGGATCAAGGACAGCCTGCTCCGCCTGTGCTGCGCGTTCCGTCATTGATTGGCGGCGACCAGCGTTTCCTCGTCCGGCGTGGTGCGATACGGCTCGTCGTCGGCGAGGAAGTCGTGCTCGGCACGCGCGCCGTCGATCCACTCCTGCATGGCGGGCAGGTTGAGGATGTGGTCGGCGTAGGCCTTGGCGACATCGGGCAAGCGCACGCCGTAGGTGGCGAAGCGGCTGACCACCGGCGCATAGAACGCGTCTGCCACCGTGAAGTGACCAAACAGGAACGGGCCTTCCGATGCGTACTTCTGGCGCAGTTCGGTCCACATCTGCGCGATGCGGTCGATATCACGCTGCACGGCCACGTTCCAGCCCATGCCGGGCAGCACGGCCGTCACGTTCATCGGCATGTTGCTGCGCAGATTGTTGAAACCCGAGTGCATCTCGGCGCAGATCGAGCGGGCGTGCGCGCGGGCCTTCGGGTCGGCCGGCCACAGTTGCGCGCGCGGGAAGCGCTCGGCCAGCGTCTCGCAGATCGCGAGTGAATCCCACACGTTCATGTCGCCGTCCACCAACACCGGCACGCGGCCGGCCGGCGAATGGCGCGCCACGTCGGCGGCAAAGCTTTCGCTCAGCAGGCGCACGCGAATCTCCTCGAACGGGATGCCGGCCTGCTTGGCCAGCAGCCATGGGCGTAGCGACCACGACGAATAGTTCTTGTTGCCGATGACCAGTTTCATGATTCCCGTCCTTGGAGAGTGCACTGCAATTATTGTGGGAGTTCGCGTATGTCACGCCGGCGCGCCAGAACGCTCTTGTGTTTGGCGGTGGAGAAAGAGGCTGCAGCGTGGGGCGAGCAAGTCATTCTAGCCCTGCGCTGCAGCGCGACAAAATGAAACGGATTGGCTACGGTTGTTAGATGGCCTCACAAACGGGGCGCACCCCATTGCGGGCACCGCTAACGATGCGCCCTGGCGCGCGCGGCACTCAGGCCAGCGTTCGGGCCGAATCCGGCAAGGGCGGGCAGCATCACCGCCTCCATGCCGAGTGGATGGATACCGAGTTCCGGTGCGATGGGCTCCGCGCTGACATTGTCGACCCGCATGGAATCCAGGTTGTCGCGCGAGATGGGCGCGCCGGGCAGGTGCTCGAACAGCGCCGCCTGCATACGGCCCAGCCCCTCGGGCAGCGGCACGATCCAGCGCCGGTGGCCGCTGGCACGCCCGGCAAAGCGCATCAACTCGGCCAGCGTGTACACACGGGGGCCGACCAGCGGATACGCACGCCGGAAGGTGCTCGCATTGTCGAGCGCGTTGACGAAGGCTGCGGCCACATCATCCACGTAGACGGGCTGGAAGCGTGCGTCAGCGCAGGCCAGCGGCACGAACGGCGCCATGCGCTGCATGCGCGCGAACAGGTTGAGAAAGTGATCCTGCGGGCCGAACACCACGGATGGGCGAAACACCGTCCAGTCCAGCTCGCTGTTCATGACCACGCGCTCGCCGTCGCCCTTGCTGCGTTGGTACATCGACGGGCCAGCCGGGTCAGCGCCCAGCGCGCTCATGTGCAATAGCCGGCTTACGCCATGTCGGCGGCACGCAGCGACAATGCGACGGGGCAGATCCACATGCACGCGCTGGAATGCGGGGCCGTAAGGCATCACGCGCTCGTCCTGCAGTACACCAACGAGGTTGATGACCGCGCAGTGCTGGCCACCGCGCTCCGTAAGGGCCAGGAACAGTGCGTCGAGGGCGTCGTCAGCGTAGATGTCGGCGTCCATCACATCCACGCGTGGCAGCAACGTCAGGTTGTGCGCCCGGGCGGACTCGGCGTCGCGCGTCGGCACGATCACGCGGCCCTCGGGCAGGCCGGGCGCGGCAAAGGTCTCCGTCACCAGTCGCGAAAGCAACTGCGTGCCGATGAAACCGGTGCCACCAAAAACGAGCAGATTGGAGGTGTGCATGATGCATCTCCAAGACGGGAGAAGGGGGAGAGGGGGCTCCACCACAATACATCCCGAAGGCGACCGCCCCCAAGGCGCAACGGTGCGATGTGCTGCGGGCGGCACCGTTGTGACCGCCAGAACGCCCGCCCCCATGCAAAACGCCCGCATCGCTGCGGGCGTTTTTATGACGATGTCGTCGCTTGTTTGCGTCGCTTGTGTACGTGGCTTACGGCAGGTCGTCCGGCGTCACCGCCTCCGGCCCGACTTTGCCCAGGCGATCCTTCAGGGACTGCGGGCGGCCGGTCATCAGCGCGCTGTAATACGTGGCGTTGGACAGCACGTTCTTCACATACGTACGCGTCTCATTGAAGGGAATGGTCTCGGCGAAGATCGCGCCTTCCACCGGGCGCGTGAGCGTCGAGCGCCAGCGCTTCGGGCGGCCGGGGCCTGCGTTGTAGCCGGCAGTCGCCAGCGTCATCGAGCTGTCGAGATCCGTCAGGATCATCGACAGGTAGCTCGTGCCCAGCAGCACGTTGGTATCGATGTCGCTCATCTGCGAGGGTCGGAAGCCCGGCAGGCCGATCTTCTTGGCCACGCGTTTGGCGGTTTCCGGCATCACCTGCATCAGGCCTGACGCCCCCACCGACGAACGTGCATCCATGATGAAGCGCGACTCCTGGCGGATCAGGCCATAGGCCCAGGCAATGTCCAGACCGACGGCATCGGCATTGCGCTGCACCACGTTGAGGAACGGCGTGGGGAAGCGCAGCGAGAAGTCATGTTCGGCGCGGGTCTTGTCGGCCGAGTTGACAGTGCGGTCGAGCAGGCCGAGCTTGCGGCCATATTCCGCCGCCGCGATCAGCTCGCGGTCGCTCATGTTGCGCAGCTCCCAGTTCCACTCGCGGTTGCCCTCGAAGCGCAGGTTCAGGTCATACAGGCGCTTGGCCCGACCGAAGCCTGGGTGGTTGCGGCCCATCACATCGATCTCCGCATCCGTCACGGTGGTTTTGGGCGGCACGGTGATGCGCTGGCCAAGCTCTTCCTGCGCAAGCTGTCCGTAGAAATTGAACTGCCCCGCGATGGACTGGAACCGCTGCTTGGCATCGTCGTTGCGCCCATCCGCCTTGAGCGCGCGGCCGTACCAGTATGTCCAGGCCGGATCCCGATCGCGCAGGGTGGGGCGCATCTTGTCGATGGCCTGGCGCACCATCTTCCAATCGCCCGCGCGCAGGGCGGTACGTACGCGCCATTCCTGCGAATCGTCGGACAGCCAGGCATCGCCGCCCAGCGTCAGTTGGCGGCGGTAGGCATCGAGCGCATCGGGAGTCTGCTTCTTGGCCGCATACTGGCCGATCACACCCCAGCCCGCACCTTGCTCCTCACGCGAGAGGCCGCCGCTTTGCGCCAGCAGATATGCCGTTGCCTGCGACGGGTCGTTGCGCGCCATGCGCGTGACGTTGGCCAGCGTGTCGTTGTCCACGCGATCGCCCTCGGGCAGCACGGCCGCAATGCGCGACGCCTGCGTCACCAGGTTCTGCTCCAGCGACAGTCGCGCCGCAAAGGCCACGTCCGCCCGCGTGAACTGGTTGGCCTGGACCAGATAGCCGATCAGGTCAACGCAACCTTCGCCATAGCCCTTCGGGTCGGACAGTGTGTTGCGTGCGTCGGCGGCCACGTTCTGGCCCTTCATCGCGCGCGAGAGCAGGGCATAACACTCGACCTGCGTGTCGTCCTTCAGCACAAATTTCGGGTACTCGACATCAAAGGTGGCCCAGTCACGCTTCTTGCCGAGCACGAGCAGCCAGTCGTTGCGCAAACGGTCGGCAATCGCATCGCCCTGGTAGCGCTGCAGGAACGAGCGGATCTCGTCTTCCGGCGCATCCGTGCGCGCATAGCCGCTGGCGTCGAACAACTGCGGCTTGATGCGGAAATACTGCACGTAGGATGGGATCGGGTAGTCGGCCAGGCTGTCGGCCAGCTCCCAGCTACGCGACACGTCGTTGCGCCGCGCAGCGTTACGCAACTCGACGAAGGCGTCGTCCGGATTGGCCGGAATGCCTTGCGGCGCCTGCCGCTTGGCCGGTGCGGCCACCCCAACGGGACTCAGCGGACCCACCGCGCCGATGCCGATCACCCCTGCAAAAGCCAGCGCCACTGCGCGATATACTGCCTTGCCCTTCAATGCCATCTCCTACCCCATCCAATCACTGTTAGGTCGCTGAATTATCCCATGTCAGCCTTAGGGAACCCGCACGATCCGGCAAACCCGACCACGCCGATCGAATCTCGCCGTACCCTGCGCACCATGCTGCTCGATGCGCGTGCCACGCTGCCCGAGCGCGTCGCACATGACGCCGCGCTGGCGCACCACCTGGCCGACCTGCTGCAGACGCTGCCCGTCAAACGCCTGGCCGCCTACTGGCCAACGCAGGGCGAGTTCGATGCGTTGACCGTGCTGGGCCACTGGCTGACGGCGGATGCCACGCGCCACGCGCTGCTGCCCGTGGTGACTGACAAGTTTTCGCCCTTGCAGTTTCGGCGATGGGCGCCCGATTGTGAAATGACGCTGGGCGCGTACAACATTCCCATCCCCCGCGCGGGTGAGATGGAAACGCCCGATGCCCTGCTGATTCCTTGCGTCGGCTTTGATACGCAGCGCTATCGCATCGGCTACGGTGGCGGCTTCTACGACCGCACGCTCGCTGCATTGCATGCCGCCGGCCACCGCCCGCACACCATTGGCGTAGCGTTCGAGGTGAACCGGGTGGAATCCATCGCGCCACAACCGCACGACATCGCACTCGACTGCATCGTCACCGAGTGCGGCGTGTTTTAAACCGATCCTGAGAGCCCCCATGACCCACACGCTGACGACCGTTGCGCAACTCGAAGCCATCTACGGCACGCCGAACCCGCGCTCCGTCCTGAAGGAGATCGACCACCTGAACGAGGACTACCGCGCGTTCGTGGAAGCCTCGCCGTTTATCGTGCTGTCGTCAGTGGGAGCCGCGGGCACGGATGCGTCGCCCAAAGGTGATGCGCCGGGCTTTGTGCGCATCCTCAACGAACGTACGCTGGTCATTCCCGACCGGCCGGGCAACAACCGTATCGACAACCTGCGCAACATCGTGGAAGACGGGCGCGTGTCCGTGCTCTTCATCGTGCCGGGCGCGGGCGAGACCCTGCGCGTGAACGGCACGGCAACGATCTCGACCGATCCGGAGTTGCTTGCCGCGGCTGCCGTGCAGGGCAAGCTGCCGCGCAGCGTGATCATCGTGAAGGTGCAGTCGGTGTACTTCCACTGCTCGAAGGCGGTGGTGCGCTCCAAGCTGTGGGAGCGTGGTGCACAGGAAGCGAAGCCCGCGCTGCCTACCGCAGGCAAGATCCTGCAGCACATCAGCGGCGGCGCGTTTGATGGGGACGCCTACGACCGCGAATTGCCCGAGCGGCTGAAAACAACGCTGTACTAAACGCTCAGCGCTTGGCCGCTTTCTTTGCGGCGACAGTCTTTACAGCGGTTTTCTTGGCGGCGGCCTTCTTGGTCGCCGTTGTCTTTGTGGCGGCGCGCTTCGGCTTGGCCGCCTTCGCATTCGCCTCGCGCAGCGCAGCTTCGATCGCCAGTCGCACCCAATCACGCAGTGGCTGGCCGCCATCAAGCGCATCGGCCGGCGTGCTCAGATACCCCTTCATGCTGATGGTGCGGCCCTCGCGGTCGTAGCTGAACGGCACCGACTTTTCCGCAAGAAAGCGCGCCCGCGTGGCGTCATCCACGCGCAGGTAGCAGGTGCTGTCGATCACCAGCGAGAAGACAATGTCGTCGTAATACAGGGCCGCACCGCCGAACATCCGGCGGGCGCGGATCTCGCCGATCTGCGCGGCGAGCGGTCGGAGTTCGTCAAGCAACCAGGCGACCAGTGGATCAGGTGCGGCTGCCATGACGATCTCCTTGTCCTGTCTTCTCTTGCCGCTTACAGGCCGAGGCGCTGCCAGATGGCGCGCGTGGCGCCGGCAGCGTTGAGCGTGTAGAAGTGCAGACCCGGCGCCCCGCCTTGCAGCAGACGATCACACAGCGCTGTCACCACATCCAGGCCGAAGGCACGGATCGATTCGCGGTCGTCGCCAAAGCTCTCCAGGCGCTTGGCCACCCAGCGCGGAATCTCGGCGCCGCACATCTCGGAAAAGCGCATCAGCTGCGATGAATTCGTGATCGGCATGATGCCGGGCACGATGGGCACGTCCACGCCCAGCTTGTGCGCGTCGGCAACAAACTGGAAGTACGCATCCGCATTGAAGAAGTACTGCGTGATAGCGGAGTTGGCACCCGCCTTCACCTTGCGGGCGAAGTTGTCCAGATCGTGCTTGGGCGAGCGTGCCTGCGGGTGGTACTCCGGATACGCGGCCACTTCAATGTGGAAGGCGTCGCCGGTTTCCTGGCGGATGAATTCGACCAGCTCGTTGGCGAAGCGGAATTCACCGATCTCGCCCATGCCCGAGGGCATGTCGCCGCGCAGCGCAACGATGCGGCGAATGCCGTGTTCGCGATACGTGTTGAGGATCGCGCGAATGCTCTCGCGTGACGAGCCCACGCACGACAGGTGCGGTGCGGCCTCGATGCCTTCGCGCTGGATTTCTACCACGGCGTCGAGCGTGCCCTGCTGCGTAGTACCGCCGGCGCCAAACGTCACGGAAATGAAGCGCGGTTTGAGCGGTGAGAGCTGCGCACGCGTGTTGCGCAACTTCTCGGCGCCTTCCGCCGTCTTGGGCGGAAAGAATTCGAAACTGAATTGACGATCGTTCATGGAAGACCCATTAGCGGCGCTCGCCCAGCAGCAAGCTGGACAGCAGCCACGAAATCACGCTGTACAGCACGGAGCCCAGCAGCGCCGAGCCAAAGCTGGCCACCTGGAAGCCCGACAGCACGTTGCCGACGAACATGAACAGCAGCGCGTTGATGATGAAGATGAACAGCCCGAGCGTGAGGATCGTCACTGGCAGGGTGAGGATGACCAGGACCGGACGGATCAGCGTATTGACGAGACCCAGCACAAGCGCCGCAATCAGCGCGGAAGTGAAACCGGCGACGTGAATGCCTTTGAGCAGGTAAGCGACAAGCAGCAACGCCAGCGCGTTGATGACCCAGACAGCGAGCAGTCTCATGGGGAGTCCTCGGGTTGAATGCCGGCGGCGGAAAGTGCCGCCGGCGGATACGGCTGACAGCCGATCAATAGCGGTAGTGATCAGCCTTGTACGGGCCTTGCTTGCTCACGCCGATGTACGCGGCCTGCTGGTCGGTCAGCTCGGTCAGTTGCGCATTGAGCTTCTTGAGCTGCAGGCGCGCGACCTTCTCGTCCAGGTGCTTGGGCAGCGTGTACACGCCCACCGGGTACTTGTTCGAGCCCTTCTGCGCTTCGGTCCACAGCTCGATCTGCGCGATGGTCTGGTTGGCGAACGAGCTGCTCATCACGTACGACGGGTGGCCCGTGGCGCAGCCCAGGTTCACCAGGCGGCCCTTGGCCAGGATGATGATCTTTTTACCGTCGGGGAAGATCACGTGATCGACCTGCGGCTTGATCTCTTCCCACTGGTACTTCTCCACCGAGGCGATATCGATCTCGTTGTCGAAGTGGCCAATGTTGCAGACGATGGCCTGGTCCTTCATCTTGGCCATGTGGTCGTGCGTGATGACGTGGTAGTTGCCCGTGCAGGTCACGAAGATGTCGCCGTGCTCGGCAGCGTAGTCCATGGTGACCACGCGGTAGCCTTCCATGGCGGCCTGCAGTGCGCAGATCGGGTCGATTTCCGTCACCCACACTTGCGCCGACAGCGCGCGCAGCGCCTGTGCCGAGCCCTTGCCCACGTCGCCGTAGCCGGCCACCACGGCCACCTTGCCGGCGATCATCACGTCGGTGGCGCGCTTGATGCCGTCGACCAGCGATTCACGGCAGCCGTACAGGTTGTCGAACTTGCTCTTGGTAACCGAGTCGTTCACGTTGATGGCCGGGAAGCGCAACTCGCCGCGCTGGGCCATCTGGTACAGGCGGTGCACGCCCGTGGTGGTTTCTTCGGTCACACCCTTGATGGCGTCGAGGTTGCGGCTGTAGAAGGTGGCGTCCTTCGCCAGCTTTTCCTTGATGGCGGCGAACAGGAAGGTTTCTTCCTCGCTGGTCGGCTTGCTGATGACGGAGGCGTCTTTCTCAGCCTTGGCGCCCAGGTGCAGCAGGATCGTCGCGTCGCCGCCGTCGTCCAGAATCATGTTGGGCGTACCGCCATCGGCCCACTCGAAGATGCGGTGCGTGAAGTCCCAGTATTCCTTGAGCGATTCGCCCTTGTACGCAAACACCGGCGTGCCCGACACGGCAATCGCGGCAGCAGCGTGGTCTTGCGTCGAGAAGATGTTGCACGAGGCCCAGCGCACATCGGCGCCGAGTGCCTTGAGCGTCTCGATCAGCACGGCGGTCTGGATGGTCATGTGCAGCGAGCCGGCAATGCGCGCGCCCTTGAGCGGCTGGCTGGCGGCAAACTCCTCGCGGATGGCCATCAGACCGGGCATTTCGGTCTCGGCAATGGCGATTTCCTTGCGGCCCCAGTCGGCCAGCTTGATGTCGGCGACGAGGTAGTCGTGTTTCAGATCGGTGACAGCGTTCATTGGATCACTCCGAAAAGGATGAGTAACCGCACGCTGGAGAGATAACTGCTGAGACGGGGCGCCAATGCACTTCAATGCACCGGCCCCGGATAGATGCGTTCTCGCCATCGTGTCAGCCACGATACTGCGAGCGCCGTTTGAACTTCCGAGCCTGGCGGCCAGACTGTGCTGGTCCGTTGCAACGCTCCTCGGAATGGGCTGGATTGTAGCGGATTCGATGAATCTGCGGCAGGCCAACACGAGCCCACCATGTGATGCATGAGGCGACCGACAGAACGAAAACAAGGCCGGTCAAGGCTTTCACCCAAACCGGCCTCATCCTCAGCGTCGTAATTTAGCCACCTCGACGGCTCAACAACGGCGCATGGGGCGATCAACCCTTCCTGTACTCAGGCGGAGTCGCATAGCGAGGATCGTCCCCTGACTTGCCGTCGCCGGGGAATGCGTTCGGGGTGTCTGCCGGCGCCGGTTTGTCCTTTTTGTTGGGATCGTAGAGTTCAAACACGGCGGTACCAATCACGCCAACATTCGAGGCCGCCCCGTATTTGCTGTTGGCCGCGTAGGCGTCGTCCACCTCGGCAAAACGGAACGCTGCTACTTCCTCGCGGCTCTTCCGGAACCCC
This sequence comes from Ralstonia flaminis, assembly GCF_958415495.1. NCBI lineage: Bacteria > Pseudomonadati > Pseudomonadota > Betaproteobacteria > Burkholderiales > Burkholderiaceae > Ralstonia > Ralstonia flaminis. The sequence goes on along the minus strand of NZ_CATZLL010000015.1, from coordinate 22,516 downwards.
TCGACCTGGAGAACCTCACCCGGTTTGAGAACATAACCCGCACTCTTGATGCTCCCCGCCCGGCCACTCATCACGCCCAGCCCATCCACCGTCGTAACGATCTCGTAGATGCTCTGCTTCGAGTAATTGCGATACTGCAACACATAACGCTCACCTTTCTTTCCTTGAAGGTGGGCGTTGGCGCCATCCAGGTAAATCGACCAGGGCGCATGCCCGTCATGAAGAACGGTTAATCCAATTCTTCCTTTGCCGAGCATGATTTCCCGAACGGCATTGCCCTTCCCGCTGGCCTCTGAGTAAGACAACGTGTGCTGAACCACCGGCTCATTGCTCAAACGCCGGAGATCGACCGTTTGCAGGCGGGATTCGATCCCCTCTCCCCACTGGGTGCCAAGCCGCGCGGAATCGGCACGCTGCTCCGACACCGCGGCTGGCGGTTGCGTCGCACACCCCGCGACAACCATCACACCCAGGGCCGCCATGAGGCGGGCCAATATCCATCGCATTCTTGTTGGTTTCATCATTTCGCGTTCAATTACGGTGCTGTATGGCCGCCAACGCTTTTGCTGGCCGGATCTGCGCAGCATTATCCATGGCAATCACAAAAATCGGGGCAACGTTACTAAATCAAAATACAGGCTTCTTGCTAGCGACTCGAAACACCTCGCAAAACAAGACAACCGAAAGAAGAAAAGCGTGGGCAACGCTTAACGTTGAATCAGTCATCCGAGAGTACCGTCAGCATCCGTCGCGGATTGACCAAGAAATCCGGCGTCACCTGAAAATTCTCGATTTCCTCATATGCGATACGCCAGACGCCTTCACCATCACACCGGCAGGTGGCGGCATCGGGATGGGCCATCGGCATTGGTGAGTGCGTGGCAAACATCAGTGAGATGGTCGCTACAGAAGCACTAGAAGTTCGTGTGGCTGGGGCCTCCCAGCATTGGGTCGCAACACACATGAGGGCAACGTGGATTGATGCCTATTTCCATCGTATTGATCCCTGCCTCTTCACTCTTGAATCTTCCCGACCCTATACCTATAGGCCGGATCTCCGGTGGATATATGTCTGATGAATTCACATTCGTCGTTATCAGAAATTTGGTCACGAATGCCGCTCGCGCGCGAGCAACATCCTCGGAGCTCCCCATTGAATCGTTCTCCCAAAGCGTCATGAAGACTTGGAAGCCTGCAGGGAACGCTCGTCGTGTGTCGACGCGCCACTGCTCCAGCTTCGCCATCCCGGCAGCATCCGGCCGCGTTGCGTTGGGCTCGAATGTCACATCAATATTCATGAAAGGCGGATGGCATGCTTTTGCCGAGAAACTGAGTACAAGAAAGAGCGCTAAGAGTAGCTTCTTCATGGTTTCCATGCGGGTGGCCTATAGGTCCAATTGGGAATATTTGCTACGTAGTAAGCAATGCTGTCAGAGTTGCTCAGACAAAATTCATCTCGGGCCTTGGCTCGAACGCGAGAAGGCATCATCCCGTAGAAGTGGTCCTCAGCATTCATCGCTGCTGGAAAGTGCGAAACCTCATGGATGAAGATTGTGAGCTTTGACTCGACGTCTTTTGGCACCCCATGGAGAGTTATCTCATCCGGGTCTTTGTCGCAGAATTCACTGCCGATGAACACGGTATAAGTTCCATCCTCTTTGCAAACGCTGGCAGCCGCCGGTGCATCCCCCTCCTTCCCTCGTGGCAAACACCCCGCAGCACGAACGCCCTCTGGCGAGAATTTAACGAAACTCTTTTCAGTCAACCCACGCATGATTCCCCGCATGCGAGTCAGGCCATCATTCAGCGTCTGCCGGACTGTTTCGGAGTCGTCACCAAACCACAGCAGTACCTTGTCGCGATCCGCGGCGTTCCAGCGCACCAGTTCAGCCAAACGATCTCCCATCAAAAGCACAGCCTTGTCCCGCAATCGCATCATCAGCGGAAAGAATTCTTCGTTCGGCATGTTGTAGCAAACGCGCGGTGCGTTGGCATAGACCGCCTTGTCGCTACTATCGCTGGTCGCTGTCGTCGCGCGTTGCTCGATTTTCTTAAGGCGCCGCCCGTCGGGGGTGGCAATGTGTTCCGCCATCAATCAGTCCTCCAAATAGATGGCGATGGTTTCCGCCTGGGCCGTGGTTGAGAGCCGGTGCGTACGCCCCGCGGAATCGGTGGTGCCATGTTCGACGGCACCGCTTGCCCGTTTGATCGCATACGCAGCGTCGGCGATGGGCCTGCCGCTGCGCTCGTCAATGAACGCATAGCGATCGGCGTATTCCGATTCGCCATCTCGCGTCGAATCTCCTGCCATAAGAGGCTGCCCAAACGAATCACCGGCTCGGCTGGGGTTGGCGCTGCTGACAACCTCGATGGTGAAATCGCTCTGCGAGGGAATGACCACTGGTCTCTTTTGGCACTTGCAATAGACACGCGCGCCGCTCACCAGAATTTGCTTTCCCAACACCCCGAAATTCGGATTGCAGTCATTGAAGACCGGACCACCTCCCTTGCATGCTGGGCACGTGGCGAAGTCGCCCTCGACACCCACGGGCTGGCCGTGGTGCGTCATGCCTTGCGTGGTTGATATGAGCACGCCGCCAGTGGTCGTCTTGTCGTAGTTCTTCAGCGCATAGCGGACGTCAGGCATCTTGCCGGCCTCCAGCCATCAGCGCTTTGGTGGAGATTCGGCGCAAATGCAGATCAGGGTGTGCGCACCAACGCCCGCCAGCACGCACAGATTGCGTTCGGAAAAATACCAAGTCTGCCTCCGCAAGATGGAAAGTGCTTCATTGGGAGGCAAATCAGCGACAGCCTCAATCGGCAGTTTCTGATTTCGCGCGTCTTTAATGGCAAAAGATTGCGCTTTAAATTTGAAACGATTTCGAGCAAGTGGGGCAGCTATAATCCACGTGTCATCGCTTCGGCGGTGACCGGGTTTAGCAGCCCATGTCTTCCCTACGTTTTCCCGACGGACAGCCGCCTTTTCGCGCGGCGTTTTCATGTCCGGTGCTTGCGCACGCCTATTGTTTTCATGGCGGGCCGGGCGGTGAGACCGAAAGGTCTGCCGGTTGAATCGGGAAGTAGGGACCGGTCTGCTAACGCCGTCGTCAGGCCCGCCACCCTCGTTTAGCAGCGAGCGGCGAGCCTCCCGCGAACCTACTTCCCGGAGGCCACATGGCTACCGCCATCAGCGGGTATCGCCCCGCGTCCTACCCATCCCCACCCTTAGGTCGTCGAGCTTTTCCCATCTCATCAGGAGGGTGCCGATGACTTCCAAGCGATGCATCTACCTGACAGGCGCACTCGCTGCGCGCGACTTCCTCCGCCGCACACAAAGCGACGTGCGTAGACACGGGCAATACACGCCGGATGCGCTGCGTTGGGAGTTGGCCTACGCCGGCATCCATCCGCCGGAGTTCAGGCGCGGCTTTCTCGATGCCATCGGCGCATACGTGCTGATGACCCTAGAAGGTTGTCAGGTGAACCCTGAAACGTGGGAAGTGCTCACCGCCGTAGAGCGAGCTGGCGAAAGCCAGTAACGATAAGAAGGACGTATCTCCGAGACGGGCGGAGATATTCACTCTTCGAGCAGGATGTTCAGCATCCGCTGCGGATTTGCAAGGAAATCCCGCGTCACCTGAAAGTGTTCGGTTTCTTCGTACGCAATACGTCGGATGCCCTCACCATCACACTGGTAGATGTAGGCATCGGGATAGGCCATCAGGATGGGCGAATGCGTGGCGATGATGAACTGGCTTTCCTGCCGCACCAGCGCATGGATGCGCGCCAGCACCGCCAGTTGCCGCTGCGGCGAGAGCGCGGCCTCCGGTTCGTCGAGCAGGTAGAGGCCATTGCTGCCAAAGCGGTGCATCAGCAGCGCCATGAAGGACTCGCCGTGCGACTGCGCGTGCAGGGATTTACCGCCGTAGGAGGCGATCACGCTCCCGCCCGGGCCGGGCTCTTCATCCATGCGCTGGATGTTGGTTGCCACGTTGAAGAAGCTTTCTGCGCGCAGGAAGAACTCGGTGCGCGGCCTGCGGAAGCCCCTGGCGATGCGCAGGTGGTTGTGCAACGCCGAGTGCGAGGCATGCGTGCTGAAGTTGAAGTTGCGCGAGCCACCCTCGGCGTTGAACCCCATCGCCACGGCCATCGCTTCCATCAGGGTCGATTTGCCTGAGCCGTTCTCGCCCACCAGGAAGGTCATCTTCGGGTGCAGCGCCAGCGTGTCGAGTGCGCGCACGGCGGGCAGGCTGAACGGATACGCGTCGAAGGTGGTGATGGTGTCGCGCCGTAGCGTGACGTGGCTGACGAATTGGCGAGTGAGCATGGGCATACGCAGGTGCGAGCGATAACAAGCATCGTAGCGTGGAGTGATGGGTCCACTGCTCAGGCAAGCGCAAGGCCATAGCCCGCTCCATTGGGCGGTGTCAATGCGTTGTCATATTTGAACCTTGCGATCGGGTTAGGAAGCGGCGCACCCGCATCACAGACGTGCAACACGCGGGCACCAAAGTGCCGGGCATCGTTCAGGGAGCCAACGATGCACAACCATAAATTCACGAAATACGCCGCCGCTATCGCGGCCGCCATCGCCATGACGGCATGCGGCAGTGATGGCACATCCACCACCGGCAGCGCCGAGCCAGATGGCAAGCCGACCACCCCGTCCACCGGACCGACCAAGAACGTCGTGTTCTTCCTGGGCGATGGCATGGGCTTGACCACCATGACCGCCGCACGCATCTACAAGGTGGGTGAAGACGGTGAACTGACCATGGACACGCTGCCGGAAACCGGCTTCGTGCGCACCTTCTCGAACAACGCACAGGTGACCGACTCGGCGCCGTCGATGTCGGCCTACATGACCGGCGTGAAGATGAATAACGAAGTCATCTCCATGTCGCCGGACACGATGGCCTATGACGCGGGCGGCAAGGACTACCTGTCAGGCGCCGACAGCACCTGCCCGAGCGGCAACGGCAAGCCCGTCACCACGCTGCTCGAACTGATGAAGGCAGCCGGCTACGGCACGGGCGTGGTCACCACCACGCGCATCACGCACGCCACGCCGGCGGCCACGTACTCGCACATCTGCCACCGCGATGGCGAGAACACCATCGCCGCGCAACTGACGCCGGGCGGCAAGGGCTACAACGCTGCGCTGGGCGACGGCGTGGACGTGATCTTCGGCGGCGGCAGCAAGCACTTCCTGTCGGACAAAACCAAGGGCGGCGTGCGCACCGATGGCCGCAACCTCACGAAGGAACTGCAAGACGCCGGCTACAGCTACGCCAGCACCCGTGCAGAGTTCGACGCGCTAGCCGCCAGCAGCAAGAAGGTGGCGGGCCTGTTCACCAGCAGCCACATGTCGTATGACCTCGATCGCGACGCCACCAAGGAGCCAAGCCTGGGCGAGATGACCAACAAGGCCATCGACGTGCTCGCCGCCAAGAAGAAGGGCTTCTTCCTGATGGTGGAAGGCGGCCGTATCGACCACGCGCTGCACGAAACGACTGCACGCAAGGCACTGCAGGACACGGTGGCGTTTGATTCGGCCATTCGCGGCGCGATCGACAAGCTCAACACGATCGACCCGGGGCTGAAGAACACGCTGATCGTCGTGACGGCTGACCACGACCACACGCTGGTGCTCAACGGTTACGCCAAGCGCACCGGCCCGAGCAGCGACAGCAACCCCGGCGTGCTGGGCCTGCTCAAGAGCTATGTGACCGGCGCCAACGCGCTCGACTCCGGCGGCAAGCCGTTCACCATCATCGGCTTCGGCACTGGCGAGAGCCGCCTGCCCAATCGCGGCGCGCTGGACGACGCCACGGTGTACGGCCCGACCTACCACCAGGAAGCCGTCATACCGGTCGCGCCGGGTGGCGAGACGCACGGCGGCACCGATGTCTTCATCGGCGCACGCGGCATGGGCGCCGAGCGTTTCACCGGCACGATGGATAACACCGAGGTCTTCGGCCTCATCAAACAGGCCGTGGGTCTGTAAAAGAGGCAGAGGCGAACATGAACAAGCAATCGAACCGTATCCTCCGCGCCAGTCTGCTGGCGCTGGCCGCCGGTGCCTTGCCCCAAGCGCACGCCGCCGGTGAAGCCAAGAACGTGATCTTCTTCCTGGGCGACGGCATGGGCCCGACCACCGTCACCGCCACGCGCATCTACAAGGTGGGCGAGAGCGGCAAGCTCACGATGGAAACGCTCAAGCGCACCGCGCGCATCAAGACGTACTCCAACGATGCGCAGACCACCGACAGCGCCCCGTCGATGTCGGCCTACATGACCGGCGTGAAGATGAACAACGAAGTCATCTCCATGTCGCAAGACACCAAAGCCAGCGATGGCACCGGCAAGGCCTACGTGAACGGTGCCGACACCACGTGCCCCGCCAACAACGGCACGCCGGCCGTCACGCTGCTGGAACTCGCCAAGGCCGCCGGCAAATCGGTGGGCGCCGTGACGACCACGCGTGTCACGCACGCCACACCGGCTGCCACGTACTCGCACATCTGCCACCGCGACGGCGAGAACCAAATCGCCGCGCAAGGCACGCCGGGCAACGCGCTGTACAACGCCGCGCTCAAGGATGGCCTGGACGTACTGTTGGGCGGTGGCCGCCGCCACTACCTGCCGCAGGGCACCACCGGCAGCAAGCGCACGGACACCACCGACCTGACCGCCCAGTTCCAGACCGCCGGCTACACCTACGTGACCACCGGCACCGGGCTCGCCGCCATCAACCCGGCTACGACGAACAAGCTGCTCGGCCTGTTCAACCTGGATCACATGAACTACGAGCTGGACCGCAAGAAGAACAGCGTGGACGAGCCCAGCCTGGCCGACATGACCGAGAAGGCCATGCGCGTGCTGCAGAAAAACGGCAAGGGCTACTTCCTGATGGTGGAAGGCGGCCGCATCGACCACGCACTGCACGGCACCAACGCCAAGCGCGCGCTGGAAGATGCCGGTGCGTTTGACGAGGCCATCAAGCGCGCCCTGTCGATTGCGGATCTGTCCAACACGCTGATCGTCGTCACGGCCGACCACGATCACACGATGACAATCAACGGTTACCCGCGCAAGGGCAACCCGATCCTGGGTGTGTCGAACGACATCAAGACGGGCCAGCCACAACTGGCCGCCGACGGCCTGCCATACACCACGCTGGTGTTCGGCAACGGCGGCACCCCGCGCAAGGCCACGCGCGACAACGTAGCGGCCGTCGACACCACGGCGGACGACTACCTGCAGGAAGTGGGCGTGCAGCTCGGCACGCCCGGCTCGGAAACGCACGGCGGCGGTGATGTGATGCTGTTCTCCTCTGGTCCGGGCAGCGCACCGCTGAAGGGCACGCTGGACAACACGAAAGTGTTCGGCGTGGTCAAGACGGCCATGGGCCTCTGATTCCGGCGTTTCCATTGACGCGCATGCCGAGGCAATCGGCATGCGCTTTTTTCGTTTCTGCTTTCCCGATTTCGAATTCGTATGACCCGATCTGCCCGCCTTCTGTTTTCGTTCGCGCTGGCCGCGCTCGCTGCGACCGCACAAGCCGCCGGCCCGGCGGCATCCGCGCCGCTGACCGCACTCCGTGTTGAACATCAACTGTCGTCGCTCGGCACCGACGGCATCCAGCGCGACATGCGCTTTGCCGAGCGCGTCTACCGCCAGGGAGACCGCGTGTGGATTGCGCGCGAGCTGCCGCCCGCATCGGCCCATGCAGAACACGACAACACCAACGCCCACGCCGGCCACAAGCACGCCGACACCGATACCGCCCCGCGCTGGATCGAGCGCGACGCCAAGGGCGTGCTGACGGTGCGCGTGGTGAGCGTTTCGCAGCAGAAGAGCTACAACGTGCTGCCCGCGGAATACGCCAACATCGGCTTCGACGGCTCGTGGGCGACGGCGTATCACCTGCTCGACCCAGCCGCGCTCAAGGGCATGCGCGCCGACGGTCCGGTGCGCAACGGCGTGCAGACCTACCGCTCGGCCCAGGGAGAACGCACCGTCACCGTGGAATGGGATGTGGCCGGCCAATACCCGCGCCGCGTGGAATCGCGCAACGCCAGCGGCTCGCAGCGCAAGCTCACGCGCGTGACGCCGCTGCCCGCCCCGGCCGCCGCGCCGTGGGTGCGCGCCCGGCGCTACACCGCCGCTGATTACACCGATTTGATGGATTGAAGGCGGTACTTCAGGAGGTGATTGAGGCGCTTGAGGTGTTTGCCCCCTAGCATTTCGGCCTCATCAGTAGGCAAACACGGGGGCCATTGGTCAGAACTACAACGCTCCCATCGGGCAGCAGGAAACTCTGCACGGCAGCCCTATGCATACGCTCAGCTCAGCACATATGGAGTCTTCACTGGCCCTGGCAGCCAACCCCAACCAGCATGGTTACCACGTACCAGACCCAACATCGCATCCAGAAGAAAGCTAACGCGACGCTCGGCAGGTTTTCTTAAGCAGACGAATCCGATTTCCGCCACATTTACCGGGATCGGCCTCACGCAGCCTCGGGCCAGTAGGCGAGTAGCCCAGGAAATCACTCCTAGTACGGCGAAGGCGTTCAGTTAAGCAAAAAGGCCGCTTCGGCATCAATCGAAGCGGCCTTTTTGCTTTGTCACACGGATAGAGCCACGATGCATTGACCGAACCACGCCTACCTAAATGGCACTACTGCTACTGCGGATCTGCACAACACCGCCATGCAGTCGCAGTCGTAGTGCATTGCCAAACCCGGACAGGACAATCCACAAGGCAAAAATCGATCACGGCCGTCCGTGCCAAACGAGACCCCGGCGCGCCAAGCTGATGCAAGTCAAGGACCAACCCACCCCTCAACGAAAAGCAATATCTCCAAGGTGAATGTAATAATGTTTTAAGTTAGGCGCTTACCCGCATAACAGATCGATTATCAAGGTTTAAATTAAAAGCGCGCCAATCAAGGCGCCAATGCATCAACCAATACAGGGGATCATCATGGAAAAAATCTCAATTGAACCCACCCTCTCGCACCAGTCCAATGACGCGTATCAAAATCCCATTGGCGCGCCAAAAATGGAAAAAGTCGCCATTGAACCAACCCTTTCCTTCCAATCCAATGATGCCTATCAAAACCCCATTGGTGCGCCGCTGAAGTAAGGTACAACGGTGGCGCCTAGCAGTATGGGCGCCACCGCCCGGCATCAATCTCAATCGCAGTCAACATACTGATGAAACAAGATCCGCCAATATTCATTCGCGTAATAGATGGGAGACTAATTTTATGGGATTACCGATCTCATTCGCAATATGAAATTGAAGAGGAACATGTCAGAAGAATACTGGCAATCTCGAGAAATCAAGAAACATCTGAATCCCAGATAGACTCGGACATCATTAGAAGTGGAATTTTTGATGACGACAGCCGAGATTTCAAAAAATGGGGATGGGACTGCTTATCTCACATATTCCATCTTGGCACGCAGATCGTTCTGGAGGAGGGCGCAGATCTACCAAACGACGACAGCTACGAAGGATATATAAAATACTGCACATCAATCATCGATAAGGTTCCGGAAACAAAATATGCTCGCGAAGGCGAGTCGCTCTCTTTGCCCGCGCCGAATAAAAAATACAGGAAAGGTACCGGGTTATACGATGTGTTAATGGCACGACAAACCTCGCGCTCATTTAACTCCTCACCAATACCTCTTCAAACCGTAGCCAACTCCCTCTATTGGACATTTGGCGCTGTGCATGGGGATATGCGTCAAGATATGTTGGACGCAGGTCTCGTTCCTGTTGGATATCGGCGCACATCTCCATCGGGAGGCTCGCTTCAACCAAGCGAAGCTTACCTTGTAGCACTAAACATAGAAGGATTAACGGCGGGCATCTATCACTATCGAGCGTTCTCTCATGAGTTGACGTTAATAACCACCAAGATTGATGGAGAAAAGCTGGGCAAACTGCTCTGCGCACAGATGTTCGCGAAAGATCTGGCTTATGGCATTTTCGTGACGTCACGCTTCGACAAGATGTGGTGGAAGTACCCTCATTCCCGTGCGTATCGGGTCGCACTTCTTGATATCGGATGTCTTGCTCAAACTTTTCAATTGGTTACCACAGAACTAGGTCTGGGCTCGTGGCTCACCAGCTATTTCCTTGATAGAGAAGTTAATAAACTGTTGGAAGTCGACGAGATGCGCGAGTCGGTATTATTTTTTTTAGGGGCAGGAATGGGAGACGGCACACCATTTGCACCCCAGGCGCTACAAACAATTGAGCGCATGCTCGAGGAACAGCGGCAAAACCAACGGGAAGGTTGATATGCTAATTCTTTCATTCAAGCCCGGGCACGACGGACACATTGCCTGCATTGAAAACGGCATTCTTCAGTACTCGTATGAAGCAGAAAAAGATTCACGTCCTCGGTACTCACCAATAGATGTTGAGACCATCATTGATTCACTATCAGTCGCAAATGGAATTCCGGATGCAATCGCATTGAGCGGCTGGGCAACTGGAGTTGATCCTCGAAGCGCCCCAGTTGGTGCGGGATATCTGGGCACAGCCCCTCCTCGGCAAAGCAAGCTACGCTTCTTGGGACAACAAATCGAACTCATCACAGCCTCACACGAGCGCTCACACGTGATGTGCGCCTACGGACTTTCGCCGTTTCCTCAAGGTCAGCCATGCTATGCCCTCGTCTGGGAAGGACACATTGGCGCCTTTTATCGAATTGACGAACACGCTCAGATACGAAAATTATGTGACGTTATGTCCGACCCTGGCATTCGCTACGCCTTCGCTTACGGCGTAGCAGACCCGTCATTCGCGCTGCGGCGCGGTCAAGTCAGGCTCGGCGACGCCGGGAAACTCATGGCACTAGCAGCCTTTGGGGAAGACCGCGCGAGAACGAATATCGAGAACGATTTCCTAAATGCAATACTTTCCCCTCACTCCGCCATCGACAGCTTAGAAAAATCAAGCTTTGAGTCCTCCCCCTACTTCAATATTGGAGTTGAAAGCTCAGAGTTCAAGCAACTGGCGAAACAATTGTCGGATGCCATATTTGAAAAATTCATCGATAGAATTCGTCCATTCGTTTTAGATGATGCCCCCCTTCTTATCAGTGGTGGTTGTGGCTTGAATTGCGACTGGAACCGAAACTGGCTGGATTGCGGCCTTTTCTCCGATGTTTTTGTACCGCCGTGCCCGAACGATGTTGGGGCGGCCATTGGCACCGCAATAGATGCCCAGCATTACCTGACCGGAGAAGCAAAAATTCAGTGGGACGTATACTCCGGGCAACCTTTCCTTGACGATATCAAAAACATCGAAGGATTTGATCTTTTTGAAATGGAGGTTCGGAGGGTCGCGGATTTATTGCATCAGGGTGCAATTCTTGGTTGGGCTCAAGGTCGAGCAGAAATTGGCCCTCGTGCACTTGGAAATCGATCAATTCTCGCGGCGCCCTTCTCAAAACATACACTTGACAGACTTAACGATATCAAACGTCGAGAAAAATTTAGACCAATTGCTCCAATATGCTTGGAAGAAAAATCGGGAAGTTATTTTGACCTGGGAAGACCAAGCCCTCACATGCTTTATTTCTCACAAGTTAAGGATAAAAAACTTCAAGCAATAACCCATGTTGATGGTTCATCTAGGCCACAGACAGTCAACTCAAAGCAAAACCCCGAAATTCACTCTCTCCTGAAGGCCTTTGAAAATGTTAGCGGGTACGGCGTTCTTTGCAACACTTCGCTTAATTTCAACGGAACCGGCTTCATCAACAGAACGAGTGATCTTGCAAGATATGCTTCTGAAAACAAACTTGACGGCTTTGTTGCAAACAAAAAACTATATTTAAGAAAGCAACGTCCACAGGCAGCCTAACATGCAAGAAATTAGCTCCTTATTTAGGGTTCGCGGTTACCCCCCATTTTTTGCGTCCCGTATTTTTAACTCCGTCGCGATATGGGTTGATTTCACACTCATCTTTTCCATACTATCATTCAATTTTGATGCCACACCCAGGACACTAGGGGTGGCAGCGGCACTCTATGGACTGCCCGGTTTGTTACTCGGCCCCTTTATCGGCATGTTGGCGGACCGAAAATCCCCCGCGCTGATCATGCTCGTAAGCACGAGCGGCAGGTTCGCAACATCTCTACTCCTCGCAATAGCCCCAAATGAAGCTTTTTTTATCGCAGCAGTATTCCTTAAAGGCATCAGCAATCTAGGGGCGGTGCCTGCGGAGCAAGTTCTGATTCGACGGTTGCTATCCGACCAGCAGATTGTGTCCACTACGACGCTCACTTCCGTCGTTGATCAGTGCACAAAAATCGCCTCGCCACTTCTTGGAGCAGCTTTGGCGACGGTCTCGCAGTCGCGAGGGGGTTTCCTGCTCACAGCAATACTCGCACTCGCCTCCGCAGGCTGCGCGGTTCGGATTGCCGCAACAATAGGATGGCAATCAACAGACCGAGGAACGACGGGCCGGCTGCCAAACTTCTCCGTGCTTTGGGAAACCCTATCCCAAAAGCCTCGATTGGCTCTCGCACTCATGTTGGTTGTAGCGCTCTCGCTCACACTCGGTCTGTATGACTCGATCGTTGTGATCCTGCTTCGGGAGCAAGGCCTTCCTCCTAGTGCCTTTGGAACCATTGTTAGCTTCACCGCGGCCGGTGCCATCTTGTGCGCTCTCGTTTTGAAACGATTGCTAGATCGCACAAGTGAGTTTCTCGTCATGCTCCTTTCCGCCAGCGGCTTCAGCATGACCGTTATCGCCGCAGGCATTCTTGCTTTGACCAGCGACCAACTCGGCCTGCCTGTCCTGTGCGTCCTATGGCTAATGAACGGGTTTTGCTATGCGGGAGGCGTGATGGCGTATTCCATCTCCCTGCAAAAAGAATCTCCGCGAGAACTGCTTGGCAGCTTGTCGGCAACAGGGCGCAGCTTGCAACTTGGCGCATTGGTCTGTGGCCCCGTGGTCGGCTCTTGGGTGGCGCAGCATTTTGGTACGCCTTGGACATTTATTGGTGCAGGCGCACTTGGGCTGTTCGTCGCAATGGTGAGCGGTAGCGCGCTCTCAACGAGGAAGCTCCAGCCGGAGTAGCACGCAGGACCGTGCGGGCAACGGCTTGACCGACACATTTCAGCCTGGTGAGTAGACAAGATCGTCCGCTGCCGGATTGGCCTCCGATAGCGCTATAGTGCGAACACCCCCCAACGCTCGCACCCGCCATGACGATCACCGATCCGACCCTCGCTGCGTTTGCCGCCCCCGCCTCGCACGTGCCGCGCGTGCTCACCATCGCCGGCTCGGACAGCGGCGGTGGGGCGGGCATCCAGGCCGATCTGAAGACGTTTGCCGCGCTCGGCTGCTACGGCATGTCGGCCATCACGGCCATCACCGCGCAGAACACGCTGGGCGTGACGGCGGTGGAATCGCTCACACCGGACATCGTGGCTGCGCAGATCGATGCCGTGGCAGGCGACATTGGCGTGGATGCGGCCAAGACCGGCATGCTGGGCACGCCGCAGATCGTGGAAGCCATTCTCTCGGCGCTGGACCGCCACCCGATCGCCAACCTGGTCGTCGACCCCGTCATGGTCAGCACCAGCGGCGCTCAGCTCGGCAGCGATGCCACCGTGCAGGCCATGGCGAAATGGCTGTTCCCGCGCGCCCTGGTGGTCACGCCCAACCTGCCGGAAGCCAGCGCACTGCTCGGCCGCGAAGTCCGCACAGCGGACGACATGCTGCCCGCCGCACGCGACCTGCTGGCCCTGGGCCCGCGCGCCGTGCTGCTCAAGGGCGGGCACCTGGCAGACGTGGCCACCGCCGGTGAAGACGGCGTGCTGCAAGACGTCCTCGTCACCGCCGACGGCACAGAGCGCGTCTACGCGCACACCTACATCGACACGCCGCACACGCACGGCACGGGCTGCACGCTGTCGGCCGCCATTGCCGCGCACCTCGCACGCGGCGACGCGCTGGAAGCTGCCATCGAAGCCTCGCTCGATTACCTGCTGCATGCCATCGGCGCGGGGCGTCACCTGGCCCTGGGACGCGGGTCGGGCCCGCTCAACCATGGCTTTGCACCGCGCCCACTGGCCGCACCGCGCGCACTCGAAGTCGACATCGACGAAGACTGATCCCAGGAGCCGCCATGAAGCGCTTGCCGATCGCACGTGTCCTTCGCTGCCTGCCCGCGGTGCTGTGCGCGCTGTTGGGTGCCTGCAATGCAAGCTTTGTCAGTGATTTCGGCAGCAACTTTTCGATTGGTGGCACGGTGAGCGGCCTGCCGGGCGGCCAGTCGATCGTGCTGCTCAACAACGGCCGCGATTCGCTAACGATTGCCAGCAACGGCGCGTTCGTGTTCGGTGGGCTGGTGCCGTTCAACGGCAGCTACCTGGTGACGATCAGTGCACAACCGGCATCGGCCAATTGCGCGGTGGCCAACGCCAGCGGCACGGCCACCAATGATGTGACCAACGTGCTGGTGACCTGCCAGCCGCGCTAGACATCGAGCGCGGGCAAAGAAAAGCGCGGACCGTGATCCGCGCCTTTTCTCCTCTGCTCACAGACTCAAGCCGATGCGCCTGCCTGCTCCTTCGCCCACTTCTCCATGCGCTTCGCCATCTCATCGGGCTCCACGTCTTCCACATGCGTGGACACGGTCCATACGTGGCCGAACGGGTCTTTGAGCGTGCCGGAGCGGTCGCCATAAAACTGATCCACCACCGGGCGGACTTCCGTGCCGCCGGCCTTGAGCGCGTTGGCAAACACGGTGTCGACGTTGGGCACATAGATCATCAGCCCCACCGACGTGCACTGCAGCGTGTCGGGGCTGGCGCAGGCCATGTTCGGCACTTCATCCGACATCATGATGGGGGAATCGCCGATGCGGATTTCGGCGTGCGCGATGGTGCCGTTGGGGCCGTCCATGCGAAAGAGTTCGGTGGCACCGAACGCCTGCCTGTAGAAATCGATCGCGCGTGCGGCGCCTTTGATGCTCAGGTACGGGGTGACGCTGTGGTAACCCTCGGGAATGGGCTTGACCGCCATGTCTGTCTCCTGCAGCGTGAATGAGGATGCGCCGCCCCGGCAATGACCTGGGCAGCGCACGAACAGGATAGGTCAGTGAGATGGCGGTTGCGGGACGCAAACTGCGTTGCGCAACCCTTGCGTTACCTCAGACGCGCACGTGCGCCGCGAACGTCGCTTGCAGAGCCTGTACCGCCGCAGGCACATCGTCGGCCTGCGTGACAGCACGCACCACGGCCACGCAGCCAACGCCAGATTCCAGCACGCGCGGCATCGCTGCCCGATCGATACCGCCGATCGCCACCAGCGGGGGTGCCGGCACGCGCGTGCGCATGGCCGACGCATAGGCGAACAAGCGGCCCAGGCCCTGGGGCACGGTCGGCATGGTCTTGGTGGGCGTGGCAAACACCGCGCCGAGTGCGAGGTAGCTCGGGTTCAGGGGGGCGACGCGCAGCATTTCGGCAAAGCCGTGCGTGCTGATGCCAAGGCGCAGACCTGCGGAGCGGATCGCCACCAGGTCGGCGTCGTCGATGTCTTCCTGCCCAAGGTGGATGCCGTAGATGCCGCTGTTGGGCGTTTGCGCGTGCACATTGAGCGCCACTTGCCAGTGGTCGTTGATGAACAGGCGTGTGTCGCTGCCGCGTGCGGCGGCTTCTGCACGGCACACCTGGTCGGCCACGGCTTGCGCCTCGTCCGACTTGAAGCGCAACTGCACGGTCGGCACCTTGAGTGCAACGAGGCGTTCGACCCACTCCGCATCCGGCACCACGGCATACACGCCGAGTTGCGTTGGGCACGGCGCAAAGGCGATGTCCGGCGCGGTCGGGCACGGCAGCGCGGGTTCGAGCACGCGGGGCAGGGCATCGAAGCGCGTGGGCCAGGCGAGCGCATCGGCGTTGGCTTCCGCGATCCACGCGCGGGCTACGCACAACGCATCGCGCGGCTCGAACGCCAGTGCGAGTGCCGCGCCGAAGATGGCGACGAAGCGCGCGTCGAGCGCGCCCCCATGTGCCGCAGACGTGAAGCGGTATGTGCCGAGGCGGTCGTGCACGGTGTCGATGCGCTCGGCGCCGTGCGACTCGCTGAGTACGACGGCAGCGCCCGCTGCGCGAGCACGGTCAGCTTGTGCTGCGTCGGTGGTCAGCAGAACTGTGACGGCCGTGGTTGCCTCTTCCGCGCGGTCGGTCACGCTCCAGGCGTGCGGCGCGCTGCCGAAGGCTTCGACATGACGATCGATGATCTGTGCGGCAAGCGCGGCAGCCTCGGGCCACGTGGTGGAGAAACGCAATGCAGACAGGCTCATGCGCTTCTCTCTTCCGCGTGCCAGAACGGCAGGCCAACCACCGGCGTGCTGGCCTGCGCCACATCGCGCTCCGGCATCGGACCCGACAGGCGTGCAAGGCGACCGGCCTGCGTCGCCATGGCAAACGCCTGCGCCATCGCCACCGGATCACCCGCTTGCGCGACGGCGGTGTTCAGCAGCACCGCGTCATAGCCCCACTCCATCACCTGCGTGGCGTGCGAGGGCACACCCAGGCCCGCATCGACGATGAGCGGTACGTCGGGCAGGCGCTCGCGCAGCAGGCGCAGGCCGTACGGGTTGGTGGGGCCACGGCCGGTGCCGATGGGCGCGGCCCACGGCATCAGCGCCTGGCAGCCGACGTCGAGCAGGCGGCGGCACAGGACGAGGTCTTCGGTGCAGTACGGCAGCACCTTGAAGCCATCGCGGATGAGGCGCTCGGCAGCGGCCGGCAGCGCGAGCGTGTCGGGCTGCAGCGTGTAATCGTCGCCGATGACTTCGAGCTTGATCCAGTCGGTCTCGAACACTTCGCGCGACATCTGCGCGAGGGTGTAGGCCTCGTCGGCGGAATAGCAGCCGGCGGTGTTTGGCAACACGGGCACGCCCAGCGCGCGCAGCATCTTCCAGAAGCCCGCGCCGCCTTCGGGCGAGCCAGCGCTCTGGCGGCGCAGCGCCACAGTGAGCATGGCCGGGTTGGATACGCGCACCGCGTCTTCCAGCGATTGCGGCGACGGATAGCGCGCGGTGCCCAGCAGCAGGCGCGAGGCGAAGGTCTCGTCGTACAGGCGCAGCGGATCAGCTTGACCGGCGAGCGCGGAAAGATTCGTAGTGGTCATCAAGAACTCCTAGCCGCCCACGACAGGCTGCACGAGTGCAATGCGATCGCCCATGTTGAGCGCGTGCTGCGCATGGCGCGCCTTGGGCACGAAGTCGCCATTCACGGAGGCGGCAAACGGTGGGGCGATCTGCAGCTGCGGCGCGGCAGCACCGATGGCGTCAGCCAGCGTGCTGCCGGCGGGCAGCGCGAGCGACAGGTCGTTGAGGGTGACGTTCAGCGTCATGACAAAACAGGTTCAGGCGATGCGCTTGCAGTGAACAGCTCGGGCCATTCACTGTCGTGTGCATCGAGGGCACGGCCATCCAGCAGATCACGCGCAACGGCCACCGCAGCTTGGGTGACGGCCGGCGCGATCATGTAGCCATGCCGGTACAGGCCATTCACCGACAGCGTGCCAGCGCCATCCCAGCGCAACGCTGGGCGGTGGTCTGGCAGCGTCGGGCGGCACTGCGTGTTCAGTTCCAGCACGCGCGCCTCGCCAAAGGCAGGGTGCACGGCATAGGCCGCAGACAGCAACTCCAGCGTGGAGCGCACGCTGGCGGGCGACATGTCGTCGGATTCGATTTCCGTCGCGCCGATCACGTAGACGTTGCCGGGCTTGGGCGCGATGTACAGCGGGTAGCGCGGATGCAGCATGCGCACCGGCCGCGTGAGCGACACGTCGGGCGCGTGGATGCGCGCGACCTCACCACGCAGACCGCGCAGGCGCGGCCATTGCGGCTTGGCGCCAAGGCCACGGCAATCGAGCACGAGACGGGCGCCGAGGCCGCTCGCCGCGAGTGCTTCCGGGCGCGGATCGACGATCTCCGTGTTCCAGCGCAGTTGCACGCCGAGCGCTTCCAACTCCGTTGCCAGCGCGCCGAGCAGGGTGCGGTTATCAAGCTGGCCCTCGCCCGCCAGATACAGCCCCTGCGTGAAGCGCTGCGCGAGCAGCGGCTCCAGCGTGCCGATGCCTGCGGCATCCACCGCGCGCAAGTCGGCGGCAACACGTTCAGGCGGTGCAATGGCGCGCACGCGAGAAGCAAACAGCGATGCCTCGCCACGGTCCGCCGCATGCCAGACGACCAGCGTGCCGGCCTCCTGGAAGAACACCGGCGTGCGCAGCTTCGGCAGCCACTCGCGCCACAGCGCCAGGCTTGCCAACCCCAAGTCAACGACAAAACGATCGGCCACGGCAGCTTCGGCCAGCGGCGCCAGCATGGCGGCAGCCACGTGCGCGGCGGCACTGCTGCCGTCGCGCGCGCCGCGCTCCACCACGGCAATGCGTGCAGCCGGCACACCGGCCTGTGCAAGTTGCCAAGCACACAGGCGGCCAGCGAGGCCGCCACCGAGGATCGTTACATCAAAAGACGTGGAAGTTGGCATTGCACCGGTTGGTTTAGCTGTAGATCTTGCTGCCGCTCTTGCGGAACTCGATCGACTTCTCTTCCATCCCGCTCACGGCGGTGGTGGCGTTGGCGTCAAGCGTGGCCGCGTAGTCGCGCACTTCCTGCGTGATCTTCATCGAGCAGAACTTGGGGCCGCACATCGAGCAGAAGTGGGCGATCTTTGCGCCTTCGGCCGGCAGCGTCTCGTCGTGGAAGGCGCGAGCCTTTTCCGGGTCGAGGCCGAGGTTGAACTGGTCTTCCCAACGGAATTCGAAGCGTGCCTTGGACAGCGCGTTGTCACGCAGCTGCGCACCCGGCCAGCCCTTAGCCAAGTCAGCCGCATGCGCAGCAATCTTGTAGGTGATGATGCCTTCGCGCACGTCTTCCTTGTCGGGCAGGCCCAGGTGTTCCTTGGGCGTGACGTAGCAGAGCATGGCCGTGCCGTACCAACCGATGTTGGCCGCGCCGATGCCGCTGGTGATGTGGTCGTAGCCGGGGGCGATGTCGGTCACCAGCGGGCCCAGCGTGTAGAACGGAGCTTCGAAGCAGTGCTTCAGCTCTTCGTCCATGTTGGCCTGCACGCGCTGCAGCGGCACGTGGCCCGGGCCCTCGATCATCACCTGCACGTCGTGCTCCCACGCTTTCTTGGTGAGTTCACCCAGCGTGTGCAGCTCGCCGAATTGCGCGGCGTCGTTCGAGTCGGCAATGCAACCCGGACGCAGACCATCACCCAGGCTGAACGACACGTCGTACGCCTTCATGATTTCGCAGATCTCGTCGAAGTGCGTGTAGAGGAAGTTTTCCTTGTGATGCGCCAGGCACCACTTGGCCATGATGGAACCGCCGCGCGAGACGATGCCCGTGATGCGGTCGGCGGTGAGCGGCACGTAGCGCAGCAGCACGCCCGCGTGGATGGTGAAGTAATCCACGCCTTGCTCGGCCTGCTCGATGAGCGTGTCGCGGAACATCTCCCACGTCAGGTCTTCGGCCACGCCGCCGGTCTTGTCCAGCGCTTGATAGATGGGCACCGTGCCGATGGGCACCGGCGAGTTGCGCAGGATCCATTCGCGCGTCTCGTGGATGTGCTTGCCGGTGGACAAGTCCATGATCGTGTCGGCGCCCCAGCGGATCGCCCACACCATCTTTTCCACTTCTTCCGCCAGCGACGAGGTGACCGCCGAGTTGCCGAGGTTGCCGTTGATCTTCACGCGGAAGTTGCGGCCGATGGCCATCGGCTCCAGCTCGGTGTGGTTGATGTTGGCGGGGATGATGGCGCGACCGGCGGCAATTTCTGCACGCACGAATTCCGGCGTGATGTCTTCCGGGCGTTGCGGCAGATTGGCGCCGTATGAGAAGCCCTGATGCTGCTTGAGCAGCTGACGGTACTCGGGCTTGTCTTGCAGCGCCTGCAGGTTCAGCGATTCGCGCAGCGCAACGTATTCCATTTCCGGCGTGATGATGCCGCGGCGCGCGTAGTGCATCTGGCTCACGTTGGCACCCGGCTTGGCGCGGCGCGGGTTGGTCAGCTGTGCAAAGCGCAGGTGGGCGGTGGCGGGGTCATTGGCACGCGTGCGGCCGTATTCCGACGACAGGCCGGAGAGGATTTCCGTGTCGCCACGCTCGTCGATCCACTTGGCGCGCAGCGGGGCGAGGCCAGCCTTCAGGTCGATGTGCACGTCCGGGTCGGAGTACGGGCCCGAGGTGTCGTACACCGGGATCGGCGGGTTCAGCATCTCGCCCTTGTCGGTGCGGGTGGCGGTCTGCTTGATGGTGCGCATCGGCACGCGCACGTCCGGGCGGCTGCCGGCGATGTAGGTCTTGCTGGAGGCCGGATAGGCGAACTTCTGGTCGAGCTCGGTCTGCAGCGAGTCGAAAGATGCGGCGGGGGCGTTTTTGGCTTGGGGCATGGTCTCGTCCTTGATTCTGTGGCCTGGTGGAGCAGGCGGTGGACGAAACCGGGAGAGGTGGCGTGACCCAGAAGGGTGGGCTGCCAGAGACTACGCGGTGTTCTGAAACTTCCCACGCCGGTACGAACCGGATCGGGTGCGAAGGGACTCTCTCAGCCGCACGGCCCATCCGTACGGCACCCCTGTTTCATCCAACGAGGCTGAATTTAAGCACAGGGCCGCCGACGTTGCCAGCAAGAATTCCCCTGGAGGGACAATCGGGCCGTCATTTCAGTCCAAACCGCCGCGCAATGTGCGGCGGCATGCACCGGCGCGGCCTGCCTTGATCTCGCGCAACCCCGCCGCGTTTCACCTATGCGACGCTCAATCCCTTTTCTATTGCGTTGCGGCAAGGCCGCAGGGAGTTGTCATGCTGGAACGTCGGTTCACACTCGCGGGGCGCAGCCTCGTACCCATCGTGCAGGGCGGTATGGGCGTGGGTATTTCGGCGCACCGGCTGGCCGGCGCTGTCGCACGCGAAGGCGGCGTCGGCACCATCGCCAGTATCGACTTGCGGCATCACCATGCGGATCTCGTCGCTGCGACGGAGAAATCGCATGACAAGGAGGCCATCAACACCGCCAACCTCATCGCGCTGGATCGGGAGATTCGGGCCGCACGCGAGGGCGCGCAAGGCAACGGCCTGATCGCCGTGAACGTGATGAAGGCCGTGGAATCACACGCAGCACTCGTGCGGCAGGCGTGCGAGAGCGGTGCGGATGCGATCGTCATGGGCGCGGGCCTGCCGCTCGATCTGCCGGAGATGACGGCGGAGTACCCGAAGGTGGCGCTCATCCCAATTCTTTCCGACGCGCGCGGCGTGGGCGTGGTGCTCAAGCGGTGGATGAAGAAGGCGCGGTTGCCGGATGCGGTAGTGATCGAGCACCCGTCGCACGCGGGTGGGCACCTGGGCGCGGCGCGCATTGAAGACCTGCGCGATGAGCGTTTCTCGTTCGCGCGTGTGCTCGATGAATGCCGCGAGCTGTTCGTCAAGCTGGGGCTGGCGGCGGAGCAGATTCCGATCATCCTGGCGGGCGGCATCGACTCGCACGCCAAGGTGCGGCACTGGCTCGACAAGGGTGCCGCAGCGGTGCAGCTCGGCACAGCGTTTGCCGTGACGGAAGAGGGCGATGCGCACCCGCGCTTCAAGCGTGTGCTCACGGGTGCGGAGGATGGCGATATCGCGGAGTTCGTCAGCGTGGCGGGCTTGCCGGCACGGGCAGTGATGACGCCGTGGTTGTCGCGCTATCTCTCACGCGAGAGTGCCTTGCAGGCGAAGGCCAAGGTGCGGGATTGTTTGCAGGGGTTCGATTGCTTGCAGACGTGCGGGCTGCGTGACGGTATTGGGAAGGTGGGGCAGTTCTGTATTGACCTGAAGTTGGCGCAGGCGCTGCGGGGGGATGTGGAGCGGGGGTTGTTTTTCCGCGGGGCCGGGAAACTGCCGTTTGGGGAGGCGATTCGGCCTGTGCGGGAGTTGATGCATTACTTGCTGACTGGGGAAAAACCAGCGGTAAGTTGAACCGTTGCGGTTCATCCCTTGTTTCATCCCCTGCCGGGGCTGACTCACTTTCTTTGTCTTGCCAAAGAAAGTAAGCAAAGAAAAGCGCGCCCGATGCGGCGAAAGATTCCTTGAACACGGAAATCCTGACACTCCCCAAGGAGGGGAAGGGAAAAACTCGCTGCGCTCAAATAGTTTCCCTTCCTTTTTCCTCCTTGCAACAGAAATTCAAGGCGCCGCATAGGGCAGCGGAAAAGCAAACAATCTCTTGCCAGCGCACGACTTCGTCTTGGGTGCCGCTGCGCGCATCTCACGATCAACGTGCTTTGGCGCTCGCCGTTGTATTCCGCCGGTTTGGCCTTTGACTTTCCTGCCCTTGATGGCGCCTTGAATTTTCGTAAGCGGGCGGAAATATGACGGGAAACTGTTTGAGCGCAGCGAGTTTTTCCCGTCTCCGCCCGGTTATGAAAATTCAAGGAGGGGGTCGCCATCTCGGGCGCGCCTTTCTTTTGCTTACT
>NZ_CATZLL010000014.1:0-189737 GCF_958415495.1 Ralstonia flaminis | reverse complement strand
AGTTGCGGGGGTAGTCCTTGCCCGGTTCTGGGGGTAATATCCGCTCTACCTGTATATCCATCCAGTAATTCTGGCATAGCTGGAGCTAAGTGGATACCCCTTATGAATATACAGCACCGTGCGACCCGTCGATCAAAAGCGAGAACGGTGATGTCACACCCTGGCAACGGGCGCGACACCACCGTGTTTGTGCACGACAAGGCCCGCTTGCGTGCGTCAGACCTGCTTAGTGGCGCTGTTGCACGTATCGCTGCACATCACTGATCGAGACTTGGCCCGAATGGGCGGTGTCGATCTGGTCAAAGTGCTTTGCCACGTAGCCCAGACCGCTGGCCTGGGCTTGCGCTTTGGTGATCGAACCGCCGTTGCTCAGCGCCGCGTTTGCACTCAGCCGTTTCACAAGGCGCTGCTGGGCCTCCTGTTGCAATTGCTCACCCGTGGAAGAGGCGGCAGGCGCGGCCTTATTGGCCGGAAAGAACGGGCCATCCACGCCGTGGCCGCCCTTGGGCAACGTCACCGGGGCCACAGATTGTGTGGTGGGCGATGCGTATGCCTGACCCACCAGCGCACCGAGGAGAATGGCGGGCAGCATGTGCCGCACAGTGTTCATAAGGGACATGATCACTCCTTCATCAAGATTAATGTGCAGCTTGTGCTGTGAGTGTTGGCGTGCCAGCAGGGTTCTCGTCGGCCCACGGCGCCGGCAGCGTTGCCAGCGTCAGTGCGGACGGAATGGACTGGCCACCGAAATACGCCACCAGATCGCTCTTCATCTGGGGCCGGGCAACGTCATCCAGGTAGATCATGTGCCCGCCCTGGTAGAACGTGACCTGCAGCTTCGGGTTCAGGCCCGACACGGTTTGCAGGCGTGCCAGTTGCTTCTCGGTGTTGAAGAACGGTGTGGCGAGATCGTGGTAGCCGTTGGACGAGAGCACCTTCAGCTGCGGGTTCATCTGAATGGCGGCGAGCAGATCGGGCAGCGTATCCGGCAGCGGCTGGCCATCATGCGAGAAGTCCCACGAACCGATGATGTTGTCGTTCAGCGGTACGAACGTCGCATTTGGTGCGGTATAGCCCAGGTAGTTCGGCATCTGTGTTTGCAGCGCGGTGGTGAACGGCTGCGAGATCAGGATGTCCGACGGGTCCCCGTCGCTCGCCAGACGCGAATCCGAGTTCGGCAGCGACACGCGCCCGTCGTAACGGCCAATCGTCGTGCCCGGCAGGAGCGTGGTCTGGAACGGCGTCTTGCTGAAGTACCCCGTCAACGCCTGCAGCGTCAGGCCGGAAGGCGATTCCCACGACGCGAGCGTCGACTTGGACGGGAACTTGGGCGTGCCGAGCGCGTTCGGAGAGCCCAGCTGGCTGAGCGCCCACGAGTTTGCGTACGTCTTGAACGTGCTGTACTTGTTCGTAACGAACTGCTCAGACTGCGTCGCAAACGCTGACTGGCTCGGCTGGCTTGGCGAGACCTGGTTGAAGTAAGACGCCACTGCGGCATAGCCGGGGTAGTAGCCCACCAGCGTATCGGTCGCGAGCTTCAACCCTGCGGTTGAGTTCTCGATGGCGGTGGCTTCAACCGCATCCGCAAAGTAGTTCAGGATGGACGACTGCAGCACGATGCCGGTGAGGTGCACGCCTGCTGATTCCAGCGCAAGCGCCAGCATGTTGGTGCGCGGTGTGCCGTACGACTCGCCGTACAGATAGATCGGCGAGCTGCTGCGGCTGTTCACCGTCAGGTAGCGCTGGATGAAGTCACGCATGACGTTGACGTCGACATCGCTGCCCCAGAACGACTGGTTGGTGTTCGGCGCAATCGCTTCGGAAAGGCCAGTCCCCGGCGGATCAATGAACACCATATCGGTGGTGGCGATCAGGCTCTCCGCGTTGTCCACCAGGGTGTAGTTCGGCCAGTTGGTCAGCAGCGGATCCGGCGTAGCGACACGGGTGGGCGCAAATGAGCCCAGGCGCAGCCAGATCGACGACGAACCCGGCCCCCCGTTATAGAAGAAGGTGACAGGCCGCGGCTGCCCGTTGGTGCTGGGCGCCGTGTACGCGACGTATGACATTGTCGCCTCGGGGTTGCCGCTGGCATCCGATGCGGTCAGGTGGCCGGTCGTGGTGGTGTAGTTCACCGGAGTGGTGCCGGCCGTCCATTGGTAGTGCATGACCGCGGCATTCTCGGACACCTGTGACGGATCCAGGCTATCCGTCGCATTGGACGAATATGCGACAGGGTCCACATAGGGCTGGTTGGCCTGCACGGTTTTCGCGGTCACGTCTGTCTGGTTTGCGCTCGCTGCGGACGCCACGGGGCTGCCGTCATCGCCCCCGCACCCGGTGACAAGCGATATGCCGACAAGCAGCGCGCCAACGCCGACCAGCCGCCCCAAAGCAGGAGAACGGCCAAGGCCATAACCACTGGAACTACGGTTTGGTTTCATTTGCATCCCTGTCATTGATGAGATACGAACAAACAAAAAGCCGCCTGGCGAAGAAATCACCAAAAATGGGCAAAATAATCGACGCACGCTTTTATTTCACCGGGGAAATCAAAACGATTTCACGCAGTGATCAAGAAAGCGATAACGATGAATGCCAATAATATGATCGGTGCGATCGGCGCTTTAGCGGCGGGTTTCATGCAAATCAAGAATCAAAAAAGCATTCCTGATCTGCATTGAAAAGCGCTAAGTCCAGTCACGGTCACCAGAGGGCGGTGGCTTGAGGAGAACAAGGTCGACAGCGGGTTCTGGCGGCGAACTCGCGCCACCGCTTCCACCGAGGGTGAATGGAGAGGCTGGGTTGCTCAATAGCGTGGTGCCGCCATTTGCAGACCAAGCGTCAGATGCACGGCAATGGTGCAGTGGGGGCTGATTCCGGGCATGGAATTCACATGTTCTTATGCGCCCAGGTTGTGCTCGTGTTCCATCTCTTTGTTGTGATCTTGCGGACAACATGCTGTCTCCCGGATCAGGATAGTTGTCAGGCCATTGTGGGTTATATCGGTGGCCGTTTTATACACCTTTTGGGTGTTTTGCTCGGTTCACGCCATTCGTCTGGCGTCAAAAGAGTGGTTGAATCATAGAGGCAAAATTTGCCGTGTCAATGGAGTGTCGCGTCTATTTTTTAGCTTTGTAATTTTGATGCGAAATTGATGTTTACGAAAACTTACACGACAAATTCTTCATTCATTTAAGCGAGTGCTTCATGTGCCAAGTCTGAATGTGGCCAAGGGTTTTATCCTACCTACACCATCAAGCAAGGTCTTGCAGGGCAATCTTCAGTGGTTTGGTTGCAAAACAATTGTTATCTCTGTTTATAAAAAATAAAGGCAAGTACTCGTTGGCGGTGCGCCTGGGCACGCCGGCGCGGGCATGGAGGAGCCAGCCCGCAGGGCGGAACGTCACGGAAGTCGCTGTATAGACGTACAGCCTGCAAGACGGCTGCCGGAGCGTACCCGGTGGCACATGGTATTGCGGTGCTGGCGGTTCTCCCTAAGATGGTTCTACGGGACATCAACCATCATCGCGCAAGGGGATGTGTCATGCGATACGAAGCGGGCCATGCATCGCACTTCAACCGGTGGGTTTCTTGTCTGATATGGCTGGCTGCTGTGATGCTGTCGCCTACGGCGGCGGCGCAGGCGCTGCAACCGGATACCCAAGGTCGGATCGAGTTCAACAGCTTTACCCCCAAGACCATGTTCGATCTGGTGCGCGAGCGTCGGCAGAATTGGCCTGAGCAGAAAGTCTGGGGAGACTTGTCTCTGCCGAAGACGGATGCCGCCAAGGTGCCCGCCATCGTGCTCGTGCACGGCAGCGGTGGTGTGGAACCTGCCATGGCGCAATGGGTGCAGGCACTCAACGAGGTCGGCGTCGCCACCTTTGTGATCTACATCTTCGAGCCGCGTGGCGTGAAGCGCACCGTGGAGGACCAGACGCGCGTGCCCCATTCGGCGGACATGGTCGATGCCTACCAAGCGCTGCAGCTGCTGGCGACCCACCCGCGCATCGACCCCGCGCGCATCGGCATCATGGGGTTCTCGCGTGGCGGTACGGTGGCCTTTCAGACAGAAGAGGAACCGCTACGGCGCGCCGTCATCAAGAGCGATCTCAAGTTTGCACTGCATATCCCGGTGTATGCGGCGTGCGGCCAGGTGTACTGGTCGCCTGACCTGAGCCGCGCGCCCATGCTCAATCTGGTGGGGGCAGATGACGATTACGTGACGCCTGAGCCGTGCGAACAACTGGCCAAGCGCTACGCAGATGCCGGTGTGCCTGTGCGGACGATCCGCTATGACAGCGCTCGGCACGGGTGGGACAGCACTGTTGCGCTGGCTTACCTGGGCCGGGCTACGAAGTCGACGTCATGCGGTGTTGTGCGATGGGACATCGATACGTGGACGGCAACTGCCGAGCGTACTGGCGAAATCATTGAACCCGCCAAGCTCCGGGATTTCTTCGCTGGGTGCGTGTCGTTGGGCGCGCATGTGGGGCGCAACGAGGCCGCGTACCAGAAGTCCCGTAAAGACGTGCAGGCTTTTGTGCGGGAGGTTTTCTTTACCGGCCATTGAGGTGGGAGCCCAGTCAGATTCCGTCGCGCAGGTTTTTTGCCAGATCCTGGGGCGAGGTGCGCTGGTTCACAGCGTTGACCAGTTCAGCAAGAAACCACGGCAGCACGAGTTCGGCGCTCGAATCAGACAGGCCGACGCGCAGCCTCGGCCCTGATGTCGGCTCGGCAGTCTGGTCGGCCTGCACCGGGCGGCTTTGCGCAAGCATCGCCTGAAGCTCCTGATCGGAGAACGTGGTGGACGACGTCGTCAGTGCAGAAGCGGTCAGGGCTGCGGACATCAACGCCGAAGCCACGACAAGATGTTTAAGGATTGCGGCAGGCATCGGTGCCCTCCATCGATAAAAGGACTGAATCGACGGCAATCGGCTGCAGTGACTGACTGCGCGGTTGCCGACAGCAATGATCCTGCTTCTGATCGTCGCGGTGGCTTAGCGTTCCGTTTTGGTCAGGAAAGCGTAAATATCGCGTGCAATCGATCAGGTTGCCTGCGGTTGCAGCGCAATCACTGCCATGCCGATCAGCGCGATGGCTGCGCCGCCGACGTCCCAGCGCGTGAGGGAAATACCGTCAACCAAGCGCAGCCATACCAGCGCCACGGCGATGTACATGCCCCCGTACGCCGCATACGTGCGTCCGGCCGCCGTTGGGTGCAGTGTCAGCAGCCACGCAAACAGCGCAAGCGACACCGCCGCCGGCAGCAGCAGCCAGACGGGCTTGCCCTGCCGCAGCACGAGCCACGGCAGGTAGCAGCCGACGATTTCCGCCAGGGCGGTAACGGCAAACAGGAGGGCGATGCGGAGGAAGTCCACGGGTACAAGGCGGCGCCGAGGCAGTCAGGATGGGGGCGATTTTGGCACGTTGCGGTGGGGCTGCTGCGACATGGCACAGCACGCGCGCAACTGGTGGTTGCCGCCGGGGCGCCCCCCGCCGGAGAAGCGCTCACGCCCAGTGCGGGTCAGTGCGAAGCTGCCGGCGGCAGCACTTGCGTGACCGTAAACCCGCGCGCAGCCATGAGCGCCGGCAAGCCCTGCGGCCCGATCATGTGCAGTGCGCCCACGGCGCCAAACACACGTTGGCCACGTGCATGCACGCGGGCAATGTTGTCGGCCATGGCACGGTTGCGGTTGGTCACCAGGCGCTTGAAGGCGCGCTTGTCTGATGGCGTCTTCAGGCAATCGCACCACTGCGGATAGCGCTCCAGCGTGTTGAGGTCGCTATCGGCCCAGGCATTGGCGAGGGTGAGGGTTTGCGTGCGCGCCTCGCCCGATTCAATGGCGTCGAGCTCGGTGTCGAACTGCTGCACCATTTCGTTCTTCGGCACGATCTGGTCCAGCACGCGCAGTTGGTCGGCCAGCGTTTCCAGCGGCACGATGGGCAGGTGCACGCTGTTGGCGTAGGTGGTCAGGAACAGGTCGATGCCGAAATCGGGGTAGAGCCCATCGGCGCGCAGCCCCAGTGCTGACAGCGAGGCGAGTTGCATGATCGGCTGGAACTTGCGGATTTGTGTCAGCGCGGTGTCGGGCAGGCACGC
This sequence comes from Ralstonia flaminis, assembly GCF_958415495.1. NCBI lineage: Bacteria > Pseudomonadati > Pseudomonadota > Betaproteobacteria > Burkholderiales > Burkholderiaceae > Ralstonia > Ralstonia flaminis. The sequence goes on along the minus strand of NZ_CATZLL010000014.1, from coordinate 183,634 downwards.
GGCGGCGATCAGCTTGTCGAGGCGCCCGCCGCGGCGGCCGCTCACCAGGCGAACATCCTCCTTGGTCTTGCGCGCGGCGAATGCCTTGCGGCTGCCTTCCTTGTCGAGCAGGTCCAGCTCGAGTGCAACGGCATCGCTGTGCTTGAGCGCATCGCGGATGGTGGGCCCAGGCAGCATCCAGTCGGCACGTGCAACGTGGATCGTGCCGTACAGCCACGATGTGCGCCCGTCCTTCTCGACCCGCCAGAGCAAGCCGTGGTCGGTGGCGCGCTGGGCGGCAGCGGCCCAGCCGTCTTTGGGGATGGAGTCGGACGCCGGCGGCGGGCAGTGACTTGGCGTTTGCGGTGATGCGTCTTGTGCGGCGGCGGTGCCGATGCCCGACAACAGGCAGAACGCCGCTGCAAGCGAGCGCCACAGGGTGCGGTTGCGTGCCATGACTCTTCCCCGAGAAATCTTGTGATGTTGTGAGTGTGATGTCTGCAGTTTAGCGGGCGCTGACCATGGCGTCCCATGCCGCCATCGCGCAATCGACGGTGGCCCGCAATGCCTCGCGCGGCGCCATCGCGCGCCTGGATCGTGACGAGGGGGCTGGGCCGCACGCCGGCGGTGAGGATGGTGGTCGAGCCACGGTAGCCATTGGCCAACCCTGATGGCAGGATTCTTTCCATTGCCGTCCGGTTTGCAGATGGTGGGGTATGTGCGGCATGGCTATTGTGATGGCATGTTTTCTCAACTTGACCGAGGTAGCCATGTTGGAGCTCCGCCCCACCTGCGAACACTGCAATTGCGCGCTTGCGCCGGAATCGACGCTGGCCCGCATCTGCTCGTTTGAGTGCACGTTTTGCGCAACGTGCGTCGATACGCTTCTGGATAACGTCTGTCCGAACTGTGGCGGCGGCTTCGCTGCCCGTCCGATCCGGCCGTCGAAAAACTGGAAGGGCAACAACGATCTCGCGCAGCATCCGGCCGGCACAGTCGTCAAGCACCGCCCAGTGGACCTGGAGGCATTCGCACAGTTTGCCGCGCCCATTCGTGCGATTGCGCCGGAGCAGCGCTAAACGATCAGGCCTGGGAGCGCCAGCGAGCGGGCGGTAGGCTTTCTTCCTGGCGCCAAGCTGCGCGAAAGGCCTGCGGGCTGGCAAAGCCGCAGGCCTCTGCCACGCGTTCGACGGGCCAGTCGCCGCCCTTGAGCAGTCTGCGTGCCATCGCTATGCGCAACTGTTGCTGATACTGCTTGAGTGTGACGCCGCATTCCTGCTGGAACAGGCGTGCCAAGTGCCGATAGCTCACAGCGAAGCGGCTTGCCAAGGCCTCGTAGGGTAGTGTGCTGGCGGGTTGCGCTGTCAGAAAATCCTGCACCGCGTGAATGAGCGAATGGCCGTGATTGCGGTAGCGCAGTTGCGCATCGAGAGCGGGGTCATGCCCTAGCCGCCGGAATGGCACAACATTCTCACGCGCAACGCGGATTGCCGCCGCCTCGCCAAAATGCCGGACGATCAGCAACAACGCCAGGTCGATACCCGCCGACACCCCTGCCGAGGTGATCAGCCCTGCGTCTTCCAGCAACAGCCGGTTGGACAGCACGCGTGCGGCCGGATAACGCTTTTGCAGCCGCTCCAGGTAATCGTGATGCGTCGTGCAGTGGCGCCCATCGAGCAGGCCGGCTGCCCCCAGCAGAAAGGCGCCCGTGCACACGCTGGCAAGCGTGATCTCTGGCAGTCGAGGTGCCACTACCGTTTGCAGCCAGGTGATCGCTTCCAACTGTTCTGGCGTGACGGGCGCGTCGAGTGCGAGCCGGCTACCGATGACAATGACCACATCGCCGCGTTCCAGGTGCTTGGGCAATGGGTGCAGGGCGGTCAGTGCGGCGCCCTGGGCGCTGGTGACTTCATGGCGCGGGCCGACGCAGCGCAGCGGCACCGATGCAATCCCGAGCCCGGCCAGTGACTCCAGCACCTGCATCGGGCCGCCCAGGTCCAGCATGTGAACATGCGGCAGCACGACAAAGAAGACACGGCGCATGCCTAGGCACCCAGCTTGGGCGGTACGGCGTGCGCGCCCCGCGTTTCACGAAACCACAGCGCCAGGCTTTCATCTTCCAGCGCATACGCGCCGCGCGACTCCTTCCAGATCAGGTTCTTGTCGCGCAGCGCATCGAGTGCGGCTTGCACCGTGGCGGTGGAGAAATCACTGTGGCCCAGGCGGGCGGCGTAGGCTTTCATCGCGTCTTCCGAGAACGGTGAGTAGCCTTGCCCGCGCTCGATCAGCACCGCCAGCACGGCGCGCTGGATTTCGGTCAAGGCGCTGTATTCGCTTTCGATTTCGCCCCAGATGCGATCACGAAAGCCCTGTGCGCCGCGCTTGAGCAGCTCGCCCAGGCTGGCGGCCTCGCCCAGTTCCAGCGCGATCTCGCTGACGATGCCTTTGAGCATCTCCGGCCGGTGGCCGACCAGCTGGAAGGCGGCAAAGATGTCGTCTTCCTTGAACTGGTTGTTGGGCGCCAAGTGCTGGTTGACCCACGCGGTATAGGCCGACACATAGGCGCGGCCGAGCAGCGGGAAGTTGGTCACGCGCGAGCCGAAGAACGGCTGCGTACGATTGAGCAGCAGGTTGGCGAGCTTGTCGCGGTTGGAGCCCGTAAAAACCAGAAACAGACGCGGTTCCTCAACGCCCTGGTTCATCTGGTCGCGCGCGGCCTTGAGCGCGAACATGGCGTTGGTGCCCGCCTCGGTGGACAACGCGTGCTGCGCCTCGTCGATGATCAGCACGATCGGCCGCTGCACTGCCTTGTAGAGCACATCCAGCGCATCGGCCAGGGTAATGCCAGGCGGCAGCCCGATCTTGCCCAGGTTGAAGGTGAAGGCGCGCAGTACCTCGACCTTCTCCATGCCGGCCTGCTTGGCCAACTTGGCGATCGGCCCGTCGAACTCGGCCAGCTTGGACTTGATGGCATCGGCAATCAGCAGGCCGGGGTCGCGGGCGCGGTCGGCCCACAGGTCGACGTAGATGGAGATCCATTTACGGCGCTCGACCTCCGGCACGAGGTCTTCTCGCAGGAACGTGCTCTTGCCGGTGCGCCGGGGCGCCGCCAGGAACAGGCCGGAGCGCGCATCGGCCAGGCCCTTGCCCTCCAGGCTGTCGCACAGTGTGTGGGCGAGGTCCTGGCGGTGGAAGTTGAAGCGGCCGGTGTCGGAATCGGTGGATGCCATGGTTTTAGGCTCGATTATGGAGCTCGGTATAAATTATACCTAACACCATAATTAAGGATAAATCCGGGCGGACTGCAATCTGATCGACACAGTTTGTGCATGCGCGACAGTACGTCGCAGGCAAAACGGGGAACCATGTGCAGCGCTATACTCCCCCGACTCCACCGTCCCACCCCATGCTCCATCGCCGTTGGCTCGCTCTCGTCTGGCTTGCGATCGTACTGAATGTACTGTCGCCGGTGCTCGCTTCCGCACGCGCGGCAGCCACGGGCACGCTCGCCATTGATCTGTGCAGCGCAACGGCACCGCATGGCAGCACGGTACAGGTGTCCATTGACCTGCAAGGCAATGACTCCAACGATCCGTCCGGTGATCCGGCTGCCCACCACAGCGTGGCGCACTGCTTGTATTGCCCGGGGTTTGCCGCCGGGTTTGCGCTGGCCTCGCCGCCGGCGCTGGATGTTCCTACCGCCCATTTCATCTATCGCGTGCGGCAGCCGGCCAGCCCGGCACCCGTGTATGCGCGCAGTGCGCTGCGTGTGGCCGAGTCGCGCGCGCCTCCTGCATCTCCGTCGTTGTCGATCTGATGCGCCTGCGGGGTTGAGCCTCGCGGCGCCTTTGCGTCTGGCCGCACGCATGTTCGTGTTCATGGCCGGCGCCATCGCAATCCGGAGACCACTCGATGTCATTCCACAAGCGCGCTGTGGCTGCCCGCCCCAAGCGCTCGCTGGTGCGCCGTGCTGCGCTCGCCTTGAGCGCAGCGGCACCGCTGTCCACTTTTGCCGCCGACGATACTGCGCAGGCCCCCGCGCTCGTCGCCCAGGAACTCGCGCCCACCGTGGTGCGCGCCAACGCCGCACCCGCGCCATTCGCCCGCAACACGCCTGCCGTGGTGCAGACCGTCACCGCCGACCAACTGGCCGACCGCAACGTTGTCACCACCGAAGACGCCGTCAAGTACCAGCCCAACGTGATGGTGCGCCGCCGCTTCATTGGTGATCGCAACTCCATCTTTGCCGGCCGCGATTTCAACGAGATCCAGAGCGCACGCGGCCTGCTGTATGCCGACGGCATCCTGCTCTCGAACTTGCTGGGCTCCAGCTACAGCTATCCGCCGCGCTGGTCAATGGTCGGGCCGGATGATTTGGCGCGCGTCGATATTTTGTATGGACCGTTCTCGGCGTTGCTGCCAGGCAACTCGATGGGCACGACCATCTCGATGACGTTGCGCAAGCCCGAGACCTTCGAGGCCGCGGCGCAGACGCAGGTGATGAGCCAGCGCTTCAGCGATGCGTACGGGTTCTCGCGCAACGTCACCGGCAACCACGAGAGCGCATCGCTGGGCGATCGCATCGGCAAGTTCTGGTATGCGCTGTCGGTCGACCGGCTGGAGAACGACAGCCAGCCGATGCAGTACGCCACGCCCAATTCCAGGTTCACCCCGGGGGGCACGCCAGTGCCTGTGACGGGCGCCAAGCAAGACCTCGGTCCCAATGGCCTGCCGCGCGTGATTCTCGGGCCGCAGATGCTGGAGCGCACGCAGCAACTGCAAGAGACGCTGCGCATGGGCTATGTCTTCAGCGACAGTCTCGAGGCTTCACTCACGCTCGGCCACTGGGAGAACCATTACAACGATCAGGCTCTGAGCTTCCTGCGCGATGCGGCCGGCAATGTCGTCACGGGTGGCAACGTGCTCATCAACGGTACGCCGTACACCATCGCCCAGAACAGCTTCGCCCCGCAGAACGGCGACCAGGAAAACTGGCTCTATGGCCTGGGGGTCAAGGGCAAGCTGGGTGGCTGGAAGATTGACGCCAACGCGTCGGCCTACAACGTCACGCGCGACATCCTGCGTGCTTCCAACACGGCTGCCGGCAACGGCCCCGGCACGGTGTTCTACGGCGATGGCACGGGCTGGTCCAACTTCGACGTGAAGGCCATCTCGCCCACGGTGTCCGGCCACACCTTCACCACCGGCTACCACTACGACCAGTACCACCTGCGCAACCAGACGTTCAATGCGACGAACTGGTCGACCGAGGCACTCTCAACGCTCAAGTCCAGCTACCAGGGGGATACGCAGACGCAGGCCGTCTTCCTGCAGGACGCCTGGGCGTTCGCGCCGCGCTGGCTGGCAACACTCGGCCTGCGCTATGAAAGCTGGCGTGCCTACAACGGCCAGCTCGGCAATGGCGGCACCACGCTGGGCTATGCCAGCCGCACCGAAGACGCGTTCAGCCCCAAGGCCGCGTTGCAATGGCAGGCCACGCAAGACACGTTACTGCGCCTGTCGTATGGCCGTGCGGTGCGCTTCCCGACGGTGGCGGAGTTGTTCCAGGGCACGATCAGCGGCAACACCATCGTCAACAACGACCCGAACCTCAAGCCCGAGCGTGCCAACGATTTCGACTTCACCGTCGAGCAGGCCGTGCCCTACGGCACGCTGCGCACCAGCCTGTTCCAGAGCGACGTGCGCGACAGCATCTACACGCAGACCAACATCCTGGTCACGCCCAACGTGACCAACGTGCAGAACGTCGACCGCGTGCGCACGCGTGGTATCGAACTGGCGTATTCGGGGCAGAACGTGCTGCATGACTTGGGCGTGCGCGGTGTCGACGTGGAAGCCAATGTGGCCTTCACGCAATCTAAAACGCTGGCCGATGCCGCCAACCCCACCTACGTCGACAAGACCTGGCCGCGTATGCCGCGCGTACGCGCCAACCTATTCGCGAGTTGGCATGCCACGCCGGACTGGACGGTGGGCGCGGGTGTACGCTATTCGGGCCGGCAATACGGCACGCTCGACAACACCGATGTGCTGCCCAATGTCTATGGCGGCACCAGCAGCTTCTTCACGGTGGATCTGAAAGCCAGTTATCGCATCGACAAGCATTTCACGCTGGCGCTTGGCGTCGACAACCTGACCGATCGGAAGTATTTCGTGTACCACCCGTATCCGTCGCGCACGTTCTATGGGCAACTGAAATGGCGTCTGTAATGCACTCGATTTCCCAGCTGTCCCGATGGGCGGCAGGTCTTCTGCTGGCGTTGGCAAGCACCCTGGCCCCGGCACACGAAGGGCACGAGCACGGTGGCATGGCCGGCAAGGCCGCTGCCAAGCCGCAACTCGCCACCACGGCCGCGTTCGACAAAGCGGGCAAGCTGTGGGTGACCTGGGCCGAGGGGCAGCACGTGGTGGTCGCTTCGTCCGATGACCTGGGCAAGACGCTCTCCAAGCCGCAGCGCATCAACCCGCAGCCTGAGCCGATCTACACCGACGGCGAGAACCGGCCGAAGGTGATCGCCAGCCCAGATGGCGCGCTGTACGTGAGTTGGTCGCGCCCGCTCGATGCGCCATACACGGGCTACGTGCGCTTCTCGCGCTCGCTGGACGGCGGCAGGACGTGGAGCGCGCCCATCATCGTTCACCACGATCGCCAGCCGATCACACACCGCTTTGACTCGATTGCGGTGGACGGCGCGGGCCGCATCTTCGTCACGTGGATCGACAAGCGCGACTTGCTGCGCGCGCAGGCGGCCAAGCAGCCGTATGACGGTGCGGCGGTGTACTACACCGTCTCTACCGACCGGGGCGCAACGTTCGCGCCTGAGCGCAAGGTCATCGACCAGACCTGCGAGTGCTGCCGCATTGCGCTGGCGCCGGATGCCAACGGCCACATGCTGGCGCTGTGGCGCAACGTGTTTGCCGGGCAGATTCGCGATCACGCGCTGGCGACCCTGCCCGTCGACAACACGCCGTTTGCCATCACGCGTGCGACGTTCTCCGAGTGGCGTGTGGATGCGTGCCCGCACCATGGTCCAGCGTTGGCTGTGACAGCCGATGGTGTACGGCACATGGCGTGGTTCTCGGTGCAGCAGGACAAGCCGGGGCTGTTCTACAGCCGTCTCTCGGCGGACGGCCGGCCGATTGGTGGTGCCTGGGCATTTGCGGGTTCCGCGCAAGCGGGTGCGCAGGCATCGCACCCGACGCTGCTCGCCACCGATGGCGCGCTGTGGCTCGTCTGGAAGCAGTTTGCCGACGACCACATGCAGATCCTGCTGCGCAAGTCGACCGACGGCGGCGCACATTGGACAGCGCCGGTCAGCCTGGCAAGCACCGACGGCGGCAGCGACCATCCGCAACTGCTCGCGCGCGATGGTCACATCTATCTGTCGTGGCGCACGCAGGCCGAAGGCTATCGGCTGATCGACGTAACCAGCGCCGTTCCCGCCAACGCGACGCTGGAGGCTGCGCTATGAGCATCCGCTTGAAGACGTTGGCGATGGGGGTGGCACTCTTTGCTGCCGCTATCACCGCGCAGGCGGCCGAAGCGCTGCACTTCCAGCCGCTGCATGCGCGTGATGTGCCGACGCTGTTGCAGACGCCGCGCGCTCGCCCGCTCATCGTCGAGATCTGGTCGCTCGATTGCAGTTATTGCCGCGAGAACATCGGCCGTATCGCGCAATGGCGGCACACCGCCAAACAGAACGTGGATGTGGTGATGGTGGCGATGGACGGCCCGGAACAGGCCGACATGATGAACCGCGCGCTGGCGCCACTGGCGCGTGATAGCAAGATCGGCCTCGCGCGCATGCCGCAATACGCCAATGCCGAGGCCATGCCCGAGCGCATGCGTGCCGCGCTGGACCCCGGCTGGCAAGGCGAGATGCCGCGCACGATCATCCTGCGTGCCGATGGCAAGCGCCACGCATCAAGCGGCCTGCTTACGCCAGAAACCTTGGATGCGGCGCTCGCACACTAAGCTCTCTTAACCTAGCGGGAGGCGCGCTCTGAAATAATCCCGGCCCCAATTCAACAACAAGGCAGGGAAATGAGCGTTCTCAATAAGGTCGAAAGTGGTTATCTGCAACTGATGCGGATTCTGGTGCTGGCGCTGGCAACGGTCGTGCTGGTGGGTGTGGTGTTGCTGGGCGTGAACGCGGTGAGCGACTACAACGCCAAGCCGGCGCCTGTTTCGGAAGCCATCGACATCAAGGCCTCGGCCTTCAAGCTCGACGACGAAGCGGCAGAGGGTGCGAGCGATGACGCTGCCAAGCCGCATCCCGGTGCGGCCAAGCTGGAAGCGGCACTGGCTGACGTCATCAACAAGCATGGCAAGGCGCTGTTGGGTGCATCGTTCCAGTTCGACAAGGCGGAAGTGCATGAACTGGTGATCGGCGCGCTGGAAGACCCCGATCAGGGCGAGTCGTTCCTGACCTCGCAAACGGCGTATCTGGACCAGGTGCTGGGCCGTGCCGACGTGGCCAAGCAAGCCAAGACGAGCGAAGCGTTCTACGCGATCGTCAACAAGGTGTTTGTGGACTACCACATGGCCTACGCCACCGAGAAGGAGCGCATTTCCAACGAGAAGGATGAAGCCAAGCTGGATGCCAGCGGCAAGCGCTCGGGCGTCTATATCTCGCTGTACATGATTGCCGCGCTGTTCTCGGCGTTCATCATGCTGGTGATGCTGATCGTGCAGATCCGCATCGAGCGCAGCATCCGCGTGATGTCGGAAGCCAACGCCCGCGCTTGAGGGCATCCGTCGGACAGGTGGTCGGCTGAGACGCGTCCCTTATCGGGAGTATGAACAGTCCTTAAAGAAAACGGCGCGGACCCCCCTCGTTGTTGGGGTATGGCGGGGGGCGTGTACTTTTTATAATGGCCTCGCTTTGTGAATTCCGGCGCATTGCTCGTTCACAAAGCACACCCGACCATCTTTCGTCGTCAAAGGCTGAAGATGTTAAGCCCGCTCGCCCCCCGGCCCGCGGGCTTTTTCTTTGCCCGGTCCACGCCGCGGGGGCGGATGATAACGCGCCTTCAACGCGTTGTCGCGTGCGACGAAGTGGGGTATGCGACCGGCCGTTCCGTTTCGCTGGAAGCCGAGCCCAGGCCGACGGCAATCGCTGCCAGCAGGACTGCGATACCGCGCGCGATATAGAACACCGTCTGTGCGTCGGCCATTTCCGGCTCCGGGGGCATGGCTTCGTTGGGTCGGGTATGCCATGCAGCGTGCGTGGCGTGGCGCGGGAGGTGCATCGGCATCGCATCGCGATGCGCGCGCGGTGCGCGTGTACGGTGGGTCGGATGAGGCTGCATGTCTGACATGGCGGTTCTCCTCATGCTCAAGCGTGGGACCAGGCGCGCCAGAACAGCAGCGCCGTCATCGAAAAGCCGAAGGTCGAAATCAACGCCCGTACGACTGGCACGGGCAGGCGCTTGCCGACGTGCGCGCCCAGATAGCCGCCTAGTGCAGCGGCCGCCAGCATGATCAGCGTCTGGGGCCACCAGACCATTCTGGCCAGGGCGAAGCAGAGCACGGCCACCAGATTGGTGGCACCCACCAGCAGCGTGCGCGAGGCATTCAGTGCTTTGATGTCGTCGTGGCCGAACAGTGCCCAGACCGCCATCATCATGATCCCCACCGCGCCGCCAAAGTAACCGCCGTAGATGGCCAGCCCGCCTTGGGCGACCAGCAGCATCGTCCGGTTGATCTGTACGCGCCGTCGTAGCCACGCCCCGGCCTGCTTGCCGAACGTGAACGCCAGCGTGCCTACCAGCAACAGCCACGGCACGATGAAATCGAATGCCCGCGAGGACGTGTTCATCAGCAGCAGCGCGCCCGCCAAGCCACCAACTAGGCTGACCGCCACCATGGCACGCATCGAGACCTGCTCGAATCCGCGATAGTCACTCCGATACGCCCACGCAGAAGTGGCCGCACCGGGCAGCAGCGCAACCGTGCTCGATGCATTGGCTGCAACCGACGGCACGCCGGCAAACATGAGCGCGGGCAGGGTGACGAACGAGCCGCCGCCCGCCAAGGCATTCATCATGCCGGCGAGCAGGCCCGCGCCAAAGAGCGGCAGCGTGGCGGATTCCATGTGGGGGCGAGAAGTGTGTTGGGGCGTTGCGTTGGAAGATGCCTCAGTTTCTGCCACTGGCGACGCCGCCACAATCTGCGATACATTGATCCAGCCTCAGGGTGAGACTGAGGCTAAAGCCAATTTCACCTCGCCATGCGCTTCGACCTGACTGATTTGCGACTTTTTCTGCATACCGCCGAGGCTGGCAGCATGACCGCCGGCGCCGAGCGTTCGCACTTGACGCTGGCTTCCGCCAGCGCGCGTATCCGTGGGATGGAGGAAACCTTGGGCGCGCCGCTGCTGACGCGCAACCGGCGCGGTGTGGAAACCACCGCTGCCGGCCGAACGCTGGCGCACCATGCGCGCGTCGTTTTGCAGCAAATGGATCGTATGCGCGGCGAGCTGGGTGAATACGCGCGAGGGCTGAAGGGCTACGTGCGGCTGCTGTCCAACACGGCTGCCATGACCGAGTTTCTGCCCGAAACACTGAGCGCCTTCCTGGCTGCCCACCCCGAGGTCGACATCGACCTGGAAGAGCTGGTCAGCCATGAAATTGTTGAGGCGATTGCACAGGGGCGGGCCGACATCGGCATCGTCAACGATGCGGTGGATCTATCGGGGCTTGAGACGTTTCCATTTCGCCACGACCGCCTGGTGCTGGTCACTGCGCGTGATCATCCGTTGGCCGAGCGCCGCGAACTGGCTTTCGTCGAGACATTGCAGGAGGCCTTTGTCGGCCTGACCGGCGATAACGCACTGCAGGCTTATCTGGCGGGCCATGCTGCGCGTGCTGGCTATCGGCTCAAGTATCGCGTGCGGCTGCGCAGCTTTGATGCGGTGTGCCGGATGGTGGAGCGCAACGTGGGTGTCGGCGTGATTCCCGAGCACGCGGCCATCCGGCTGCAGCGCTCAATGGGGATTCGCCGCGTGCGCTTGACCGACGCCTGGGCGACACGCCTGCTGCGTATCTGCGTGCGCAGTTTTGATGACCTGCCGGTCTTCGCGCGGCAACTGATCGAGCATTTGCGCGAGGCCTGAGCGTGGTGCCCGTCCGTCATTCGGAGGAGGAGCGCTGTTTGAACTCGCGCCGGTGAAAACGCGTCGGTACACTGCAAAAACAGTTGCGAGACGCATGGAAGACGTGCGGCACCGCACCAACCTTCCGCTCATGGAGCACATCATGGCTTCTGCCGGTGTTCCCCCGATTGGCCTGCTGCACGCCGCGCGTGCACTGCGTATCTATCGGCGCCACGAGATCAACGCGCTGGCGTGGATCGCGCTGGGCGTGTGCCTGCGCAGCCCGGCGCCAATGGCGGCGCTCAGCGTCGCGCTGCTGATCGTCTGCGCGTGGACATTGACCCGGCATATCCAGCATCTCAAGCCCCTGTATGAACTGCCGGTGTTCAGCCGCGTGCTGACACACAGCGGCATGGCATTCGCGGCCATCAATGCAGCGCTGTTGGCGGTGGAGCTGGCAACGGGCGCCGGGCGTGGAGCGTGGTTCGACGCCGATGGCTGGCTGGAACCCGCCTGGCCACAGATCCTGCCGGGCATGTCGGGCACGATCGAGTTGATGCTGGTCTGCGCACAATGGGCCGCCGTGCTGGGTGCGGTGGCTGCGGCCACGGCCTGGGCATGGCTGAGTCTGGGTGGTGGTCGTTTTCTTCGCTTTCCGCCGCGCTCGCAATGAGCCGATGAGCATCTGGCCCGGGTGTTCCCGGGCTGGTCTGGTGGAGACTTTCCTTCTATAAGTGGGTGTGGCAGTTGCTGGTGCGTTTTTGGAGCGCTCGGACCGAGTTGTCCAAATAGGCGTGCAATCCAATCACAGGAGACAGGCATGACCTCGCTGGATGCATTCCTGCGGTGCCGCGATTTTCTGCTCGCGCACCGTGAGGACTACGACACCGCCGTACGCGATTTCGCATGGCCTGTGCTGGATCGCTTTAACTGGGCGCTCGATTATTTCGACGCCATGGCGCGCGGCAACAACGCGATCGCCCTCTGGGTGCTCGACGACCAGGGCAACGAAACACGCCTGTCGTTTGCGCAGATGGCCGAGCGTTCCGCCCGCGTGGCCAACCACTTGCGCGCGCTGGGCGTGCAGCGCGGAGATCGCATCCTGCTCATGCTCGGCAATGTGCCCGCGCTGTGGGATGTGATGCTCGCCTGCATCAAACTTGGGGCTGTCATCATTCCCGCAACGACGCTGCTGACGGCCGAAGACCTGCGCGAGCGCATTGCTATGGGCGACGTGCGGCACGTGATCGTGGGTGGGGCGGATTGCGCCAAGCTCGATGCCGTGTCGGGCACCTTTACGTGCATCGCAGTGGGTACGGACAAGGCGCCTGCAGGTTGGCACCGCTTTGAAGATGCCTACGGCGCCGCGCCCGAGTTCACACCTGACGCGCCAACGCAGGCGAGCGATCCGCTGCTGCTGTATTTCACCTCCGGTACCACTTCCAAGCCCAAGCTGGTGATGCACACGCACGCGAGCTATCCAGTGGGGCATCTTTCCACGCTGTACTGGATTGGTCTGCGCCCGGGCGATGTGCACTGGAATATCAGTTCGCCCGGCTGGGCCAAGCACGCCTGGAGCTGCTTCTTCGCGCCGTGGAATGCCGGTGCCACCGTGTTCGTCTACAACTACGCGCGCTTTGACGCCAAGGCCACGCTCGATGTGCTATGCCGTGCCAAGGTCACCACGCTGTGCGCACCGCCCACGGTGTGGCGCATGCTGATCCAGGAAGACCTGGTGGCCTGGAAGCCCGCGCTGCGTGAACTCGTGGGCGCAGGCGAGCCGCTCAACCCCGAGGTGATCGAGCGTGTTCGCGCGGCCTGGGGCATCACGATCCGGGATGGCTACGGCCAGACCGAGACCACCTGCCAGGTCGGCAACAGCCCGGGGCAGCCGGTCAAGCCGGGCTCGATGGGCCGGCCGCTCCCAGGCTATCAAATCACCTTGCGCGACCCTGACGGCAACGAAGCCAGCGAGGGAGAGATCTGCATCGAATTGAAATCACGTCCGCTGGCGTTGATGGCGGGCTATGCCGGCAATGCCGAAAAAACGGCTGAGGCCATGCGCGGTGGCGTGTATCACACCTCCGACATTGCTGCGCGCGATGCGAACGGCTACCTCACCTACGTTGGCCGTGCCGACGATGTGTTCAAGGCGTCGGACTATCGCGTGAGCCCGTTCGAGCTGGAGAGCGTGCTGATCGAGCACCCTGCCATCGCCGAGGCCGCCGTCGTACCGAGCCCCGACCCCGTGCGGCTGGCCGTGCCGAAAGCCTTCTTGGTGCTGCGTGCCGGGCACGAGCCTGGGCCCGAACTGGCGCGCGACATCCTGCGCTTCTGCCAGAGCCGGCTGGCTTCTTACAAGCGCGTGCGGCGCATCGAGTTTGCGGATTTGCCCAAAACCATCTCGGGCAAGATCCGGCGCGTCGAATTGCGCCTGCGCGAAGCCGCTCGCCCTGAAACAGGCCGCAACGCTCAGGAATACTGGGAAGACGATTTTCCAGCGGATTGATACCGACGACGCCCGCACACCCGGTGCAGACAAGCATGCTGCCCCCCCCGAGGCCGCATGCTTCGTACTGCGCGAGGCTGTTTGAGAAGGCTGTCTAGCGCGACGAACGCGGGACCAAACGCAGCTGGCGCGCGCGATCCAGGTCGTACGCCGGCACACCGCCATGCGGCAGCGATGCACGCGAAGCCGCCAGATCACGGCCGCGCACGATCACCGGGGCAAGCGCGCCCGCACGGATCAGATCCGATGCGGCCTGCTCGATCCAGTCGCGGTAGCTGCGATAGACGTCTTCGGCAGTGGCTTTTTGATGTGCGCAATCGCACAGCGACAGGGCTTCGGATGTGACAAAACAGCTCACAACCTTGCCGTCGACGATGGCTTGGAAGAACAGGTCTCCCACAGACCTGAAAGTCTTACCGGTAAACGAGATGTTCATGATGCTCCCCCCAATGATCAGGCACGCTGCTTGGGCGGCGTGCCCCACATACCGCTTTCGCGGCGCATTGATCACATGCGGGAGCGTGGTTTCCGAAAGGAGGGAAGACGATGGTCCAGTTGCCAATACCATCCGGACGCAATTGACCCAGTGAAGCGGGTCGGACTATCCCTCGGTGCCGTTATGCGGTCTATCAATTCGGTGTTTGACGACAAATTCGCTCTCGCGCTGCGACCTTCCCCGTACAGATGCTCTTCAATATTGTTATGGTCACCACAATCGCTGCAGCAGCACACGGCCGATACCAATTGCGATGGAAATCACCAGCAGCCAGAGCAAAATAACAGGAATACGTGTCGGCGGAAGGCGTGACGTTTGAAACAAGCGCCGTCGCGTTGGAATGACCTGCCAGTTGACAGTGTGTCGTTCCCACCCCAAGCGGGCTGATAGTCCCACGCTTCCCCGTTTCATCGTTCCCATGGCTTGCTCCCGACAGCCTTGTTTTGCTGTGAATTTAGTTTTGTTTAATTCTGTTTTTCTTTGGTTGCATTCTAGGACACTCTACGCGGAGCGCTAGTGCGCCTTGGCATGATTTCTCTACTCCATTTGGCTCACGTCTGTGTGATCTAAGACCTAATGAGGGAGGGAATATGCTGAGGTTTTTTGGGTTGCGAAGGCGATTATCGGAGACGCAAACGCTTACGTTTCAAGCGAATCGGAGGCAAACCAGACAATCATCCCGCAAGGTGGGACGACTAGAGTCGTTCCCCATTTCCAACGCTCGGATGTTGCGGTGCGATGTCAACGTCACGAGGTAGGAAACGCCACCAACACGCGGTAGAGTGCTGGCGGCTACAAAACACCATAAAAAAGCAGGAAACCACACATGACGGAAGCAAAACGCGCCCGGAAGCCTCGGGCGCTGGCAGGGCTTGGCCGCTGTTCGGCCGCCGTGCTGGCAGCCGTGGGGGCAGTCGGGGTCATTGGCATGACGGACGCGGCCTGTGCGCAGGAGCCGAGTCTGGCGACGCGCCGTGCCGCTGTTGAATCGACACTGGCGCACGCTGGTTATTGCCAGCGCCTGGGCGACTACTACTGGGAAATCGGCGACGCCAGCGGCGTGCTCATGCAAGGCCAGCAGGGTCAGCGCATTGGCGCTAACAAGACGGTGCGGCTCGCGTCTGCCTCCAAGTGGGTGTTTGGCGCCTACGTGGTCGAGCGCATGCGCGGCAAGCTCACGCCGGTCGAGATCGACGCGCTCACCATGCGCTCGGGCTATGACGCGCTCAATCCGCTCCTCTGCAATCGCAATGACACGGTGCAGAGCTGCTTTCGTCGTGGGCGCAACGATGCCTTCACACCAGGCCATGTTGGCCGGTTCAGCTACAACGGCGGTCATGACCAGAAGCTGCTGGTCGACCTCGGTTTGGGCAGCGCCGATGCGGCTACGCTTAGTGACGAATTGGATCGCGAGCTTGGCCACACGCCCGGCATGCGGGATGCCGACAAACCGCTCGGCATCAAGTACTTGGCGCCGGAGCCGGCTGGCGGCATGATCGCCACGCCGGCGGCGTACGGGCAGTTTCTGCGCCGGCTGATCCGGGGCGATTACCTGCTCGGCAAGATGCTCGGTCAGCATGCTGTATGCACCGAGCCCGGCAGTTGCCCCACCGCAGTGAGTACGCCCGCCGCGCTGCCGTGGCACTACGCGCTCAACTACTGGATCGAAGACCAGCCCGGCGGCGATCGGGCGTTCAGCTCACCCGGAGCGTTCGGCTTCTATCCGTGGGTCACCGCCGACAAGCGCTACTACGGCATGATCGTGCGCGAGACGCTTGCCCCGCGTGCCTACGTGCGCAGTGCGGCATGTGGCGCGCTGATCCGCAAGGCCTTTGCCGAGGGACGCGCACAGCAATCCCCCGCTGAGAACGAGCAAGCCGGCAGCGCCGACGCCGGTGACTGATCAGCCGGGCATATGCCCCGGCGATCAATAACCGCGGTAGTACGGGTGATAGTAGTGCGGGCCGTAGTAGCCGCCGGCCGGTACGACCACGCAGGCGCTCAGCGAGGCTGCGGCAGCAGCGGCAAGGATCAGTAGGGCAATCGTGCGTTTCATGATGAGGCTCCGGGTGTGTTGTTGGACTTGGCCTCACTCTATGGAAATGCCTCGCAACCGCGCTTTACCGTTTGTAAGAAAAACTGCGATGCCTGGGCTGCCAATCGACGGCTCGGGCTGTCTTTGCCGCGCTCGCGTATGGGCGGACGTAACTTGCCGTTACCTTTGCGAGCAGACCGTGAAGCGAAGTGCACTGGTAAGCGACCGCGCCACGCCGATGCGGGCCTGTCTGGGGTGCGCCACAATGTTCCACGAACTTATCGTCAATCTATTGACAGATTGCCGCGATAGGCAGGAAATACATCAAACAGCAAACGTTGGGCATTCAAGTCTGAAAACCCGGCGCCGATAGCTGTTCATAGAGACATGTCAGGGCGCAACGACGCCCTGCGGGGACTAAGCGATGCGCGCCAACCTGACCGCGCGCGTCGGCACTATGTGTTGGGGGGAACGCATCATGACGACTTTTCTGGAATCCACCATTGCCTGGGCCGTGCCGTGCCTGATCGCCACTGCGATTGTCGTGCCGGTGATGTGGCGCAAGTTGCGTACGCGCCGTGCCCTGGAAGCCATCCATCAGGCGCGCGAACACCGCGACGAATAAGCCACCGGGCCGGGCCTTTTCTGCATTCTGCTTGCCCATGCAAAACGGGCGCCGCATTGCTGCAGGCGCCCGTTTAGGCGTTGCAAGAATCCTCGGCGACGCGCTTTGTCGCGTCGCGCTTGGTTTCGCTTAGGCTGCCACGGCCTGGTTCACCACATCGCGCATCGCAGTGTGTGCGGCTTCCATGGCTTGCGTACGGGCATCCGGGCCCATGGCCAGGCCTTCAGCGCGCACGAATTGCACGTCGGTAATGCCGAAGAAGCCGAACACCGCCTTCAGATAGGCTTCCTGAAAGTCCAACCCTGCGGCCGGACCGGTCGAATACACACCGCCGCGCGTCGACGCGACGATGACCTTCTTGCCGCCTGCCAGGCCAGCCGGGCCCTTTTCCGTGTACTTGAACGTACGGCCGGCTTGCGCCACGCGGTCAACCCAGGCCTTGAGCTGGCTTGGCACTGAGAAGTTGTACATGGGGGCGCCAACCACGATCACATCGCTGGCGAGCAGTTCGTTGACCAGTGCTTCCGAGCGGGCGTGTTCAGCACGGGTGGCATCGTCAAAATCGTTGCTGCCCGTGGCACGGAAGCCAGCGGCAATGGCGCCGTCCAGGTGGGGGATGGCTTCCACGGCCAGGTCACGGCGGGCGACGATGGCGTCGGGGTTTTCACGGCGCAGTTCGTCGACGATGGCAGCGGTCAGGATGCGCGAGGCCGAAGCGTCGCCGAGGATGCTGGAATCGATGTGAAGGACTTGCATGGTGTCTCTCCAAGAAAAAGGTGGGTTGCTGCAAAGATAGTGCGGCGCACCAAGTTCCAGTAGTGGGTCGAATCGACACACATCGTTCTATGGGTGAGACAATGCGCGTGGATCTCGGAGAACGGCCATGGAAGACCTGAACGACCTCGTCCTGTTTGCCAGCGTAGTGACGCACGGCAGCTTTTCCGGCGCCGCGCGGGCATTGGGTATCCCCAAGTCGCGCGTGAGCCGCCGCGTGGCAGATCTGGAGGCGCGGCTGGGCGTGCGGCTGCTGCAGCGGTCAACGCGTGCGGTGCACGTCACCGATGTCGGCTCAGCGTTCTATGCGCATTGCGAGACCATGACCCAGGCCGCGCGCGCCGCTCTGGAAGTGGCCGAGCATGCTGGAGAGAAGCCCTCAGGCCGCTTGCGCGTGAGTTGCCCCGTGGGCGTGTCGAGCCTGTTTCTGGCACCGGTCATACCGAGATTCCTGCGTGCCCATCCGGACGTGCGCCTGGAGCTGGACGTGACCAACCGCCGGGTGGATGTGATTGGCGAGGGGTATGACGTGGCATTGCGCGTGCGCTCGACGCTGGACGATTCCAACCTGATCGTGCGGACCTTTGGTGTGAGCCATCAGGTGCTGGTCGCCAGCCCCGAGTTTGTGGCCGAGCACGGGCCGTTCGACACACCGGAATCACTGCAGGGTGTGGCCGGACTGTGGTTGGGGTCCCTCAGCGGTGAACGATCGCGCTGGCGCCTGACCGCGCCGGATGGTGCGGCCGTTGAGATCGAATGCCAAGCGGTGCTCGCCACCGATGACCTTCGCCTGCTCGGCCTGAGCGCCATCGGCGGCGTGGGGGTGGGGCGGCTGCCGTACAACGTGTGTGCTGAAGCGCTGCAGGAAGGCCGGCTCGTGCAATTGCTGGCCGACTACAAGCTGCAAACGCACCAGTTTCACGCGGTGTTTCCGTCGCGGCGCGGGCTGGTGCCGGCGGTGCGAGCATTTATCGAACTGCTGGCGGCGGAAATGCCCCCATTGACCGAAAAGGTGCTCACCCGCTGCTACGAGGGCGACGACGTCAACCTCAATCGTTGACGCTGCAACGAATTCGGATCGGCAGTATCATCAGGGGCTTCGTTCCTGCCTTTGTGTGACGCCTCCAGGGTGCTCGCACGCGTCTCCATGTCCTCCCGCCCGAACCTCGAATCGCCCACCCCCGATACCGCGACCACGCCGTTGGCCGCCTCGCTCGATGCACCGCCGGTGCCCGAGATTCCGGTGATGGTGGTGATGGGCGGCCTGATGCTCGCCATCTTGCTGGGCGCACTGGAGCAAACGATTGTCGCGGTGGCGTTGCCCGTCATCGCGGGGGAGTTCAACGGTTTTGCGCTGATGGCGTGGCTGGTATCGGCCTACCTCGTGGCCTCCACCGTGGTCACGCCCATCTACGGAAAGCTGAGCGATCTGTATGGCCGTCGCGCCATGCTGACGACGGCCATTGCGCTGTTCGTGCTGGCCTCGGTGGCGTGTGCGCTGGCGACCAGCATGCCGATGCTGCTGGTGGCGCGCGTGCTGCAGGGGCTCGGCGGCGGCGGGCTGATCTCGGTGGCTCAGGCCACCATTGCCGACGTGGTGCCGTTGCGCGAGCGCGGCCGCTACCAGGGCTACGTGAGCGGCATGTGGGCCATGGCCAGCCTGGCCGGCCCGGTGATCGGCGGCTACCTGACGCACTACCTGTCTTGGCGCTGGATCTTCTGGATCAACCTGCCGCTGGGACTCGTCGCATTGGTGGTGGTACGCCGCGCACTGCGACACCTGCCGGTGGCGCATCAGCGTCGCCCGATCGACGTGCCGGGTGTCGTGCTGTTTGCCGTGGGGTTGACCGCGCTGCTGATCATGATCACGCGCGTGGGCCAGGGCGTGCCGCTCATGCAGCCCGACAACCTCGGGCTGCTGGTGGGGGCGGTGGTGGTGCTGGGCGCCTTCGTCTGGCAGGAAAACCGCGCGGCCGAGCCGATCATTCCGCTGTCGATGTTCCGTGTGCGCACGGTCACGATCTGCTGCCTGGCGCTGTTCCTGTGCTTCTTCCAACTGATCGCCACGTCGGTGTTGATGCCGCTGCGCTTTCAGATGGTGGCGGGTGCCAGCCCCGATGCCGCCGCACTGCGTCTGGTGCCGCTTACGCTGTCGATTCCGTTTGGAGCCTTCCTTGCCGGCAAGTGGATGACGCACAGCGGCCGCTACAAGCCGCTGATGATCTGTGGTGCCTGCGTGGTGCCGTTTGCCGTGGCTTCACTGGGTTTGCTGGACCCGCACAGCGTGCTGGCTCTGACCTTGGCGATGATCGTGCTGGGCTTGGCGATTGGCGTGCAGTTCCCGACCGGGCTGGTGGCGACGCAGAATGCCGTCCCGCCGGAAACCGTGGGGCTGGCCACGGCGCTCACGGCGTTCTCACGCCTGCTGGGTGGCGCGGTGGGCGTGGCGGTGCTCACGTCGGTGCTGATCGCGCTGCTGCGTCAGGCCGCGCCAGAGGCGCAGGTGGCTGCTGGTGGGGATCTGCTGATGGATTTGTTCCACGCGGCGCTTGCCAGCAACAGTGCCAACGCACAAGCTTTGCAACGCGAGGGCGAGACGGCGTTCCGCCATCTGTTCTTCTTTGCTGCAGCCGTGTCGGTCATCTCGCCGCTGTTGATTGTGCGGCTTGAGGAAAAAGCGCTGCGCGGCAAGGTGTCAGTCGCGCACGCAGTGGTGGATTAATCGCTACGAAATGCTCGGCGCGAGTGCCCGGCGCCGGGCACGGCGCACGACGCTGCCGTCATGCAGCGCCCAGCGCAGCGTCGGCGCCACGGTGCGCATGGCAGCTGCGCTGAAGGCGGCGCGCAACGGTGGGCGCTCCAGTTGCAGCATCTGCGTGGCCCACGGCGGCAACAACTGGATGCCGGCGTCGAGAAAAAGGCGCACCGCCGGTTGCAGCCCCGGCCGTGGTGCCTGCCATGTCATCAAGACTTCCACCACGGCGCGGGTGCGATCGCTTGCCACCAGTTCGGCGCGCATCGCGTTCAGGTAAGCCTGCACCGCTGCGCGTGATTTCGGTACGTCGGCAGCGCCCAGCAGTTCGGCAATCAATGCGGTCTCTTCAAAGTAGCGGTCCTGATTGGCACCGCTCAGGCTGCCATCCACATAGCGCAGATAGCCCGCCAGGAAGCTCGACATTTCAGCCACGTGCACCCAGGTGAGCAGATCCGGATCGTTGGCGGAATAGGGGCGCCCATCGGGGGCAATGCCCTGGATGCGGCCGTGGATGACTTTGACGTGTTCGATCAGTGTCAGCGCGTCGTGCCGGCTGCCGTAGGTGGTGCCGGCCACGAACTGAGCGGTGCGGCCCAGGCGCCCTTGCAGGTCTTCTCGGAAGTTGGAGTGATCCCACACGCCGGCCAGGGCACGCGGGTGCAGCGCCTGCAGCAGCAAGGCACTGATGCCGCCGGCCATCATCGAGGGGAAGTCGGCATGGACCTGCCAGCAGACGGCATCTGGGCCGAACAGGCCGGGGTCGCCGGGCGGCGAGGCGATGTCGAGCGTGAGGCCACCGGTGGGGCGCGTCAGACCGCGGACCTGATTGGCGATGCGTTCGCGCAGCGTTGCAAGCGGGGAGAGCATGGTGCCGAATTGGTGCCGGATGGCGCGAGAGGTGAATGCCTCCATTTTAACGGGCGGCCCGGTCTCCCGCCGTGATGACAGAACGCCGCACGACCTGCCAGGCATGTGGATCGCTTGTTGCTGGGCCTGTTGCATTCGGCTCTCCTAGAATGCAGATCACGCCCGACGAGAACAGCATGCACGCCAGACTCCATTCCTCCGTCTTGTTTTGCCGATGCATTGGTTTGCTGATTGCCGTTGGCCTGTGTGCGCAAGCGTGGGCGGCCGAAGGCGGGCAAGCCTTGCGCGACAAGTATCAGAGCCTCGCACAGCAACTGGCCGACAACGCGTTCCATCGCCCGCTGGTGCTGGAATCGACCGAGACGCCCAACATGCTCAAGGGCGACATCTACAGCGTGGTCGATTACCCGTTTGCCACCGTGAGCGGCGCGCTGGGCGACCCGGCGCAAGGCCCCGCCAACTGGTGCGATGTGCTGATCCTGCATCTGAACATCAAGTACTGCCATGCCGCGTCGGGCGCCAGCGCAGGCGTGCTCGACGTGAACCTGGGCCGCAAGGTGGAGCAGACGCTTTCCAGCAGCTACCGCCTTGAATTCGGCTATCACCCGGTCGTCAGCAATGCGGACTATTTCCGTGTGGAACTCAGTGCGGATTCCGGCCCATTCAGCACAAGGGATTACCGCATCGTGCTGGAGGCGATTCCCTCACCGGCCGGCGGCAATCACACCTTCCTGCACCTGACCTATACGTATGGCTATGGCACTGCTGGCCGGCTGGCGATGCGCACGTACCTTGCCACCGTCGGCAGCAACAAGGTCGGCTTTACCAAGGCGGCCGAGTCGCCGGGCGCGGCGCCCGAATACGTGGGCGGCGTACGCGGCCTGCTGGAGCGCAACACGATGCGCTACTACCTCGCCATCGATGCGTATCTGAAATCGCTCTCCGCACCGTCGGACAAGCGCCTGCAGCAGCGGCTGACAACGTGGTTCAGTGCCACCGAGCAGTATCCGCAGCAGTTGCACGAAGTTGAACGGCAGGACTACCTGCAGATGAAGCACCACGAGGTTGAGCGCCAGCAGACGGCGCAATAGCGCAGCAGGACCGCCGCCTTACGCTGGGCGATAGACCTTGGCGAAGCGCTGTGCCTGCACGACGCCGTAATCACCGGGGGCGTATTGCAGGACCCAGTCTCCGGCTTGCCCGTGCAGCACGTCGCCCGCTTCGGATCGGGCCATCGAGAAAGGCTCGCGCATCTGCTTGGCGAGCACCACGCTCGGGCGGTTGCGATACGCGCCGGCCAATCCATGCGTGAGCGATGTGTCTGCCGGCAGGTACTTGGCATCGAAGCGCTCGCGCGAGACCACCCAGCGCTCACCCGTTGAACCCGTGATGAGGGCATCGCCGGGCGCATAGCGGTTGGGGCCTTCCAGGCTCATCAGCTCGCCGGGCTGCGTGGCGAAATCGACCTGGACGGTCTCGTCCTTGACGAAGGGGCGCGCGGCGGGGTCGGTGCGCAGGTCGACATGTTGCAGGGTGGGCATGAAGCAGGGGCTGTAAGACAAAGTAAGACGCATACCGCAGCGAAGGGCATAAGGGTAACGCGAATGCGCTGGAAGCGCCGCAGCGTCGAGCGCACAATGCGGCAGCCCAACCCCTTGGAGCGCACATGCCGATCGACTGGACCCTCATCGAGACACGCGGGGCGGATGCCTTGCACGACACCATCGTCGAGATGGAAGGTTGGGCGATGCCGCTCGATGCGGCCGCGCAGTCGGCAAGCTACTTTCTGCTCTCGGCAGACGCGCCTTGCTGTGGCGGCTGCATGCCCCGCTGTCCGGCGACGAGTATCGAGGTGTTCGCCACGCAGCCGGTGCGCATGGGCGATGACGTTATCCGCTTGCGCGGCCGCCTGCTGCGCTTGCAGGATGATCCGGCGGGCTGGCGCTATCAACTGGTGACAGCCGCACCGACGGCAGCTCAGCCCGCGGCCCAATCGGCACGCGTGAGCCGCCGCGTGTTCCTGGCCGCCGGCGCCGCGTTGGGGCTGGCGGCCTGCGCGCCTGGCCGCTTTGCCAACTACACCGAAGGCGAGGCCGGGGCGGATACCACTTGGACGCCACTACCGGGCGCACTCACGATCGACATCCACAGCCACGCCGGCCGCGTGATCGTCTCGCGCGATCCCAAGATCGGCGCCAACCGGCCGTTTCTGCCGGTAGCTGAGCCGATGCGCGCAGGCGGCATGAACGTCATCTGCCTGGCCATCGTCACCGATACCACTGCCGTGCACGTGGCGGCCAGCGGCAACCGCTTCGAGGCCTTCCGTACGCCTGAGCCCGGTGAGCTGTACCAGCTCGGCATGACCGAGTTTGCGCGTGCCCAGCGCTTGATCGACAAAGAGCAGCTGCATGTGGTGACGGATGCCGCATCGTTGGCGGACGTTGGCACACAGGGGCCGAGCGTCATCATTGCGTCGGAGGGTGCTGACTTTCTGGAAGGCCGCATTGAGCGTGTGGACGAGGCCTACACACAGCATCGTCTGCGGCAACTGCAACTCACGCACTACCGTGTGAACGAGCTTGGCGACATCCAGACCGAGCCGCCTGTGCATGGCGGTCTGACGGACTTCGGTGCCGAGGTGGTACGACGCTGCAATACGCTGGGCATTGTCGTGGATGTGGCGCACGGCACGTATGACCTCGTCAAGCGGGCAGCGGCAACCACGACCAAGCCGCTGGTGCTGTCGCACACGGCGCTCTCAGGATCGCCGAGGGCGCGCAGCCGTTTGATTTCGGCAGAGCATGCGCGCGCAGTGGCGGATACGGGCGGCGTGATCGGCGTATGGCCCAATGCGGCGGACTTCCCCAACCTGGATGCCATGGCGACGGGCATCAAGCGGATGGTGGATGTGGTGGGCGTGGCGCACGTGGGGTTGGGTACCGACATG
This sequence comes from Ralstonia flaminis, assembly GCF_958415495.1. Lineage (NCBI taxonomy): Bacteria > Pseudomonadati > Pseudomonadota > Betaproteobacteria > Burkholderiales > Burkholderiaceae > Ralstonia > Ralstonia flaminis. The sequence continues at coordinate 159,530 of NZ_CATZLL010000014.1, read as the reverse complement.
CTCGGCTTCATCAAGCCGCCGGTATTCACCAGCTACAAGCAGTTGCCTGCGCTGGCGGCTGCGTTGCTGCAGGCAGGCTTCACGCAGGCAGAGGTGGGGCAGATTCTTGGCGGCAACTATCGGCGCGTGTTTGAGGCGACGGTTGGCTGATACCTGTGCGGCGATTGGGTGTGTATGGGGCGTCGTATGGCCTGTGATGGGCTGATCAGCCGGTTGTAATCAGGCGCACGTCGTACAGCTCCTGCTCCATGTCATCAAACGGCTCCCACCGATCACTCGCCATCTCGAAAAATGCATCTGGGACTTCCATGGCGAACGTCGCACCTTTCTCTCGATTACGCGTACGAACCCGTTCGCGGCGGATATCTCTGGAGGCGTCCAGCACGTAGATCTTGAGCGGGTGACCTGTGTCTTCAACGCGCGCGTAGAAGCGTTGGCGGCTGCTTTTTTCCAACAGGCCGAGTTCAAGAATGACATCGTGTCCGGCGTCCAGGATGTCGCTGGCCGTTGCCCAGATTTGCGACAGGCAACGTTCCTTCCGTTCGATGTACCACGGCAACAGGCCGTCGGCGGGCCGGTCTGGGCTGAACAACTGAACGAACCACGCATCCAGGATCAGGCTCGGTGCACGATGCTGATGGCGCAGGCGTTCAACGTAGGTTGTCTTTCCCGCACCAACAGGTCCTTCCACCAGATGAATGGTTGGCATGTTTGTGTGGCGGGTCAGGAAAACACCGGGCGGAAAAAGCTGCGTTCGTAACTGACGATGCAGCCGGTTTCGTCTGCATATTGAAAGGCGGCGATGCACGCAGGGTCGCGCTTCGACTGTTCCCGATAGACCTCGTATGCCGCGAGGCTTGGGAACGAGAACAAGGCCAGCGCGACGTTGTTTGCGCCTTCGGACGGCAGAAAGTAGCCGTGGTGTTGGCCGCCAAATTTCTCGACCAGCGGAATCCACATCTTGCCGTAGGTCTCGAACTCAACAAGCCGGGCCGGATTGATGATGTAGCGGAGGTAGCAGGTGATCATGGCGTGTGCGGGCGAGAGGGGAAAGGCTGTGAGCCTAAATGCCTGCCCGCCGCGTCGTCAATCTCAGTAGTACCGCAGCTCTGTCGCCTTGCCGTGGAACACCTTGTACGAGTAGATCGTGTAGCCAACGATGGTCGGCAGCACGATGGCCACACCCACCAGCATGAATTCGAGCGACTCCGGCGCGCTGGCGGCCTGCCAGATGTCGAGCTGGTCCACCACCAGATACGGGAACAGGCTGTAGGCCAGGCCATTGAAGGCCAGCAGGAAGATCGCGCCGGTGCCCACGAAGGGCGCCCAGATCAGGTGTTCATCTCCCTTGGCGATCTGTTTGGGCAGTCGGCGCAGCACCCAGTCGATCAGGCCGAACAGCGCGATCGTCACCAGCGGCACGGGCGCCAGCAGAATGATGTTGGGCAATGCAAACCACTTGTCGAACACGCGTGTGCTGACCCACGGTGTGGCCAGCGACACCGCAGCCACGCCCAGCGCGGTGAACCACAGGCTGCCGCGCGCCCACTGCACCGCGCGCAATTGCAGCGCGCCTTCCGTCTTCATGATGAGCCACGTGGCGCCTAGCAGCAGGTAGCCTGCAATGAGCCCGCCCGCCGTGCAGAGTGCAAAGATGACGTTGGCCGTGTCGTACTGGAAGCCCGTGATGTACAGCCCCAGCATCAGGCCCTGTGCCGCGGTGGCGATGACTGAGCCCGCATAGAACGCGCGGTTCCACCACGGCTTGTGGTGTGCGCGCGCCTTGACGCGAAAGTCGAATGCCACGCCGCGCAGGATCAGCCCGAACAGCATGATGGCGACGGGCAGGTACAGCGCGCCCAGGATTTCGCCGTGCGCAGCAGGAAACGCCACCAGCAACAGGCCGACGCCGAGTACGAGCCAGGTTTCGTTCGCATCCCAGAACGGGCCGATGGAAGCGATCATCGTGTCCTTCTCGGCATCATCGGCGCGGCGCAGCAGGATGCCGACGCCCAGGTCGTAGCCGTCCAGCACCACATAGGCCAGCACGGCAATGCCCATCAGGGCCATGAAGACCACCGGCAGCCAGCCGGCGGGTTGGGTAAGGTCAGGGATGGTGCTCATGCGTGGCTCGCGACGGGGGCGGAAGGTTGGGGGCTGTGCTTGGCTGGCACGTCGGCGTCAGTCGGGTCGATGGCGCCGCCGGCCTTGCGGGCCAGGTAGAACACCACACCGATGTATGAGGCGATGAGGAAGGCGTACAGCGCTAGATACATCGCCAGCGTGCTGCCAATCATCTGGGCGGGCACGGTGGAGGCGGCCTGCGCGGTGGTCAGCACGCCGTAGACGAGCCACGGCTGGCGGCCGATTTCCGTGACGTACCAGCCGGCGATCACGGCCACCCAGCCGGAGAACGTCATCGCCACCAGGGTGCGTGCCAGCCAGCGCGGCAACTCACCACCACGGCGCAGGCGCCAGGCACTTGCCCACGACACGGCCAGCATCAGCATCCCCACGCCGACCATCAGGCGGAACGCAAAGAACACCGGCAGCACGGGCGGATGCTGGTCGAACTGGTCCAGCCCACGCACCTCGCCATCGAGCGAATGCTTGAGATACAGCGACGCCAGCTTGGGCACGGCGATCTCGAAACGGTTGCTGCGCGTGGCTTCGTCCGGAATGCCGAACAGCACGGCTGGCACGCCGCGCTCGGTCTGCCAGATGCCTTCCATGGCGGCCAGCTTGGCCGGCTGGTGCTCCAGTGTGTTCAGGCCGTGCGCATCGCCTGCAACGATCTGCAAGGGGATCAACATTGCAGCCAGCACCACGCCGGTCTTGAGGGCGGCGCGCACGTCGGCGCCACGGTCGTTGCGCAGCCAGCGATACGCCGAGAGCCCCGCCAGCAGGAACGACACCGTCAGCCCCGAGGCCAGCAGCATGTGCGTGAACCGGTATGGGAACGACGGGTTGAAGATGATCGCCAGCCAGCTTTGCGGATGCGCGCGGCCGTCGATCATCACGTAGCCGGTGGGCGTCTGCATCCACGAGTTAAGCGCGATGATCCAGAACACCGAGATGGTCGTGCCCAGCGCGACGAGGAACGTGGCGAACGTATGGACGCGCTGGCTTACGCGGCCCGTGCCGAACAGCATGATGCCGAGGAAGCTCGCCTCCAGAAAGAACGCGGTCAGCACTTCATACGCCAGCAGCGGCCCGGCGATGTTGCCCACGGTGTTCATGTAGCCCGGCCAGTTGGTGCCGAACTGAAAGCTCATCGTGACGCCCGACACGACGCCCAGCGCAAAGGTCAGTGCAAAGACCTTCACCCACAGGCGATACGCGGCCATCCAGGCTTCATCGCCCGTTTTGCGATAGCGCAGTTTGAAGAACAGCAGTACCCATGCGAGTGCAATGCTGATGGTGGGAAAGAGGATGTGGAAGGTGATGTTGGCGCCGAACTGGATGCGCGCCAGTACAACAGGATCGAGTGACATGGTTCTTCTCAGGTGCTGACTACTTGCTCTTGCTGCCGCCACCAACGACAACGGCCAGCTTGTTCTTCACTTCCAGCAGCTTGTGGACCTTGGCGCCCATCTTCATGAGCTGCTGCAAGGAGTCGGCATCCAGCTTCTGTACGTCGTCAAACCAGTTGGTCATGAGCGTGATGAGCTGGTACATCTCCTTCATGCGGGCCTGGGCGTGGCGGTCATCCGGGTCGGCGGGAGATTCGAGCATCACGTCGCGCAGCAGCGTGAGCGTGGGGTCGATCTCACGCTTGCGGCGTTCTTCGGCCAGCGTGCGGAAGATGGTCCAGATGTCGTCGGGGGCAGAGAAATATTCGCGCCGGTCGCCAGGTTTGTGCGAGAGGCGCACCAGCTTCCACGACTCCAGCTCCTTCAGGCCGATGCTCACGTTCGAGCGCGAGAAGCCGAGCGCCTCGGCAATCTCGTCGGCGTTGATCGGCTCGCGCGCGGCGTAGAGCAGGGCGTAGATCTGCCCGACCGTGCGGTTGATGCCCCAGCGGCTGCCCATCTCGCCAAAGTGCAGGACGAAGCGCTGTTTCAAGGGAGAAAGTTGCATGGTTTTGATCTTTCTCAATTTTCAGGAATTTCTGAAAGTTTAGTCGTCTTGTGCGCTTGCACAATGCGGCGCGCTGTCGCGGCACCCCGCAAGCGAGCGTCGCAGCAGGTCGCCGACCGGATGGCATGCGCCTCCATCTTCCCGCACTTCTTAGGGCCTTTTCATGTGAATGAAATTGTCAAGCAAACGTATGGCGATTGATGTTGACTAGGCAGTTATGCGGTAAAAATTAGAAAATTAACCCAGATGAGTAATTATCAAAGGTTATTTTTTGAATAATAAAAACGGCTCTCATGAGTGAGGAAAGGATTACCTTTGTGCCGCGTTTTCCATTGACACAGATAATGAAGGTTGAGCATCACATTCCTTGCTGTATAAGGGGTTTTTGCTGACCTGATATGACATCTTGAATGTCGATTGGCGTGTCGAATTGCAATAGATAAAAGTCACTCTCATCTACGGATTTATACAGAGGCTGACCTGTTTTTGGTTGGTACCCTCCGAAAGAGGGGGGGATTTTTGTCTTAATAAATTCAGTTTCTTGCCGAAAATTCGTTTGCAAAACAAATCAGCAAGGAGAAGCCCCATCATGCGTGTCAACGAACCGGTGACCCAACACGAATACGAGTTCCCCGACAACGCCACGCTCATGTCGACCACCGACACCCAGAGCTACATCGCCTACGCGAACGCCGCGTTCGTCGAGGTCAGTGGTTTTTCGCGAGAGGAGATCGAAGGCCAGCCGCACAACATCGTGCGTCACCCAGACATGCCGCGTGAAGCCTTTGCCGATATGTGGGCCACCCTCAAGGCGGGGCAGCCCTGGACGGCGCTGGTCAAGAACCGCCGCAAGAACGGCGACCACTATTGGGTTCGTGCCAATGCCACGCCGGTGGTACGCAACGGCCAGCCGACGGGCTATATGTCGGTGCGCACCAAGCCCACGCGCGAAGAGATTGCGGCTGCCGAGGCGCTGTACAAGGATTTCTGCACCGGCCAGGCCGGCAGCCGCAAGTTCCACAAGGGGTTGATCGTGCGTACCGGGTTGATGGCCTGGCGCTCGATGTTTCAGGTGATGCCGGTGCGCTGGCGTATTCGCTTGACCTTCCTGACGTTGTTGCCGGCCCTGTTGGCAGTGGCATGGGCGTTTGGGCTGTCTGGTGCCGCGCTCGGTGGTTTTGCCATTGTGGAGCTGGCCATGCTGGTGCTCGCTTCATGGTCGCTGAAGGTGCAGATCGCTACGCCGCTTGAAAAGATGCTCGAGCAGGCGCTGACCGTTGCCTCGGGCGAGAATCAGAAAGTCGCGATGATGAACCGCGTGGACGAGATCGGCATGACGCTGCGCTCCATCAGCCAGCTGGGCCTGATGTTCCGCTGGCTGATCGACGACGTGGCTGAGCAGGTCATCAACGTGCAATCGGCCAGCCAGGAGATCGCCAAGGGCAATGGCGACATCAACATCCGCACTGAACAGGCCGCGGCCAGCCTGGAGGAGACCTCCAGCTCGATGACGCAGATGACTGCCACCGTGGCCAGCAATGCGGAAACTGCCGGGCAGGCCAACACACTGTCTGGAGCGGCTACGCAGGCTGCGCTCAACGGTGGGCGTGCCATGGAAGAGGTGGTGGAGACAATGAGCGCGATTTCGCAGAGCGCCAAGCAGATTGCCGACATCATCGGCGTGATCGACAGCATTGCCTTCCAGACCAACATCCTGGCGCTCAATGCTGCCGTGGAGGCTGCGCGCGCCGGTGAGCAGGGGCGTGGTTTTGCGGTGGTGGCCGGCGAGGTGCGTGCCCTCGCGCAACGCAGCGCCGGCGCGGCCAAGGAGATCAAGGCGTTGATCGGCACCAGCGTCGACAAGGTGGAATCGGGCTCGCGACTGGTTGATCAGGCCGGCAAAACCATGGAAGACATCGTCGATCAGGTCAAAAAGGTGTCGTCCATGATCGCTGACATCAGCCTGGCCACTGCGCAGCAAACCGATGGCATCACGCAGGTCAGCCAGGCGGTCATCCACCTGGATCAGGTCACGCAGGAAAACGCTACCCTGGTCGGGCAGAGCGCGGCGGCTGCGGAAGGTTTGCGTATTCAGGCCACGCGCCTGGTGGAGGCTGTGAACGTGTTCCGTTGAGTCACTTTGCGTTTGCGCGTGAGCCGTTGCATGCACTCGGTAATTGCAAAAACAGCGTAGTCGCCACATGGCGATTGCGCTGTCTTCGCCTACTATGCCTATGCAGCAACGTCCCTCACAACGCACATTCTCTGGAGCGGAAACATGGCCTCACACGGTTTGATTGCCTGGTTGATCATTGGCGCAGTGGCTGGCTGGCTGGCCGGTCTGCTGGTCAAGGGCGGCGGCTTTGGCATCTTCGTCGACATCGTGGTCGGCATTGTTGGTGCATTCATCGGTGGATGGCTGGCAGGAGTGCTCGGCATCTCGATGGGCGGCGGGTGGATCGGCTCGATCATTACGGCGGTGATTGGTGCGGTGATCCTGCTGTTCATCCTCCGGCTCATCAAACGCGCGTAGCGATAGGGGTGCGGCCAAGGCCCCCGGCGGGGCCTGGCCGTTGTGCCCCAATACCCCAAAAACCGCCGAATTCCACAACGCTCCGCATCACCTAGACTGGTTGTACAAGACAGCCAAGCCGCGCCACAAGCGCAGGCGCGGCAGGCACACGCTAACCAAGCGAGACCACCATGTCTGACCAGCTATCTCCGCCGCAAGAACTCTACGAAGGGTTCGAGATTCACGTGTCGCCCAGCCCAATCCGGGCCGACAACACCCGATACACCTATACCGGTTACGTCTGCCACCCCGGCGCTAACCCTGCGCAGCCCGGCCACGTGGTGCCTTTCCACGCCGATGGCGACGACAGCTTCCGCAGCCCGGAAGCTGCGATGGAGGAGGCTGTGCACGTCGCGCGCAGCATTGTCGACGGCACGCATCCGGATCTGTCGGTGCTGTCGCTCGTTACGCACGGGTACTGACCCCCTTCCGTATCTACCTCAGCGTTCTTTTGGCGCTCACGCGTGGTGCGTCGATCGTCTTCCATTGACGCGCGCCGCGTTTGTTGTGTCGCACCATAAGGAATCGCTTACGCACCGAAACCGTGCTTCCCGCTGCCCGCGTGCGAGGCACGGCGGCCGTGCACACTCGCGGTAAACCTCTACAGATCAAGGGTTCTAGGTGCTGGCACACCTGTTGCATAGCACCGTTGCGCGGGTCAATGGCGATTCGCGCTCTTCGTGGTGAAGGCTCTGGTGCTCAGGGCCATTTGGACAACGGCGTCCCAGAACCTGGCAAGTGCAGCCCGGTTCTCGGGCGCCTTTCTTTTTTTCGGAAGCGGGATTCGACATGACCGGCAAAGCCACCCGAATCGATCTGTTCAGCCTGCGCACGCCGCAGATGCGCGCCTTTCATCTGACGTGGCTCGCGTTCTTCGTGTGCTTCTATGCGTGGTTTGCCTGCGCGCCCCTTATGCCGGTGCTCAAGGGCGAGTTTCATCTCACCCCCGGGCAGATCGCGAACATCAACATTGCAGCGGTGGCGGTGACGATTCTTGTGCGGCTGATTGTCGGCCCCTTGTGCGACCGCTTCGGCCCGCGCAAAACCTATACCGGGCTGCTGGTGCTGGGGGCCGTCCCTGTGCTGGGTGTGGCAACGGCGCAGAGCTACGAGGCGTTCCTGTTCTTCCGCCTGGCGATTGGTGCGATTGGCGCGAGCTTCGTCATCACGCAGTACCACACCTCGGTCATGTTCGCGCCCAATGTGGTGGGTACCGCCAACGCGGCGGCGGCTGGTTGGGGCAATGCGGGCGGCGGCGTGGCGCAGGGCACGATGCCGCTGCTGCTGACCGCCATCGTGATGATGGGCGTGACGCAAAGCCTGGGCTGGCGCCTCGCCATGGTGGTGCCGGGTGTGGCCATGCTGATCGTCGCGGCGCTGTACTGGCGTTACACGCAGGATTGCCCAGAAGGCAACTTCGATGAGCTGCGCGCCGCCGGTAAGACCATCGACGGTGGCAAGAAAGGCGGCTGGGGCAGCTTCGTCACGGCAGCCGGCAACTACCGCGTGTGGTTGCTGTTCATCACCTACGGCGCGTGCTTTGGCGTGGAGATCTTCATCCATAACATCGCGGCGACTTTCTATGTTGATCGTTTTGGGCTGTCGCTCTCGGCTGCCGGCATGGCCGCGGCGAGCTTCGGCCTGCTGGCGCTGTTTGCCCGTGCACTGGGCGGCATCGTGTCGGACCGCGTGGCGGCCAAGCGAGGTCTCGATGCCCGCACCCAACTGCTGTGCCTGCTGATGGTGGGCGAGGGCCTGGGCCTGTTTGGTTTTTCCCACGCCGGCAGTGCCACGGTGGCGGTGCTGGCCATGCTCGGCTTTGGCCTGTTCACCCACATGGCGTGCGGCGCGACGTATGCGCTGGTGCCGTTCATTGATCGCCGCGCGCTGGGTGGCGTGGCCGGCATCATCGGCGCGGGCGGCAACGCCGGCGCGGTGGCGGCGGGCTTCCTGCTCAAGGGCATGGGCGATACGCAGGCCACGTTGTCCATCCTGGGCGTGCTGGTGGCGACCTCCGCCGTCTGCGCGATCGCGGTGCGCTTCTCGGCAGAACACAAGGCGCGTGAACAGGCGCTGTACGACAACACGCTGGCAGCGGCCGGCAATGCCTAAGGAGAACAACGCCATGACCATGAAGATCGTCGTCATCGGCCACGGGATGGTAGGCCACAAGTTTCTGGAAAGCCTGCTGCATGCCCCCGGCCATCACTTGCACGTGACGGTGCTGTGCGAAGAGCCGCGCCCCGCGTACGACCGTGTGCACCTGTCGGAATTCTTTGCCGGAAAAACGGCGGAAGACCTCTCGCTGGTGGCCCCCGGCTTCTTTGACCGCGACGACGTGGTGCTCAAGCTGAATGTGCGCGCTACCGCCATCGACACCACGGCCAAAACAGTGACGACCTCTACCGGCGAGGTGCTGCCGTACGACAAGCTGGTGATTGCCTCGGGCTCCTCACCGTTCGTGCCGCCAGTGCCGGGCAAGGACCGCAAGGATTGCTTCGTCTACCGCACCATCGAAGACCTGGAGGCAATGGCCGAGTGCGGCCAGCGCGCCAAGACCGGTGTGGTGATTGGCGGTGGCCTGCTGGGGCTGGAATGCGCCAAGGCCCTGCGCGACATGCATCTGCAGACGCACGTGGTGGAATTTGCCGGCCGCCTGATGGCGATGCAGGTGGACGATGGCGGCGGTCGCATGCTGCGCCGGAAGATCGAAGACCTGGGCGTGACCGTCCACACGCAGAAGAACACAGTGGAGATTGTTGACGGTGAAGACGGTACGCACCGCCTGAACTTTGCCGACGGCACGCACTTGGACGCCGACATGGTTGTCTTCTCCGCCGGTATCCGCCCGCGTGACGAACTCGCACGCGCCTGCGGCCTGGAAGTGGGCGAGCGCGGCGGCATCGTGATTGACTCCGAGTGCCGTACCTCCGCGCCGGATGTGTACGCCATTGGCGAATGCGCACTGTGGGGCGGCAAGGTCTACGGCCTTGTGGCACCGGGTTACGAGATGGCGCGCATCACTGCCAAGCGAATTCTGGCCGCTGATGGAGAAACCACCTTCACCGGCGCCGACATGAGCACCAAGCTCAAGCTGATGGGGGTGGACGTGGCCAGCCTGGGCGACGCGCAAGGCTCGACGCCGGGTAGCCGCAGCGTGCAGTTCACCGATGAGCGCAAGCAGATCTACAAGAAGCTAGTGGTGTCGGAAGACGGCAAGTACCTGCTGGGCGGCGTGCTGGTGGGCGACGCAGCCGAATACGGCACGCTGCTGCAGATGATGCTCAACCGCATCGAGTTGCCGGAGGCGCCGGAATTCCTGATCTTGCCGCAAGCTGATGGCCACACTCGCCCAGCCTTGGGCGTGGATGCGCTGCCTGACAGCGCGCAGATCTGCTCGTGCAACGACGTGTCGAAGGGCGCGCTGTGTCAGGCCGTGTGCAGCGGCGCCACCACCGTGGGCATGCTCAAGGATGCGACGAAGGCCGGCACCTCATGCGGCGGTTGCGTGCCGCTGATGACGCAGGTGATGAAGGCCGAGATGAAGAAGCAAGGCCTGGCCGTCAACAACCACATCTGCGAGCACTTCCCGTATTCGCGCCAGGAGCTGTATCACTTGGTGCGCGTGGGCCGCATCCAATCGTTCGAGGCGCTGCTCAAAGCGCACGGCCAGGGCATGGGCTGCGATATTTGCAAGCCTGCAGCGGCGAGCATCCTGGCTTCGTGCTGGAACGAGTTTGTGCTCAAGAAAGAGCACGCCAGCCTGCAGGATTCCAACGACTATTTTCTTGCCAACATCCAGAAGGACGGTACGTACTCCGTGGTGCCGCGCATGCCGGGCGGTGAGGTGACGGCCGATGGGCTGATCGCCGTGGGCCAGGTCGCCAAGAAGTACGGCCTGTACACCAAGATCACCGGCGGCCAGCGCGTGGACCTGTTCGGCGCGCGCCTCGAACAACTGCCGCTGATCTGGGAAGAACTGATCGCAGCCGGCTTTGAATCGGGCCACGCGTATGGCAAATCGCTGCGTACGGTGAAGTCGTGCGTGGGCTCCGCATGGTGCCGCTATGGCGTGGGCGATTCAGTGGGTTTTGCGGTGGCGCTGGAGAACCGCTACAAGGGCCTGCGTTCACCACACAAGCTGAAGTTTGGCGTGTCGGGCTGCACGCGTGAGTGCGCTGAAGCACAGGGCAAGGACGTCGGCATCATCGCCACCGAAAAGGGCTGGAACCTTTACGTGTGCGGCAACGGCGGCATGAAGCCCCGGCATGCCGAACTGCTGGCGGCGGACCTCGACCAAGACACGCTCATCAAATACGTCGACCGCTTCCTGATGTTCTACGTGCGCACCGCAGACCGCCTGCAACGTACCAGCACGTGGCGCGACAACCTGGAAGGCGGACTAGACTATCTGAAGGACGTGGTTATCAACGACAAGCTGGGTATTGCGGCTGAACTGGAAGCCGAGATGCAGCACGTGGTCGACACTTACCAAGACGAATGGAAGACCGCCGTGACGAACCCGGACGTGCGCAAGCGCTTCCGCCACTTCGTCAACAGCGACGCGAACGATGCGAACGTCGTCTTCGTTGAAGAGCGCGGCCAGATTCGCCCCGCCACGCTGGAAGAGCGCAGCAAGACGCGCCCCGTGCGCATTCCTGTTGTTGCTGAAGCTGCCTGAGTGCCTGAGGACAAGGAAATCGCCATGCAAGCCAACCGCTGGACCCCCATCTGCGCCCTGGACGATATTGTCCCGAACACCGGCGTGTGTGCGCTGGTGGGCGATGAGCAAGTCGCTGTGTTTCATGTCGGGGGCGACACACCGCAGCGTGTCTACGCCATCGGCAACTACGATCCGAACTCCGATGCGGCCGTGCTCTCACGTGGGCTGGTCGGCAGTCTGGGCGATCGCATCGTTGTGGCTTCGCCCATCTATAAGCAGCACTTCGATCTGGCGACAGGCGAGTGCCTTGAGGCGCCGGCCAACTCGGTGCATGCGTATGCCGCAAAGGTCGAAGGCGGCAAGGTATGGGTGTTGGCATGAACACCGAGTCTGTGCGCCCCAAGCTCATCGTCATCGGCAACGGCATGGCCGGCATGCGCACGGTCGAAGAGCTGCTCAAGCTGGCGCCGGACCTGTACGACATCACCGTGTTTGGCGAAGAGCCGCACGGTAACTACAACCGCATCTTGCTGTCTCCAGTGCTGGCGGGCGAGAAGCAGGTTGACGACATCATGCTCAACACGCGCGAGTGGTATGCGCAGCACCACATCACGCTGCATGCGGGTGACCCGGTGGTGGCCATCGACCGCCCGCGCCGTACGGTGCGCTCGCGCGATGGTGTGGAGATGCGCTATGACCGCCTGTTGATCGCCACCGGCTCGCGACCCTTCATCCTGCCGGTGCCGGGTCACATGCTGCCGGGCGTGATCGCGTTTCGCGACATTCAGGACGTGGAGACGATGTTGGAGGCGGCGCGCAACCATCGGCATGCCGTGGTCATCGGCGGTGGTCTGCTCGGGCTGGAGGCCGCCAACGGTCTGATGCGCCAGGGCATGGACGTGACCGTAGTGCACCTGCCGGACACGCTGATGGAGCGCCAGCTCGACAAGCCCGCCGCGCAGTTGCTGCAGAAGGCGCTGGAGGCCAAGGGCCTGCGCTTCCTACTGGGCGCGCACACGGCCGAGTTGCTCGGCACAGATCGCGTGACGGCCATTCGTTTTAAAGATGGCTCCGAGATTCCCGCCGACCTCGTCGTCATGACGGCCGGCGTACGTCCCAACATTGAACTCGCGCGTGCCGCCGGCCTGCATTGCGAACGCGCCATCGTCGTGGACGACACGCTGCAGACCTACGATCCGCGCATCTACGCCGTGGGCGAATGTGTGCAGCACCGCAGCGCCACCTTCGGCCTGGTGGCCCCCATCTGGGACCAGGCCCGTGTGTGTGCCGCGCATCTGGCCGGTGCTGGCCACCGCCGCTACATCCAGCAGGCCACGGCGACCAAGCTCAAGGTCACGGGCGTCGACCTCTACTCAGCCGGCGACTTCATCGGCGGCGAGGGTACCGAAGACATCGTGCTGCGCGACCCGCGCCGCGGCGTCTACAAGCGCCTCGTGCTCAAAGACGAACGTGTTGTCGGCGCAGTGCTGTATGGCGACGTGGCCGACGGCCCGTGGTATTTCGACCTGATCCAGCGCCAGACGCCCATCACGCCGATCCGCCAGCGCCTGTTGTTCGGCCGAGCACTCTGCGAAGCAGAGGCCGCGTGATGAACCAAGGCGACTCGACCAAAGCGCAACTCGGCGACACCGCGTGCACGGAGATGGTTTGGCCTTTGACGTTCCGGCCCTAGATGGCGCCTTGAATTTTTGTAAGCGGGCGGAAAAAGGAAGGAGGCTTGTTTGAGCGCAGCGAGTTTGCCTCCTTCCCCGCCCAGTTACACAAATTCAAGGGGGGGGCGCCATCTCGGGCGCGCATTTCTTTGCTTACTTTCTTTGGGCAAGACCAAAGAAAGTGAGTCGTCCCCGGCAGGGGACGAAACCGGGGATGGACCACCAAATCCCGCCCCGGCAGGGGATGAAACAAAGGATGCACCACCCACGCAAAGCAATACAAAGACGACGATGACCACCATCCCCCTTCACCCAATAGCGGACGCCGTGCGCACCACCTGCCCATACTGTGGCGTCGGCTGCGGCGTGCTGGCAACCCCGCAAGCAGACGGCAGCGTCAGCATCCAAGGCGACCCGACGCACCCGGCCAACGCAGGGCGCTTATGCGTAAAGGGCTCCGCGCTGGGCGAGACCATCAGCCTGGATGGCCGCCTGCTGTACCCCGCCATGCGCGAGCGCTCGCGCGATGTGGGTAACGTGGATGCGTCGCCTGCGCCCCTGCAACGTGTGTCGTGGGACACCGCACTCGATACCGTCGCGCAGGGCTTGCGCCGCATCGTCGACGAGCATGGCCCGGATGCTGTTGCGCTGTACGTGTCCGGCCAGTTGCTGACCGAGGATTACTACGTCGCCAACAAGCTCATGAAGGGCTTTATCGGCACAGCCAACATCGACACCAACTCGCGGCTGTGCATGTCGTCGGCCGTAGCGGGGCACAAGCGCGCGTTTGGCGAAGATCTCGTGCCCGTCTGCTACGACGATCTGGAAGCGGCGGACCTGATCGTGCTGGTCGGCTCCAACACCGCGTGGTGCCACCCGATCCTGTTCCAGCGCATCATGCGCGCCAAAGAGGCGCGGCCCGAGATGAAGGTGGTGGTGGTCGACCCGCGCCATACGGCCACGTGCGAACTGGCGGACCTGCACCTGCCCATCAAGCCGGGTACCGATGTGTGGTTGTTCAACGGCCTGCTGTCGTTCCTTTCGCGGCGTGGCGTGGTGGACCGCAACTTTGTCACCCTGCATACCAACGGCCCGGACGCTGCACTGCAAGCGGCCGGTACCGTGAGCGACGACGTGGAAGCCGTGGCCAAGGCATGCAAGCTCAAGCTCGACGACCTGCTCACGTTCTACAGCTGGTTTGCCGACACGGAGCGCACCATCACCGCGTTCTCGATGGGCGTCAATCAATCGACCGCGGGCACGGACAAGGTCAACAGCATCATCAACTGCCATTTGCTGACCGGCCGCATCGGGCGCGCGGGCATGGGGCCGTTTTCCATTACCGGTCAACCGAATGCGATGGGCGGGCGCGAGGTGGGCGGCCTGGCCAACATGCTGGCCGCGCACATGGAGCTGAATGAGCCTGCACATCGCGAGTTGGTGCAGACGTTCTGGAACGCCCCACGGATGGCTGACAAGGCGGGCCTGAAGGCGGTGGACCTGTTCAACGCCATCGAGGAAGGGCGGGTGAAGGCTGTATGGATCATAGGCACCAACCCCGTGGTCAGCCTGCCGGATGCCGATCAGGCGCGTCGCGCGCTCGCCAAGTGCGAACTGGTCGTCGCCTCCGACATCGTTGAGACGACCGACACGACCGTGCTGGCCGACATCCTGCTGCCCGCGCTCGGCTGGGGTGAGAAAGACGGCACGGTGACGAACTCCGAGCGCCGTATCTCACGCCAGCGCGCCTTCCTGCCGGCGCCCGGTGAGGCGCGTGCCGACTGGGACATCGTTGCCGGCGTCGCCCGCCGCATGGGTTACCACGGCTTCGACTTCAAGACCCAGCATGAAGTGTTCGACGAACACGCGCGCCTGTCCGCCTACGCCAACGAAGCAAGCGGCGTGCAAGGTGTTCGCCGTGCATTCCACCTCGGTGGCCTGACGGGGCTGGATGCAGATGCCTACAGCAGCATGGCGCCTGTGCAATGGCCCATCACCACGCCAGGCAATAGCGAAGCACGTCTGTTCAGCGATGGCCGCTTCGCGTTTGGCGATGGCCGTGCGCGGTTCGTGCCGACACCGGCCCGCGCACCCGCGCATGCGGCCGACGGCGACTACCCGCTCATCCTCAACACCGGCCGCGTGCGCGACCAGTGGCACACCATGACGCGCACCGGCCGCGCGCCCAAGCTGGCGGATCACGTACCCGAGCCGTTTGTCGATCTGCACCCGCACGACGCGCTGCTGGCCGGCGTGCGCGAAGGCGGCCTGGCGCGTGTGTCGTCGCGTTGGGGCAGCGTCGTGGCGCGCGTGCGCATGACGGGCGGCATCGCGCGTGGCAGCGTGTTCGTGCCGATCCACTGGAATGGCCAGTTCGCCTCAGACGCGCGCGTGGGTGCGGTCGTCAATCCGGTGGTCGACCCGGTGTCGGGCGAGCCCGAGTTCAAGCACACGCCGGTGATGGTCGAGCCGTTTGACGTGGCGTGGCACGGCTTCGTGCTCTCGCGCCGTGCGCTCGGTACGGAGGACGCGACGTGGTGGACGCGCATCCAGGGCAAGCGGTTCGTGCGTTACGAACTGGCTGGGCGGCAGCAGCTCGACTCGGTGCACGACTGGGCGCGCGCACTGCTCGGCGTGACCGACCCACATGCCGATTGGCTCGAATACGAAGACAAGACCGCGCGCGTTTATCGCGCGGTACATGTGGTGGACGACTGCATCGAAGCCTGTGTGTTTCTCTCGCCGCGCCCGGACTTGCCATCGCGCAACTGGCTGGCGGGTCTCTTCGCGCAGGCGCGCCTGGAAGACCAGGACCGTGCAGGCGTGCTGCTTGGCCAGCCGATCGAAGCCGCTGCAGACGTTGGCCCCACCGTGTGCTCGTGCTTTGGCGTGGGCCGCAACACCATCTGCGATGCCGTCCGCACGCACGGTTTGCAATCCACTGGCGAGATCACGGCTTGTCTGAAGGCGGGCGGTAATTGCGGCTCATGCGTGCCGGAACTCAAACGCCTGCTGGTCGAGGCGCGCGTGCAGCAGGCGGCGTGATCGGCACGCTACGTCGCCGACAGGTGTCGCATTCTGCACAACAACACATTTCTACCCGGAAGATATTGATGTCAAATTAAATCCGGGTAGAATTGGCTCCTTTGTTTCACTGGAGCCTGATCATGCATCCCGCATCGGTTGTGACCTGTACGGCGTTTGCCGGCGCGCGGCGTATTGCCGCCGGCCCGTTGCGCGATGTTGCGCAGGCGGTCAAAGCCTACGTCGACCACCATGCCGATGCCACCGTGCTCGTCTTTGACGACGCAACCAGCGATGTGGTCGAGCTTGACCTGCGTGGCTCGGTTGACGACGTACTGGCCCGGCTTCCCGCCCAATCCGCTCCCGAGATTCCTGACGAACCAGCGCTACCGCGTGGCCCGGGCCGCCCGAAGCTGGGCGTGACTGCGCGCGAGGTCACACTGCTGCCGCGTCATTGGGAATGGCTGGCCTCGCAGCCCGGCGGGGCGTCGGTCACGCTGCGCAAGCTGGTCGAAGATGCCCGCCGCGCCAGCGAAGCACGCGATCGCCAGCGCGCGGCAGTCGACGTGGCCTATGGCTTTGTTTCGGCCATGGCGGGCAATGCCCCTGCTTATGAAGATGCCCTGCGCGCCTTGTTTGCTGGCGATGCCCAACGCTTTGTTGTCTGCACTGAGGCCTGGCCTGCTGACGTGCGCGAACATGCCCGCTGGCTTGCGAGCCGTGCATTCGGCTCATCGGCCCCCCCCACACAAGAAGAAGGACAACACGCCGCATGAGCACTCCCCAATCCAATCCCACCGCAGCGCGTCCGCTGTGGCGCACCTTTGTGGCCTTTCTCGGGCCGCTGATTCTCGCCAACATCCTGCAATCGCTGTCCGGCACGCTCAACAATGTCTACGTTGGACACATGCTGGGTGTGAAGGCACTGGCAGCGGTGTCGGCGTTCTTCCCAATCCTGTTCTTCTTCATCGCCTTCATCATCGGGCTGGGCTCGGGCGCGGCGGTGCTGATCGGGCAGGCGTGGGGCGCCAAGAAGCCGGAGGCGGTGAAGACCGTGGCCGGCACCACGCTGTCGGTGGGCTTTGCCGTGGGCCTGACCGTGGCGCTGCTGGGTGGCCCGTTTGCGCAGGCACTGCTGCGCTGGCTTGGCACGCCAGCTGACATCCTGCAGGATGCCACGCTCTATGCCAGCGTCATGCTCTACGCCATGCCGGGTCTGTTCGTCTACCTGCTCGCCACCGCGATGATGCGTGGCGTGGGCGACACGCGCACGCCGTTGCGTACGCTGGCGCTTTCCACGTCGATTGGGCTGGTGCTCACGCCATCGCTGATCCGTGGCTGGTTTGGCCTGCCGCAACTGGGTGTGGCCAGCGGCGCGGTGGCGACGATTGTGTCGTTCACGGTGGCGCTGGTTTGGCTGGCGTTCTTCCTGCGCCGCCGCAACCATCCGCTCGCGCCAGATGCCGTACTGGCACGGCATCTGTGGGTGGACTTTCGGGTGCTCAGGACTGTTCTGAAGATCGGCGTGCCGACGGGCGTTCAGCTTGTCGTGATCTCGATTGCAGAGCTGGCGCTGCTGTCGTTCGTCAACAGCTTCGGGTCGGACGCCACGGCCGCTTACGGCGCCGGCACTCAGATCATCAGCTACGTGCAGTTTCCCGCCATGTCGATTGCCATCACGGCATCGATTCTGGGTGCACAGGCCATTGGCGCCGGCAATACGGATCGGCTCGACGCCATCACCCGCACCGGGCTGATGCTCAACGTGGCGATTACGGGGCTGCTGGTGGTGCTGGCGTTATTGTTCTCGCGCTCCGTGATCGGCTGGTTCACCACGAACACCGAAGTGATGAGCCTGGCCCAGAGCCTGCTGCATATCTCGTTGTGGAGCTCGGTCATCTTCGGTATGGCAAGCGTGTTCTCGGGCGTCATGCGTGCCAGCGGTACGGTGATGGCGCCGACGGCCATCTCCATCATCGCCATTGCAGCGGTGGAAGTGCCGGTGGCATGGATGCTGAGCCGGCACATCGGCACCGATGGCATCTGGGCGGCGTATCCCGCTGCGTTCATCGCGATGTTCTTGATGCAGGGGGCGTACTACGGTCTGGTGTGGCGACGCCGTGCGCAACGCTTCGGTATCCGCCGCATGGTGTGATGGTGGGTTCGCCGGGGCGCTGTGCACGCGGCAGCTCCGGCGTTCAGTGGGCCAAGCGCTCGACACCGAGCGCTCGCGCAGTGCCTTCTTGTTGATCTTGCCGACGCGGGCCTTCGGTATCTCGTCCACATGGGCAATGAGGCCCGGCGCCAGCACCGAGTGCACCGATCGCTTTCAGGAGGCCGTCGATGCCGTCGGGGTCAACCGGAACACCGCCACTGCTGCCTTGAGTTCGGCGGCCTGATCTTCGAGTGATTGCGCGGCCGCTGTGGCTTGTTCTACGAGCGCCGCATTCTGCTGTGTGACTTCGTCCATCTGCGTGACGGCCTGCCCGACTTGCTCGATGCCTCGGCTCTGCTCCTCCGACGCTGCGGCAATCTCGCTCATGATGTCCGTGACCTGAGCCACGGCGCGCATGATCTCCTGCATCGTGCGTCCGGCGCGGCCGGCGAGTTCGGTGCCGGCCGCTACGCGGGTGACGGAGGTTTCGATCAGGCCCTTGATGTCCTTGGCTGCACTGGACGAGCGCTGGGCGAGCGTGCGCACCTCGCCGGCAACCACGGCAAAGCCACGCCCCTGCTCGCCGGCTCGGGCTGCTTCCACTGCCGCGTTGAGCGCCAGGATATTGGTCTGGAACGCGATGCCCTCGATGATGCCGATGATGTCGGCAATCTTTGTCGAGCTCTCGCCGATCTGCCCCATCGTTCCGATCACGCGCGTGACTACGTCGTTGCCGCGACTGGCAGTCTCCGAGGCGTTGTCAGCGAGCGCACTTGCCTGCCGAGCGTTGTCGGCGTTCTGCCGCACGGTGCCCGTCAATTGCTCCATGCTGGACGCGGTTTCTTCGAGCGAAGCGGCTTGTTGTTCCGTACGCGAAGACAGGTCGAGATTACCTGCAGCGATCTGCTGCGTTGCCGACCCGATGGCCTCGCTGCCTGCGCGCACGCCGCCGACGATATGCAGCAGATTCTCATTCATGTGTTTGAGCGCGGCCAGCAACTGGCTCGTTTCGTCGCGACCCGAGACCGCGATTCGGCAAGTCAAGTCGCCGGCGGCCACGGTTCTTGCTACGCGAACCGCTTCCGCCAGCGGCCTGGTGATCGAGCGGATCAGCCACCCGCAGGCCAACACGGCAACGGTCAGGGTCAATGCCATCGCGCCAATGACGCGCCACAGCGCAGCCCGGTACGCCGCTTGAGTCTGCACGTACTCCTGCTTTGCGATGGCCATTTGCAACTGGGTCAACTGGCCAAGCACTTGCACGACAGGCTTCACGACCGGGGGCGTCTCGCTGCTGATGCTGGCACGCAGGCCGCCGATGTCGTTGGCTTTCAACCGATCAAGCAGGTGCCCGATCGCAACGTCTGCCCGTTTCATCAACGGATCGACCTGCGCCACCAACGCGCTTTCCTGATGCGCCAGAGGCGCACCGGCGTAGGTTTGCCATGCCTGCTTGATGCCCGACTGCGCGGCGGCGAGCTTCTGTGCCGCGTCAGCGGGCGTGACGGCGCCATCCAGCGCTTCCTGCGCAATCTGCGCGATACCAACCGCATAGCCGTCGGAGACGATCTTGAGCTGCCCGAGGCGTACCACGCGGTCGTTGTAGAGCGCCTCAACCACCGCGTTGGCCTGATGCATTCGCAGCAGGCCCATGACGCAAGACAGCGTGAGCAACGCCAGCAGGACGGAAACCAGAAGAATCAACCGTGTCTTGATACTGAGTGTGTTCATGGTGGCAAGGAGTGAGGCGCACTGACGCGAACGTGCGACAGACCTAGCCAGGCGGCTTTATCACCTGGCGCAGGCCATGTCGTTCAGCCGATGTTCCGGCGGGATCGAAAGCCGAATCACGCCGCGTTGTTGCGCAGTACCTTTTTGTTGATCTTGCCGACGCTGGTCTTCGGGATCTCGGCCACAAAGGCGATGCGGTCCAGTTCCGGCACCGCGTACTTGCTGATGCGCTTGGCATCGACGAGCAGCAGGTGCTCGCGAATGGTCTCGGCCTTCACGTGGCTGCCGGTCTTGCGGACGACGAAGGCCATGGGGCGCTCGCCCCACTTCGCGTCACGCACGCCGATGACCGCGCTCTCCAGCACGCCCGGCACCTCGGCAATCAGTTGCTCCACCTCGATCGACGACACCCATTCACCGCCGGTCTTGATCACGTCCTTGATGCGATCGACGATCTGCACGAAGCCGTCGGGCCCCATCACCGCAACGTCTTGCGTATGCAGGTACCCGCCTTCCCAGAGCGCTTCGGAGGCTTCGGGCTTCTTGAAATAGCCCTGGGTGAGGAAGGGGGCGCGCAGGACGATTTCGCCCTGGGCCTTGGTGTCGCGGGGCACATCGCGCAACTGATCGTCGACGATGCGGAAGTCGACCATCGGCACGGGGCGCCCGGTTGAGCAGCGCATGCGCACCTCTTCCTGCCGGTTCGATGGTCGGAACTTGGGCGGCAGTTGCGCCAGCGATACCACGGGGCCCGTCTCCGACATGCCGTAACCCGCGAACACGTCGATACCGCGCGCAAGCGCCGCCTCGCAGAGCGCGGGCGACAGCGCCGAGCCGCCGATGATGATCTTCCACCCCGACAGGTCGACCATGCCGCCTTCCGAGGCTTGCAACAACATCTGCAGCAGGGTCGGCACGCAGTGCGAGAACGTGACGCGCTCGGTGTCGTGCAGCTTGAGCAGAACGTCCGGTGCGTAGCGACCCGGCATGACGATCTTCAGGCCGAGCGTGACTGCAATGTAGGGCATGCCCCAGGCCAGCACATGGAACATCGGCGTGATCGGCATGTAGACGTCTTCACGGTGCAGCCGTTGCCCAGCGCGTGGCGCGCTGAGTGCCATGCCGGTGGTCAGCGTGTGCAGCACGATGTCGCGGTGGCTGTAGCTCACGCCCTTGGGGTCGCCGGTGGTGCCGGTGGTGTAGAACGTGGCCGCCCGGGTGTGTTCGTCGAACTCGGGAAACGCAAAGTCGGGTGAGGCCCGGTCCAGCAGCGCCTCATATTCACCCGCCACTGCAAAGCCGGTCTGCGGCACGGCTTGCCCATCGGCAATGACCACCACCTGACGCACCGACTGCAGTTCTGCCCGGATCTCTTCAAGCAGGGGTAGGAAATCTGAGTGCACCAGCACCACCTCGGCGCCAGAGTCATTCAGCGTGTAGAGAATCTGCTGCGCCGAGAGGCGCACGTTCACGGTGAACAGCGTCGCGCCCATCATTGGGATGCCGAAGTAGCTCTCCAGATACCGATGGCTGTCCCAGTCCATGACGGCCACGGTGTTGCCGTGCTGTATGCCCAGCGCCGCCAAGGCCGAAGCCAACTGGCCGATACGTTGGCGAAACGTGCGGTAGCTGTAGCGCAGCTCACCGCGATACGTGATCTCTTGATCGCCGTACAGGCATTGCGAATTGGTCAGCAATTGCTTGACGAGCAGCGGGTAGGTGTAGGCCGACGGGGTTGGGGTGATCAGGTTGTCTTGCATGAGGGTGAGAGCGTTGCATAGGGAAGCCCGTGTGGGCGAGCAGCGGGGTCAGGCAGCGCCATCCACCACGAGGACGATGTCGTCCCCAACCACGCGCACCGGGAAGGTCTTCAGGCACAAGCCGTTTGCACCCGGTGTGCAGCCCGTGGCGAGGTCGAACCGCAGGCCATGCGCGGGGCATTGCAGAACGTTGCCATCCAGGCGCCCACCGGCCAGCGACGCGCCGGTGTGCGGACAACTGTTGTCGACGGCATGAAGGCGGCCATCGACGTTGAACAGCACGATGCTGCGGCCCTCCATGAAGACCAGCTTGCGTTGGCCGCTAGGCAGTTCGCGCGTGCGGGTGACCGTGACGTTACGCGACATGGTGTGCCCATTGCTGCGGAGAAACAGCGCGTTGCATGGCATGCAACAGGGCGCTTGGCGGATGTGCACCCGAGACCGTGATCTTCGAGTTGAAGACGTAGTAGGGCACCCCCGGCACCTCCACCCCAAGCGGTGCCTGCGTTGGCGCGACGGCTGAGCACGCGGCCTGTGTGGCGCCTTGCGTGGGGCTGCATTCCGCTGCCAGGCGCCGCAGAACGTCATCGTCGCCGATGTCTTCGCCTTCCTGGAAATAGGCACGGAACAACCGCTCGACGAGTGGGGCCGGTTGCGCATCGGCATTGCGCTGCAGAAACCTGCCGATCAAACGGTGAGCGCGCTGGGTATTGGGCAGGATGCTGATGCGAGCGAAATCGAACTCGATACCGGCGGCATGCCCAGCCTGCTGCACTTGGGCGCGCCGCGCGGAAACGGCTGCGGGGCTGCCCAGGCGGTTGAGGTAGAACGCCTGGTAGGGCTCGCCTTCAACGGGTGTGTCTGGCAGCAGTTGTGTCGAGCGCCATTGCACCTTGGGGCACATGTCGGGGCGCAGCGCTGCAAACGAGCGCAGCGCACTGGCCAGATGGCGCGTACCGATCCAGCACCACGGGCAGATCAGATCGAAGAAGACGTCGATGGTGAGCTGCGTACGCTGCGGCGCCGACACTGCATGGCGCGCGGGAGCGTGTCGATCAAAGGAGGTCATGGAGCAGCGCTTCCGCATCCGCCCATGGGCCGAACCCCGCGGCGGGATTCAGGTGCCCAACCTCGCCCAGATCGACTAGGCGGCTGCCCCAGTCGGCGGCCATGTCGGCCACGCGATCGTAAGCGGCGAGCGGATCATTGCGGCTGGCCGCGACGATGCTCGGAAACGGCAGCGGCCGGCGCGGGCAGGGCAGCCAGCCGTTCGTCTGCAGTGCGTCGTGGGTGGGGTAACCCGACGGCAGCGGTGTGTCGAGATCGGCCGGCGTCGCGAGCAGCGCGCCGTGGATCTTGCGCGCATGCCGGCGTGCCCAATGCGCGGTGATCATCACGCCCGCGCTGTGCGCAACCAGAACGACCGGCCCGTCGATGGTGGCCAGCGCTTTGTCCAGCGCCGTCACGCGCGCTGTGCAACTCAGCTTGTCGGCTTCCAGCGGTGGCACCGAGGCGGTTTTGATGCCGTCGGCCTGCAGCTTGGCCTGCAGCAGTGTCTGCCAATGTTCGGGCACGTGGTCGCGCAGACCGGGCACCATCAGGATCGTGGGAGAGAGCTTGGACATCGTTGTGGATCGCTACAGCGTGAAAGAACGCGTGGAAGAAAAAACGAGGAGGTCGCCCTCCTCGAATGCCGACCGGGGAGACGGCGGCAACCGCCTCCCGTGGTGTAGGTCGCTCAGAACTTGTGGCGGATGCCGACTGCCATGCCGACCATGCTCGTCTTGCCGGCGGCCAGGCCGTAACCCGTTGCGTTGAGGTCCACGGTGGCTTGGTCCAGCGCCAGCCCTGCGTTGCGCGCGTAGGCGGTGCTCAGGTACAGGTCGGTGCGCTTGGAGAGTGTGTAGTCAGCAATGAAGGCCGCCTGCCACGGATTGGGCTGGGTCGATGGCGCACTGTTGATCGTCTTGATCTTCTGATACGAGTATTCCAGCGACAGCGTCAGCGCATTGGTCGCCTGGTAGTTCACGCCGCCCCAGTAGTAGTCATCACGCAGGGCTACGCTGCCGTTGGCGTTCTTGTTCTGGCCCCAGCGATAGCCGCCCATGATCTTGATGACGTCGCCGAACAGGTAGCTGCCCGCGATGGCGGCCTTGCGCACGGAGCCTGAGCTGAACGCGCCACCGCCCAGCGGCACGCTCGGGTTGTACTGGTCGTAGGCCAGCGTGGCGCCGATCGGGCCGGCCGAGTACGCCACGCCCGCGCCGTAGCCGCTGTCACGACGCGCCTGGCCGGGAACTTCGCCATTGCCGCCGCCGGTTGGGTTGACGCTTGGTGCGCCGGTGCCGAACGACCAGTGTGCCTGTGCCGTGACCGGACCAAACGTGCCGGTGTACATGGCGGTGTTGTCCGAGCGGAAATTGACGCCGGTCTGCACGGCGGCCGGCTCGTACTGCGTGGAATACGCCATCGGCTCGAAGTTGGCGAGCAGCTGGAACAGCGTTGTGTACTGGCGGCCGAAGGTGAACTGCCCCACCGTGCTGCTCTTCAGGCCCACGTAGGCCTGGCGGCCGAACAGGCGGCCGCCTTGTTGTGATTGCCCGGTGTCGCTCGCAAAGCCGCTTTCCAGCACGAAGAGGGCGCTCAGGCCACTGCCCAGGTCTTCCACCCCGCGCAGGCCCCAGCGCGAGCCGGACAGGCCGCCGCTCTGCATGGACACGCGGTTGCCTGAACTGCCGGGTGTGGCGCCCGGCAGGTTGGTGGCGTACTCGATGTTGGTATCCACCACGCCATACAGCGTCACGCTCGATTGCGCGCAGGCCGCGCCGGCACAGGCAAGCAATGCTGCGGGGGCGATGTGTTTCTTCTTCATGATGCAGGGTCTCCTCTTGGTGTAATCGCCACTGGGTGCGGTTTGCCCCAGCGATCGTTAGAACGGTTTGCTGCCGATGATGCCCGCGCGCTCCATCTTGCGATGGCACGGCGGGTAATCCATCACGGCGTAGTGCTGCGTGGCGGTGTTGTCCCAGATGGCCACGCTGTTGGCTTTCCAGCGCCAGCGCACTTGATATTCAGGGATGTACGCCTGGCTGATCAGGTAGCGCAGCAGCTCCGAGGCCCCGTTCGTGGCGTCTTGCCCGTAGCGCACGCGCGCCGGCGTGTGGTAGTTCGTGAAATGCGTGGTGAAGCCGTTCACGTACAGCACCTTCTCACCGGTCTCCGGGTGTGTGCGGACCACCGGGTGTTCCGGATCGGGGTACTGCGCCTTGAGTGCGAGTCGCTTCTCGATCGGCATGACCGCACCAAAGCTGGACTCGATGCTATGGCGCGCACGCAGGTCGGCAATGTCGCGCTTCACGTCATCCGGCAGCTTTTCGTAGGCCAGCGCCATGTTGGCCCACATGGTGTCGCCGCCGACGGGCGGGCATTCCACACAGCGCAGCACGGCACCGAACTGCGGCGCCTCGCGCCACGTGGTGTCAGCATGCCAGCAGTTTTCGTAGCGGTCGTTCGGGTGGTCGGGCGTCTTGTAGATGCGCACGAGACCCGGGTGCTCAGGGTCGCTGCCGGCGACAGGGTGGTCTTCCAGATCGCCAAAGCGGCGGGCGAAGGCGACGTGCTGCGCGCGGCTCAGGTCCTGATCGCGCAGGAAGACCACGCGGTGCTTGAGCAGTGCAGCGCGGATCTCCGAAAACAGGTCGTCGCTTTGCACTGCATCGGCCAGTTGCACGCCAATCAGCTCGGCACCCAGCGCGTGGGTCAATTGTTCGACACGCATGCGGGCCCCCTCAGATGACGAAGACGGAGGAACCCGTCGTCTTGCGTGCTTCGAGATCACGGTGTGCCTGCACGGCCTCCTCCAACGCGTAGCGTTGATGGATCTCGATCTGGATGCGCCCGGCAGCCACGTGGTCGAACAGCTCGCCGGCAAGCGCAGCTTTCTCGGCTGGGTCTGCGATGTAATCGGCCAGCGCCGGGCGCGTCATGTACAGCGAGCCCTTCATCGCCAGCAGTTGCGGATTGAACGGCGGGATCGGGCCTGACGCGGTACCCACGCACACCATCAGCCCGCGCCGCTTGAGCGAGTCGAGCGACGCCTCAAAGGTGTTCTTGCCCACGCTGTCGAACACCACGTTCACGCCAACGCCATTGGTCAACTCCCGCACGCGCTTGGCGACGTCTTCGTGTGTGTAGTTGATGACGTGATCGCAGCCATGTGCACGGGCGATGTCCGCCTTGGCTTCGCTCGATACGGTGCCGATCACCGTCAACCCGAGCAGCTTGGCCCACTGCGAGACGATCAGCCCCACGCCGCCCGCAGCCGCATGCAGCAGGATGGTGTCGCCCTTGGCAAACGGATAGATGCGGCGCAGCAGGTAGGCCGAGGTCAGGCCGCGCATGGTCATGGCAGCGGCGGTTTCGCAGGCGATGGCGTCCGGCAGCTTGATGAGCGGTGCGGCGGGGATGAGGCGCTCGGTGCTGTACGCCCCCAGCGTGTTGATGAAGCCGGTGTACGTCACGCGGTCGCCCACGGCCACGTTGGTCACATCCTCGCCCACGGCTTCGACGATGCCGGCGGCTTCGACACCCATGCCGGCCGGGCGCGGTACCGGGTAGAGCCCCGAGCGGAAGTATGTATCGGCAAAGTTCAGGCCGACGGCCTCGTGGCGCAGGCGGACCTGGCCGGGGCCGGGCTGGCCGACTTCGATGGTCTCGCAGCGCAAGACTTCGGGGCCGCCGGTTTCATGAAAGCGGACTGCGGTTGCCATGGGTATCTCCAGGTTTTTTCAGTTGTTTGGGGTGCGCGCCGCCGGCACGGCTCGCTGGGCGAGCCGCGGTCAAAGCGGAGAGGGGATGGGGTAGCCTTGGGAGGCGGCGCGCGGTTAAGTCGGGCTAGGTGCTTACGCAGAGGCCACTGCAGATGGGCTGAGGGCGGGCGCTGCATCCACCTGCACACTGGCCACGCGTTTCAGTTCGGCTTCGTAGCTGCGCGCGGCCAGCAGGAAGCAGCCTGCTGCAACCACACCGAAGATCGGCATGACAGCCAGTGCGGTCTGCAGGCCCCATGCATCGGACATGGCGCCGCCCACGAACGGGCCGATCGCCAGGCCGAACAGGTTCTGGAACAGTGAAAGCACTGCAGCCCCTGTGGAACGCACACCCGGGTGGACGACATCGAACACCACGCTGGATGCCGGTGCCACCGTGCACGTCATCAGGAAGCCACCGAAGGCGATCAGCAGGAATTGCTGGTTGGCTGGCATGGTCGTGCCGAACGCCGTGGTGAACACCAGCAGCGTAACGATGGCCAGCACCGCCACGGCCAGTAGCCGGTTGCGCTGACGGCGCGCCGCCACCACATCGGCCACGACGCCCCACACGAAGGCGCCCAGTGCGCCGCACAGCACGACCAGCGCGGCCTGCATGGCGGCACGGTCCGGCGGTGTGCCATGGTAGCGGTTCAGGTAGCTCGGCAGCCACGACCAGATGGTCGATACAACAATCAGCTGGAAGGCCGCGCCCAGGCAGGTCCACCACAGCGTGCGTGAATGCGTGAGTGCGCCGGCCACGCGTTGCAGGAGCGTTCCTGCTGACTGCCGCGTCTGCGCCGCACCGGGCGCCATTGCCACCGTCTTGTAGTCCGGCACGAACACGTAGAGCAGCGCCAGCAGCAACCCAGGCACGCCCACCACGCCAAAGGCCGCCTGCCAGCCCCAGCGTGCGGCAATCACACCGCCAAGCAGCACCCCCAGCACCGAGCCCACGGATGCCGCTGCAAAGAAGGCGCCCATCAGCGTGGCACGCAGGCGTTTGGGGAAGAGGCTGGCAATGAGCGCCGCCCCCACCGAGCCGTAGCCGGTTTCACCCACACCGACGATGGCGCGCGCGGTGAACAGCTGCCCGTAGTTGCGCGTGAACATGCAAGAGATGGTGGCCAGGCTCCACACCGTCGCCATGATGACGATGCTCTTGACGCGGCTGAAGCGGTCAGCCATCAGTGCTACCGGCAAGCCCCCCACCGCCACCACGATCGAGATGACGGACACCAGCGCACCCAGTTGTTTGTCCGACAGCGCCCAGGCCGTCTTCAGGTGCGGGAACAGCGACACGATGACTTGCCGGTCGATGTAGTCGAACAGCATCAGCGCAAAAGTCATCGCAAACGCAAACCACGCTTGGGGTCGGCTGACGAGGTAGCCGTCGTGGTTGTCTGCGCTCGGGTCGGCAGCGTGCAGATTCATGGTTGTCTCCGAGTGGCGGCGCTTGCATTGAGCGCCGCCTGTGTTGGGCCCGGTGAAAGCGCGACTTGTAGTTTAGGCTGCGCGCAGCGGTAGGTTCTTCACATTCGGCGCGCGGTTGGGGGCCATGCCGTTCTTGGCCAGCGTTTCCTCGGCGCTGTCGTACCAGGTGCCGATGCGGTAGATCTGGCGCGCTTCCTTGCCACTGGCGATTTCGCGGCCGAGTTCTTTTGCCACGCGCACGCATTGCTCGATCTGCTGCACCGAGGTCATGCGGTTGCCGTGCTGGTCGATGATGGTGTCTTCAATGCCGCAGCGCGGGTGCAGACCCATTGCCATCGCCATCATGTTGAACGGCAGGACGTTCTTGAGCAGCGACTCCGCCGTGAGCGTGCAACCATCCGGCGCGCGGTGGATGAAGTTGAAGAAGTTGAACGGGTTGGGGCCGTCAAAACCGCCACCAATGCCGATCCACGTGAGGTTGAGCGGACCCTTGTAGAGGCCCTTGCGCACCAGGCGCTCCAGCGTTTCCATCGCATGGATGCCGGTGAGCTGGAAGTGCGGCTGCACGCCGGCGGCCTGCAGGCGGCGCAGGTGTTCTTCCAGCCATTGTGGCCCGGCTGGCACGGTCATCTCGCGGTAGGCCTGCTGCAGCGCGGGGTGCGACAGGGAGGTGCCTTCCAGGTATTCCGGATACAGCAGCTCCATGATGTTCATCTGCGTGGTGTTGATGGCCACGGTCACCTGATCGGGTGTCGGGGTCAGGTCGGCCAGCATGTGGCGCGTGTCGTCCGACAGCCACTTGGCAGCCTGGCCTTCGTCTTCCGGCGCAAACGAAATCGAGCCGCCCACCTGGATGATCATGTCGGGCACCGCTGCGCGCACGCCGGCAATCAGCTCGTTGAATTTCGACAGCCGCTTGGAGCCCTTGCCGTCCAGCTCGCGCACGTGCAGGTGTAGCACGGTGGCTCCGGCGTTGTAGCAATCCACGGCTTTCTGCACCTGCTCTTCCATCGTGACCGGGATGTCTTCCGGAAAATCTTCCGGCATCCATTCCGGGCCGTACGGCGCAACGGTAATGACCACCTTGTCCTGGTTCTCGGGGTGCAGGGAATCGTCGAGAAATTGCATCGTGGGGCTCCTGTAGGGGATGTCTCTGGTGGACTCCACTATAGGGAGACGGTAGGGTTGTATTTCTCAATTGGCGCCAAGTTTTTCTCTTTGTGCGCCATTCCGTGTAAACACCAAGAGGGCCCAAACGGCCCCAGAGATTGGCGGACATCCATGGAGACAATGGTGCGCGCCCGATCGCTGAACGGCTACTTTCAGGTCGTGCGGCGGCTCGGATTCAACCCGCAGGAGGCGTTGCGGCAGGTGGGGCTCGACCCGGCCAAGCTGGCCGACACGGAGCAGCTCGTGCCCGTGGTGGCGACCTGTCAGTTGATGGAGGTCACGGCGGCCAGTGCGCCGTGCCCGACACTTGGCCTGCAGATGGCCGAGGCGCGGCAGGAACTGGATTTTGGCGTGCTTGGCCTGCTGCTCGGGCACAAGCGCACCCTGCGCGAGGCGTTGCAGGCCATCATCCAGTATCGCCATCTCATGAACGAGGCGCTGGCGGTCTACCTGGAATCCGATGGCGACATGGTGGTCATCCGGGAGGAGATCATCACCGAGGCGCCCGTGCCATTGCGCCAGGCCAACGAGTTGGCCGTGGGTGTGCTGGCCCGCATTTGCAGTGCGCTGCTGGGCACACATTGGAAGCCGCGCGGCATCCACTTCACGCATGCAGCCCCGATGGATGTCAGCCTGCATCGCCGCGTGTTCGGTTGCCCGATCGTGTTTGACAGCGATTTCAACGGCATCGTTTGCGTAGCGGCCGATCTGGAGACGCCCAACCCAGCCGCTGACCCGGCGCTCGTGCGCTATGCAGAAAGCCTGGCCGAGCCGCTCAACGTGTCGGGGCCGGCTGCGGTGGTGCAGGAAGTGCGGCGCGCGGTGTATCTGTTGTTGCCGCTGGAGCGTGCGTCGGTGGAGCAGGTGGCCGAGCACCTTCACCTGAGCGCACGCACCCTGCAGCGGCAGTTGGAGTCTGCCGGCGCAACGTTCTCCGAACTGGTGGAGGAGGTGCGCCACAACCTGGCCGTCCGCTACATGGCCAACCCGAGTTACCGGATCGGCCGGGTAGCGGCGCTGCTGGGGTACACGCGGCAGGCATCATTCACGCGCTGGTTCGTCGCCCACTTTGGCATGACGCCGCGCGCTTGGCGCGATGCACACGCGCAGACGCAATAGCGTCAGGCTGGGTTGAGCGCGGTATCGGCGTCATCTGGACTCGGCTGACGCGCAAGCCGGACTGCCGGCGACTGGAGGATGCACAACAACTGCAGCGCAAAGCCGGCCAGCGCCATCAGCAAGCACGCACCGGTACCCGCCTGCGCCGCCAGCCATGCGGCCAATGCAGCCCCCACCGGCCGCGCACCGTACGACATCACGTTGACCGCCGACACGCGCGCCAGCAGTGCGGGCGGCGTGACCGTCTGCCGCAGCGTGGTCGTGCTGACTACCCACAGGATCGGCCCGCACCCCAGCATGAAGAACCCCGCATGGGCGAGCGCCGGCCACGGCTGCCAGAGCGTCGCTGCCAGCAAAGCACCGCCGGCCAGCCCGCATACGGGGCCGGTTGCCACCACATGGCCAAAGCGCCAGCGCGCCAGGATGCGCGCAGCGAGCAGTGCGCCGATCACCATGCCTGCACCGTACATCCCGAGCGTGAGCCCGATGGCCTGCGCCGACAGCCCAAGCCGGTGCGCCGCATACGGCACGAAGACCGCGAGCACCATGAAAAAGGACATTGTGAAGAGGCACTGCGTAATGAACACCGGCCGCAGCAGCGGGTGATGGAACACGAAGCGCGTGCCCTCGGCGATGTCGCGCAGCGGATGCGTCGCACGCCGTGCGGCAGCCGCGGGCGAGGGGACGCCTGTCAGCAGCGCTGCCGCACCAACGGATAGCGCGGCGGCCAGTACGAAGGCCGTCATGGCGCCGGTCCAGCCGATCAGCGCGCCACCGATGGCCGGGCCGCAGGCAAACGCCACGGTGCGCGCCAGCTCGATGCGCCCGTTGGCACGCGAGAGCATCATCGGTGGTACGAGCGATGGCACCAACGCCGGTGCCGCCACGCTGAACACCACCGTGCCGCATACCGCCACGAAGCCCAGCACGCTGAGTGCAGTCAGGTTCAGGTGCCCCGCCAGCAGCAGACCGGCCACCACGAACAGCGCCACCGCACGCACCGCCTCCGCGCCGGCCATCAACGTGCGTTTGGGCCAGCGGTCCGCCAGCATGCCGACGGGAATGGCAAACATCACGAACGGCAGCGTGAGCGCCACCTGCAGCCAGCTCGCCGTGCTGGCATTGGCGTGCAGGGTAAGCACCGCCACCATCGGCATGGCGGCCAGCGCGATCTGCTCGGCAGATTGCGCGGCGAGGTTGGAGCCCGCTAACCGGTTGAAGCCGGAGGGCAGGCGGTCGATCGATGAGTCAAGGGTGGCGGGCATCGCACGTCTCCTGGTCCTGAAAGTGTTGGGCTTCAGGTTAGGGACGACGATGCGTTGTGGCGCTCCGCTTCTTGCGGGTGAATTCTGGCGATTGCGATGCAGAACTACAGGATCGGCGCGAACAGCTTGGCCACGTGCATGATCACGCGGCGTAGCGGGTGGGCGCGCTCGTATTCATCGCGGCCAATGCGGGTGGCTTCAGCAAAGTCGGCTTCAAGCATGCGCGTGACATCGCTGGCGAAGCGTTGGTCGGCAGTCATGACCATCACCTCGAAGTTCAGGCGGAACGAGCGGTTGTCTAGGTTGGCACTGCCCACGGCTGCCGCGTCGTCGTCGATCAGCACGACTTTCTGGTGCAGGAAACCGGGCAGATAACGGTAGATTTTTACGCCCGCGCGGATGGCCTGATGCGCGTACAGCGTCGAGGCCAGGAACACCACGCGGTGGTCCGGTCGAGATGGGATCAGGATGCGCACATCCACGCCGCGCAGCACGGCCAGGCGCAGTGCGGCAAACACGGCCTCATCCGGAATGAAATACGGCGTGGTGATCCATAGCCGCTTGCGCGCCGACTGGATGGCCTCCATGAAGAACAGTGAGCAGGTCTCTTGCT
Organism: Ralstonia flaminis; assembly: GCF_958415495.1. NCBI lineage: Bacteria > Pseudomonadati > Pseudomonadota > Betaproteobacteria > Burkholderiales > Burkholderiaceae > Ralstonia > Ralstonia flaminis. The sequence goes on along the minus strand of NZ_CATZLL010000014.1, from coordinate 127,463 downwards.
TGTCAGCCGGGCCACTGGCAACCGCTTGGCAGACCATGTTTTCCTCGGGGCACTGCTCTGGCACGAGCAGTTGCGGCACTTCTTTCGCGGCCCAGTACCAGTCTTCGGCAAAGGTGAACTGCAGGTCCATAACCGCCGCGCCGACGATCTCGATATGCGTGTCGCGCCACGGCGAGAGCGGCGGCCTCTCGCCCAGATATTCGTTGCCGACGTTGTGGCCGCCCACGTACGCACGTTCGCCGTCCACTACCACCAGCTTGCGGTGATTGCGGAAATTGAGTTGAAAGCGGTTGACGAAGCCACTGTGCGTGGCGAACGGCTTGGCGTGGATGCCCCCGTCGATCAGACGCTGCACGTAGTGGCGGGGCAGGGCATGGCAGCCGATGCTGTCGAACAGGAAGTACACGCACACCCCGGCACGGGCGCGTTCAAGCATTGCCTCGGCCAAGCGGCGGCCCAGTGTGTCGTCATGCACGATAAAGAACTGCACGATCAGCACGCGACGCGCCTGTGGGATGGCTGCGAAGATGGCGTCAAAGGTTTCCGCGCCGTTTACGAGCAGGCGCACGCGATTGTGTGACCGGCATGGCATGCCCGTGAGACGTGGCAAGGCCTGCATGCAGGCGTGCTGCGGCTCGACCACACTTGATTCGTGGTCACGCAGGCGGCGCCAGTCATCGGAGAGCGTGATCTCGCGCAGGCGTGCGTTGTGAAAGCGTCGTGCATCCACGTAACCGGCAAACGTGCTGCGCCCGAAGATCAGGTAAGGGATCAGCGTGAACTCGGGTAGCGTCACCAGCGAAATGGCCCAGGCGATGGCGCCTTGCGAGGTACGCACGGTAAGCACCGCGTGGACGGCGGCAAACACGCCCACGCAGTGCACGAGGAAGAGGAGGGAGGCAAAAAACGCGGTGGTACTGGTCGGCATCGAAGAAGGAGAAAAAGGGCTCGGCTCGGCACGCGACGATGTGCGCATTCTGACATGCCCCGGGGTGGCGTCGGACAAACACGGATACAGTGGCGCTGTAAGGCTGGCGTAGTCTCACCAGGCATGTGAGGCGTGGCACGCCGCATGCTGATGTGCAGAGGCCGTCCTGTCGACCAACCATCGCAAAAGAACACCAACGAACATGCAAGGGCACCCGCAGATTCCATCGTGCACGACTCGCCGCGCGTGGCTGGCTTCGTTTGCGTGGTTTGCTGCGCTGTTGCTGGCGGGCTGCGTCAGCCTGCCTGAACATGTCGATCGGCCTGTCAGCAATGCGCTGCCCAACGCCGAATCGGCCACCACGCTCGGGCGTCTGGCACAGGCTGCGGCGCCGTCGGCGGATGTGTCTGGCTTCCGGCTGATCCCCTCCGGGGAAGAGGCCTATGCCACCTTGCTCACGCTGGCGGACCGTGCAGAGCGCACGCTGGATCTGCAGTACTTCATCATCGAGAGCGACAACTCCGTGCGTGAGCTGATGCGCCACGTGCGGGCTGCTGCCGAGCGCGGCGTGCGCGTGCGCATGCTGGTCGACGATCTCCACAGCGACGGGCGCGATCTGGCTTTCCTCAGGTTTTCGTCGCACAAGAATATTGATGTGCGGCTGTTCAACCCGTTTCCGGGCGGCCGCATGTCGAACCTGACGCGCTATCTGAGCGGTGCGGCCGAGTTCCGCCGCGTCAACCGGCGCATGCACAACAAGGCGTTCATTGCCGACAACGCGCTGGCCGTCACGGGCGGTCGTAACCTCGGTGCGGAGTATTTCACGCAAAACGAGACCACCAATTTCGTCGACCTGGACGTACTGGCAGCGGGGCCAGCGGTGCGGCAACTGTCGGCGGCGTTTGATGCGTACTGGAACAGCGAATTCGCCTATCCGGTAGAGGCACTGGCACCCGAGCCCAGCACCGCGCATCCGCCCGAGCCGAAGGAGGGCAACTATCCGCCGCCGGTGACGATGCCGGATCGGCCCGCAGCGCCGCCGCAACACATTGAGGTGCCCACGCAGCCTATCGACATGGATGCCGCGCCCGGCCCGCAGGGGCCAGCATCCGCACGGGCAGGGCAGCCTCCGGCGCAACCGGACGCATTGCCCTTGCGCCCCGCCGCAGGCGACTGGTTCCTGGCGGACCAGATCGCCCGCAACCGCCTGCGGCTCGAATGGGCGCCGGCGCGGGTGACGGTCGATCGCCCAGCCAAGGTATCCGGTGACGATGTCACCTCAAGCGAGGAGCGCGTCGCCCAGACGCTGCTGCACGAGATCGAGCAGGCCCAGCAAGAGGTCATTCTGATTTCACCGTACTTTGTGCCTGGTGCGCGTGGCATGGCGGTGGCCAAGAATCTGGAGGCGCGCGGCGTGCACTTGCGCGTGCTGACCAATTCTCTGGCCGCGACCGATGCGCCCATCGTGCATGTCGGCTATGCCAAATACCGCAGTGCGTTGTTGGGCGATGGTGTCGAACTCTATGAACTGCGTCCCACGCTGGGCGATCGGCCGAAATTGTTCGGTACGTTCCGGTCGGCGCAGGCGAGCTTGCACGTGAAGTCGGTCATTGTTGACCGCAGCACGCTCTTCGTCGGGTCGATGAATGTCGACCCGCGTTCGGTCGGACTCAATACGGAAACGGGGCTGATCATCCACAGCCCGGTGCTGTCGCAGGCGGTGGCGCGGCTGTTCGACGCGGCGATCCGGAGCAGTGCTTACCATGTGACCCAGGTAGATGGCCACCTGCGCTGGACCACGTACGAGAACGACAAGGAGATCGTGACCGACCATGAGCCGGACGTGAGCCTGGGCCGGCGCGTATGGATTCAGATGCTGGCGCCGTTTACGCCGGAGGAGCTGTTATAGGCCAGTGTGCGCAAGAAAAAACGCCACGATGTGTGGCGTTTTTTCTGGCATCTTTCAAATCTGGCTGGGTAATCGCCCTAGCCGATCCAGCATTACATCTTCTGCTTGGTGTTGTCGGCAGCGCTTTCCAGCTTCTGGCCACCCGACTGGATGTCCTTGCCCATGCCTGCCATCGTGTTGCAACCGGCCAAGACAGCGCAGCCCAGGGCTACCAGTGCAATCAGTTTCTTCATCTTGATCCCCTTGTGAGTAGAGCGGTCTACCGCGCGATCTTGCGCGGTTTCGCATGATTGCCACCCATCCGGTGGCGCAGACCGCATTTTAGTGCCACCCCGCGCACGTAGGGTGCTTCGGGCGCATCTTTTTGACAGTCTTTCGTATCACTTGCGGCGTATCCCGGACATTCGTGGGGAGGGGCTCTACTTCCGCCGCCCCCTGCCGTTAGGACATTTCAGGAGTGAAACGGGTGCCAGACAACCGGTACATCGAAGCCGGAAAAAAGAGCACAAGACAGCGCCTGACGGCCAACCATGCGGGGGAATACATATGTGGAAGTGGATGGACACGAGCATTCGGACGCGATTGACGATGCTGGTTGCGGCGTTTGCCGTGATGATCGCGGTCGTGGGTTTTGCGGGCATCTCCACCGGCCGGGCGACGAATGACGACCTGCGTGCCGTGTACCTGGAAGATGCCAAGGGGCTGGACCTGCTGGCCAAGGACACCATCAATCTGCTGTGGGCACGCATTCACCTGACCAATTTTGATTCGGTGTCGTCGCCGGACGAACTGAAGAAGCTGCTGGCCGATGCGCACACCATGGTCAACTCGGCCAACGACGCGTGGGCCGAGTTCATGAAGCTGCCGATTCCCGACGCCGACCGCGCCCAGCTGCAACTCGCCGACGCAGCACGCACCAAGTTCGTGAAGACGGCGCTGGAGCCTGCCATTGCCGCGCTGGAACGCAGCGATCTCACCACCTATCGCGAACTGAACACGACCCAGGTGCCCAAGCTGTTTGTCGATTACGACACGGCGCTGGGGCCGCTGGTTGGAGCACGCTTCAAGTACGGCAAGACGCGCTTTGACAATTCGCAGTCGCGCTATGCCATGAGCATCTGGATTGCGGGTGGCTTGTTGGCTGCAGCGCTGGTGTTGTCGGTGCTGGCGCGTAGTGTGCTGGGCCGCTCGGTGGTGCGCCCGCTGGAGCGGGCCATTCAGGTGTTTGAGCGCATGGCCTCGGGTGACCTTGCCACGCGCATGGAAGGGCAAACCACGGCTGGTCGTCGGGATGAAACTGCGCGCCTGATGCACGCCGTGTCTTCGATGCAGACGAGTCTGCAGCAGATCATCGGCCAGGTGCGCACGGGTTCGGACTCGATCGCCAGCGCCACCAAGCAGATCGCCGCCGGCAATGCCGACCTGTCGCAGCGCACGGAGCAACAGGCCAGCTCGCTGGAGGAAACCGCTTCCAGCATGGAAGAGCTGACCAGCATCGTGAAGCAGAACGCCGACAACGCCCGTCAGGCCAGCACGCTGGCAGTCAATGCGTCGGATATCGCCGTCAAGGGCGGGGAAGTCGTGGGCCGCGTCATCGAGACGATGACGGGCATCAACGACAGCAGCAGGAAGATTGCCGACATCATTGGTGTGATCGAGGGCATCGCGTTCCAGACCAACATCCTGGCGCTCAACGCCGCGGTGGAAGCCGCCCGCGCCGGCGAGCAAGGCCGCGGCTTTGCCGTGGTGGCCGGTGAAGTGCGCAGCCTGGCGCAGCGTAGCGCCACGGCGGCCAAAGAGATCAAGGAGCTGATCGGGGACTCGGTTGGCCGTGTGCAGAACGGCTCAACGCTGGTGGCCGAGGCCGGTACGGTGATCGAGGAAGTGGTGGTGGCCGTCAAGCGTGTGACCGACATCATGGGCGAGATTTCCGCCGCGTCGGAAGAGCAGAGCAGCGGCATCGAGCAGGTCAACCAGGCTGTCACGCAGATGGACCAGGTGACCCAGCAGAATGCCGCGCTGGTGGAGCAGGCAGCGGCCGCTGCAGAGTCGCTGGAGGAGCAGGCGGAGGCGTTGCGCAGCGCGGTTGCGGTCTTCCGCACGAACCACGTTTGAATGCGGTACTGAGCGACTCGCTTCAGCCGTCAACAACACAACGCCCTTCCGCATGCGCGGAGGGGCGTTTGTTTTTGCCGTGGTGTCCCGAGCCCTAGGGCATCAGATCGCGAGCGCGCTCGGCAATCACGCCTTGTGTATCGTCGATCCAGCGCACAGGGAAGGGCTGCGATAGCAGGTAACCCTGAATCACGTCGCAACGGCAGGCACGCAGCGCTTGGAGCTGCGCGGCCGTTTCCACGCGTGTGGCCGTGACAGGCACGCCGGCGGCGTGCGCAGCGGCTACCAACTTTTGCAGTGTGCCGTGATGGTGGGCATCGGCCCCGGCACTGACGACGCCTTGGTCGAGCTTGACCTGATCGGGGCGGAAGGCCTCCAGACAATCGAGGCTGTGCGCCGTCGCGCCAAAGTCCTCCACGGCCACCCGTGCTCCGCATGCGCGCAGAGCGTCGATGGCCTGATGCGCCGCGCCGCTCACACGCAGCAGCGTGTGCTCCGACACCTCGAATACCAGCCGCGTGGTTGGCACCGCATGGCGTGCAGCAATGTCGCGCACGATGTTGCTCAACTGGGGATCGAGCAACTGCGTCACCGACAGGTTGACCGCAGCATGCACGCTGGATTGATGCCGTTGGCCGCCGCGACCTGACCGCTCGGATTCTTCACGCTGCAGGCCGGCGAGCATCTGGGCGGCATTGTCGAGCACCCAACGGCCTACCTCGCGGATGTCACCGCTCTGCTCCAGGATCGGCAGGAAATCCGCCGGTGCCACGCCGCCCAGCTCGGGTGAGATCCAGCGCAAGAGAAATTCGTAGCCGACGATCTTGCCGTCGGCCAGGCTCAATTGCGGTTGCAGGTTTAGGCTGAACTGGCGGCGCGCCAGTGCGTGGCGTAGCTGCGCTGCCAGGCGCGGATGTTCAGCGGCGGGGTCCGTTGTCTGGTGTGGCGCTGCTGCGCCGTCGGTGCGCGGCGACATTGCGGCAGGGGCATACAGTGCGGGGCTTTGCTCGCCGCCGTGCTGCACGTGATAGAGCGCGCGATCCGCCTGTTCGATCAGCCGTGCGGCTTCCGTGGGCGTGCTCTCGAACAGTGTCATGCCAATACTGCACGAGCAAACCAGTTCGTACCCCTGCGCAATAAACGGCCGCGTGAGCGCGGCGGAGATCCGTCGTGCGAGATCGTGGACGGCCTGTGCGGAGGCAAATTCAGCCGAGGCAACGGCAAAGGTTTCGTGGCCCACGCGCCCGACGATCGGGGCACTGCCATCGGCATCGGGCGTGCATAGCGCCTTGAGGCGTGCCGCACATTCAACGATGACTGCACGTGCCGCAAGGGGCCCTAGCGTGTTGGTCGCCTCGGCAAAATGATCCAGGCCGATCAGCAGCAATGCGCCGGTTGCATGGGCGGCGCCGGGCTGTGCGGTGTGTGGCATCGCTGCCAGCAGGTAGACGAATCGTTCTCGATCCGGCAGTTCGGAGATGGGATCCAGACCCGATGGCGCGACAGATGTTGCGCGACTCATAAATGGGGATCGTCCTGCAAATACCTTTGAAACGGAAATGCACGGGTTTGCCTATGCCGTCAATTGTGTAACGTTGTTACGGCAAACCTCTGGGCATCATAAGCCGAAACACGGCGTGGGTGGCCGATTCGCGGTGGGTTTTCATCGGAACCACATACGCCGCTTTTATAAATTTAGTTGTTGTTAATTCAGATAAAAAAGGAATTGATATCGTTTTGCTGTTGCGGCAACCATGCTGCTGACTTACACCATGCGTTGGCCGCCCCACAGCAATTGCTCGTAGATGAAGCACTGCAACAGCATCTTCTGTGCCGCGACCAACTCGATGAACTCCACGCCGTACTGATAGGTATTGGGCAAGTCAGCGGGCTTCTCGCTGCGGATGAGCGTCGCGGCCACCAGCTCCGAGTGGTAGTCGCGCGTCTTCACGCGAAAGCGCAGGCGCGCGGGTGCACCACTGACTTCCAGCCGATGCGCGGAGCGGAAAGACGCCCCTGTCGTGCTGATGTCGGAGATATGGATCATGCGCGGCGGCTCGCCGCTCACCAGCATCTTGCCGACCACGTTGGTTCGCACACGCAGCGACTTGCGCAACGTGCGGTTCTTGATCCGCCGCGGCGGTGACAGCACGACGTATTCGAAGGGGATGCGGCACACTGCCATCACCGTGCATTCGAAACTAGCGATGCCCTCGCCCGAGAACGCGTGGATCTCCAGCAGTTCGTCCTTGACAGGCATGACCGCGCGGCCGCTGTCGGTCGGCATGGTGATGAGCAGGTGGCGCTGCGGGCTGTAGCCCATCACGCGCGCGGCCCCCTTGCTTTGCCCAGCACCCGCCGTCAGGCGTACGGTGAGCATGCCGCCCGGGCGCAGGCCCAGCAGCTCCATGGCGATGTTGCGTTCTCCGTCCGGGTCTTCACCCCCAATGTCGGGGAACAGCGTGTTTGGGAACTGCGTGTTGGCAAAGGCGGGCGCCGGCTGCGGCGAGCCGTCAGCCTGACGATGCGGACGATGCAGCGTAAACAGCAGGTCGATCTCCTCCGGCGAGTGGATGACGTCGCCCTTGGGTACGAGCAGTTGCCCGTCGGCGTCCAGCATCGGCCACGGCAGGGGGATTGCAAGCGGAATGTCGAGAGGTTGAAGTTCAAGCATGGCAATGGCGCACCCGCACCTGCGCGGGTCCCACGACTTTATACGGCCAAATGTCACGCAACTTTAAGCGCAAAGCGCACTTGGCGTCGCTTCAGGTTTGGGTGGGCACAGGAGTTGCACACACCGTTGCTATGATGCGGCGCAGTCTTTCTTCCACGGCGGGCACGGCGTGACGACAATCTCTCGGCGGGGTGTTTGGGCAGTGGCAGAGCAGTTCGCGCGCTATGTCGTTATTGGCGGCGGTGCGACGCTGGCGCACTACGCCGTGCTGTTTGGGCTGGTGCAGGTGGGTGTCTCGCCCTGGCGGGCATCCGTAGCCGGCAGCGTCATCGGTGCCACGCTCAACTACTTCATCAGTCGGCAGGCGGTGTTCAACAGTACGCGCGGGCATATCGGCGCGATGTTGCGATTTGGCGTGGTGGCGTTCCTGGCACTGGGGTGCAATGCCACCATCATGGCGATTGGTCTGGCGCTTGGGCTGTATTACCTCGTCGCGCAGATGTTCGCCTCGGCAATCACCGCTGTCTTCAACTTTCTGGTGCACCGGCACTGGACTTTTCGGGATGCCGCCGCCGTGGGCAGGCCGACCGGGCCGTCGCCGTAATCAGTGCCGGCTGGCGCCGCCGCGCAGGCTTGGGGTGCTTTCGGTGGTGAATGTGACTTCGCCGATGCCGTCGGCGGGCGGGGGCGGGCCATCGTCGCGCAAGCGCTCGACCACGAGACGCACGTCGATGATGTCGGCTACGCCGGCCGCCTCCAGCGAGACAAGTGCCGCAAGCTGCGCAATGGCAAAGGTATCTGCGAGCAGTGGTGTGTCGTCGTGCAGATCGCCCGCAACGCGCGTGGATGGAGCGACGTCTGCGGCATGTGCGGGATGCTGCGCTGCATCGCGGGCCCGGTAGGCGAAGTACGCGTCGGCAAAGTGCACGCGATGCGCGTCAAATACACGCACGGCTGCGGTGAGGGCATCGTCGATCCAGACCGGATCGATGGGCTCGGTACCCTCGGATTCTGCGGGCAGGCCCGCCAGCTTCAGGGCGTAGCGGTGCGTTTGCGTGCCGGGGGCGACAAAACTCAATTCCATACAACCTCCCACTGACCGCGCACGCCATCTGGACGCGCGTCGGCTCGCCGTGTTCACTCGCCCCCCGAAGCGATCTCCAGGAATAGTAATGGAGCGCGCTCCCTTTTTGCGCGACCTCGTTCTTCTGGATGATCGCCTAAGGCTTGTCTGCAAGTGGAGACATCCACAATGTGGAGAACCCTGCGCGCGTATCAGGCAAACGGTTGCGCCGCGCGTTGCATCCTTTCGACCTAACCAAACGGTTAGCTGCTCTGCGTGTGGCCAGGGTGTAGAGTTGTGGGATGCCCAGCGTCGCCGGGCGGCTGTCGACAATCGGCAGCGACAAACGCTGACGGGAATGACGCGGGGCGCGTTTCCTTCGCGTCGACTTCGAGTACGAGGGGGCCAGAGTGAGCACATGGTCCATGTCCCCTCGCGGGAAGGGATTGCCCCGTTAACCAGCGGCTTCTATAGTCCGCCTCGATTCGTGCGCACGCAACGTGCACGGACCGGTCTGCCAGCCACCGCTGGAGTTGCAGACCACGAGACCGGTTACGGGGATCACGCCGACCGCCCCCGCCCAGCCCGACGCAAAGCATTGCGTTGTTGAGCGCTCTGGGGCGGGACGGCCGTCATCACACAGCCACCCCCGGGACTGCCGCATTCGCGAAATTGCATCGCCATGCTTGAGGACCACCACTTGTACAAGGCTGCGATCGAACATTCGCCGATAGGGATCGGCCTGTGCGCGCCGGAGGGTCGCTTCCTCGACGTGAACCGCGCTCTGTGCGTGCTGACAGGCCATGAAGCGCAGACGCTGCGCACGCGCGATCTGTTCGATCTCTGCCACCCCGATCACACCGAGCGCACGCGCGACGGCGTTGAAGCGCTGCTCTCCGGCCAGCGCGAAGCGCTGTCGATGGAAACCCGCTTTGTGCGCCAGGACGGCAGTACCGTATGGGTACAGGCCGATTTCGCGCTTGCGCATGAGATCAGCGGTGCAAGCATCGGCAAGCATCTCATCGTGCAGGTGCAGGATGTGACTGCGCGGCGCCTGGCGCTTGAGTCGCTGCGCGCTTCGGAGCAGCGCCTGTCTTATGTGCTCGATGGTGCTGGGCTTGGCACCTTCGATTGGTCGACGCGTGCGCGGCATGTGTCCTTCAATCGCCGCACGGCCGACATGCTCGGCTACGATCCCGACGATCTGCCCAACGATCCCGACGCATGGTTCTCCATGGTGCATCCGCAGGATGCGGCCCTGAGTGCGCGGCGCATCTATCGTCACCTGCGCGGTGATGTCGAGAGCTTTGAGGTAGAGCAGCGCATGCGCGGGAGCCACGGGCAGTGGATCTGGATTGCCGCACGCGGCCGCGTGACCGAGCGCGATGCACGCGGCATGGCGACACGCGTGAGCGGTACGCTGCTCGACGTCACCAAGCGCCGAGCCATGCTCGACCAGGCGCATCACCTTGCGCTGCATGACCCGCTGACCGATTTGCCCAACGCACGCCTGTTGCGCGACCGGTTGTTCATCGCCATTCAAGCTGCGCGTCGTTCCCGCGGTCAGGTGGCGGTTGTCTTTATCGACCTGGACCGCTTCAAGCCTGTTAACGACGAATACGGTCACGGCGTAGGAGACCTGGTTCTCAAGGCTACCGCCATGCGCTTGCGCAGTGGCCTGCGCGCGTCCGACACGGTTGCCCGATTGGGTGGCGATGAGTTTGTTGCGATCCTCACGCATTGCGCCACGCGCGACGATGTGGAGCAGACGATCGAGCGCCTGATCGATCAACTGCAGGCGCCGTTCCGTGTGGAGGGCCATGTGCTGTCGATGGGCGTGAGTGCCGGTGTGGCGCTATACCCGGCTGACGGCCACGATGCCCAGACGCTGATCCGTAATGCTGATGCCGCCATGTACGAAGTCAAGCGTGCCGGCGGCAATGGCTTTGGCTTCCATGCCTCGCTCAACTACGAGCGCCTGATGGGCATGCGATCGCGCGACCGCGACCTCGACGGCGAAGCTGACGTGCGCTGATCTGGCGCACAAAACAAACGGCCCGCCGCAAGGGCAGGCCGCTTTCACCAAATGCCGGGGCGGGCATCAGCCCGCTCACGCCACTCAGAACGTGTAGCGCAAGTACAGCTCGTTCAGATCTGTACCCGGGTTCGGACGCTTGATCGACGCGTTCGAGAGGTGCTCGAAGCGGTAGCCAACTTGGAACTGTTGCTTGCTGCCGAAGGCCACGCCCACGCCAATCATGTCGGAGAACTGGAAGGCCGTGCTGAAGTTGTGCTCGTCCGACGTGCGGGTGTGCGACAACAGGCGCGGGCCGACGCCAGCCTCGATGAACGGCACCCACGAGCCGCCGCGCTTTTCAATGCGGAACAGCGGCGTTACGCCAAACTCGGTGATGTTCTGGCGGTTGGTGCCTTGCGTCGAACGCCATTGACCCAGTGCCACTTCCCAGTCCAGGTTCACGAACCAGCCTTCCGGGTTGCCCCAGTGGAAGCCCGAATCGAAATCCAGGTCAACGCCGTACTTCTCGATGCCGTGGCGGTTGTCCTTGCCGTAGATCACACGCACGGACGGGTCGGCCTGGGCGGGCAGGGCGGCAAACAGCGAGGCGGCACCGAGTGCGGCGGCCATGAGCTTGACGGAGCGGGGGAGTGTCGATCGGATCATCGGAGAGAGCGGCAGAAGCGGTTGTGCAGCGCGCGATTTACGGCAACGGCAACGGCCGGCCACGCGCGCAGCGAACATGGCGGCAGACAAACAGACAGCCGAGACAGCGACGTGGCAAGCGCAATTTGCGTACCCGAGGCAATCAGACTAGGCCGAAAAATTCCGACGATTATAGGGGGAATGACCGCACCGCGTGCGGCTCCCTATACACAAGACAGTGTTGCCGACGACGAAATGTCAGTCGCTGGCAACACAGGGGGGGCGTGGGGTTACTGCGCAGTGGGTGCGGAAGCCGGCTGTAGCGCGGCCTGGCCGACCACCGGCACCTCGCCGTGCCAGCCGCCGCCCAGTGCCTTGACCAACAGCACCGCTGCCGAATACTGCTTGCCTTGCAGAGTAAGCAGCGTGCGTTCGGCGGTGTAGGCGGTTGCCTGTGTGGTGATGACTTCGAGGAAGCTGACCGTACCCGCGCGGTAGCGGTTCAGGTCAATGCTTGCCGCCTGCTGGGCTGCCTTGACCGCTTCGGCCTGCACCTCAAGTTCCCGCGCCTGCCAGCGCAGGGCTGCCAAGTTGTCCTCGACATCTTGGAAGGCGCCGAGCACCGTCTGACGATACGTCGCCACCGATCCGTCGTAGGCCGCTCCGGCCTTATCCACCGCTGCCGAACGCGCACCGCCGTCGAACAGCGTGGCGGCAAGGGTCGGGCCGATTGACCAGATGCGGCTTGGCAGCGTTGCCAGGTGTGACAGCGTATTCGCCGCGAGCCCTGTCGAGCCTCCCAGGGTGAGCGTCGGGAAGTAAGCGGCTTTTGCTACGCCAATCTGCGCGTTGGCGGCGGCCATGTTGCGCTCGGCGGCGGCTACATCGGGGCGGCGCTCCAGGATGGCCGACGGAATCTCCAGCGGGATGTCCGGTATGGTCGGCAATTCATAGAAGTTGGTTGCCTTTTGGGTCGGCAGGGAGAATTCTGCCGGCGGCTTGCCGATCAGCACCGCAATGGCGTGCTCTAGCTGGGCTCGCGAGACCTCCGCGTCAAGCAGGAGCGCCTGCGCCTGCTTGAGCTGTGTTTGCGCGGAAAGCACATCGGAGCGCTGTGCCACGCCCACCGCGTACTGGTTTTCCGTGAGCTTCAGGAAACGCTCGTAATCGGCCACGGTGCGTTGCAGCACGGCCTTTTGGGTGTCCGTGACCAACAGTTGAAAGTAGTCCTGCGCGAGTGTCGCCTGCGCAGAGAGCAGGGCTGCGGCGAGGTTTCCGGCGCTGGCTTCGGCACTGGCCTTGTTTGCCTCGACATTGCGGCGGATGCTGCCCCACAGGTCCAGCTCCCAGCTTGCGTTGAGCGACAGGCTCTGCGAGTTGAGCAGGCTTGGGTTGCCGACTGACAGGCTGCCGTCCGGGTTGACGGTGGTGCGCACTGAGCGGCTGCGCGTGGCCGAGGCACTCGCTCCTAAGGTCGGAAAGAAGGATGCCTGCGCTGACTGCACCAGCGCCTGCGCCTGGCGATATTGCGCCTCAGCCACCGCGATGTTCTGGTTGGCGGCGGCCACCTGTTCTTCTAGAGCGTTCAGTTGTGGGTCGTTGAAAATCTCCCACCATTTGCCGCGGGCGATGGCGTCGCTCGGGTTGGCGACCTTCCAGTCGCCGGCTTCCTTGTACTGCTGAGGCACCTCGGTGTCGGGGCGCTGGTAGTCGGGGCCGACCGCGCAGGCGGTCAGCAGTGCGCAGGCAGCCAGCGCCGTCGCGCTCAACAACGTGCGCGGCAGCAGGCGGGGTGTGCGGTGGGCTTGATTGCCTCTTTTCATCATGTCGAGCTTCCTTGCGAACCCAAAGAGGGCAACGGTGTGTCTTTCGTGCGGCCGGCGCGGCGCAGGCGCAGGCGGTCCAGCGCCAGGTAGACCACTGGCGTGGTGTAGAGCGTCAGGATCTGGCTGACCAACAGGCCGCCGACGATGGAAATACCCAGCGGCGTGCGCAGTTCGGCACCGTCGCCGTGGCCGAGTGCGAGCGGCAGGGCGCCAAGCAGTGCCGCCATCGTTGTCATCAGGATCGGCCGGAAGCGCAGTACGCAGGCGTGGAAGATGGCATCAGCCGGGCTCATGCCCTGGCTGCGCTCGGCCTCCAGCGCAAAGTCGATCATCATGATCGCGTTCTTCTTGACGATGCCGATCAGCAGGATCACGCCAATCAACGCAATGATCGAGAAGTCCGTATCGGTAATGATCAACGCCAACAGCGCCCCCACGCCGGCCGACGGCAGCGTCGACAGAATCGTGATCGGGTGCACGTAGCTCTCGTACAGAATGCCCAGCACGATGTAGATCGTGATGAGCGCGAACAGGATCAGCACCGGCTGGCTGGAGAGCGAATCCTGGAACGCCTTGGCGGTGCCCTGGAAACTGCCGTGCACGGAGGTCGGCACGCCGATGCGGTTCATGGTGTCCTGAATCTCCTGCGTGGCAGTGGACAGCGACGCTCCAGGCGCGAGGTTGAACGAGATGGTGCTGGCTGCAAACTGCCCTTGGTGGTTGACCGCCAGCGCCGTGTTGGTTGGCTCGTAGTGCGAGAAGGTGGACAGCGGCACCTGCGCGCCGGACGACGTGATGACGTAGATGTCGCGCAGGCCTTCAGGGTTTTGCCAGTACTGTGGCGCCGCTTCCATCACCACCCGGTACTGGTTGAGCGGGTTGTAGATGGTGGACACCTGGCGTTGGCCGAATGCGTCGTTCAGCGCATTGTCGATATCGGCGGGGTTGATGCCTAGCGATTTGGCCTTGTCGCGGTCGATCACGAGCGTGGTTTGCAGGCCCTTGTCCTGCGTATCGGTGTTGACATCCACCAGCGACTTGGCCTGCATGAGCGCCTGCTTGATCTTCGGATCCCATTCGCGCAGCTCATTGAGGTCGTCCGCCTGCAGCGTGTACTGGTACTGCGCATTGCTGGCTCGGCCCCCCACGCGAATGTCCTGCACCGATTGCAGGAACAGCGTGGCACCCGGCTCCTGCGCAAGTTTGCCGCGCAACCGGTTGATGACTTGGTCGGCCGACAATTTGCGCTCGGCCAGTGGCTTGAGTTGAAGGAACATCTGCCCGGTGTTGCGCTGGCTGCCGCCGGTGAAGCCCACCACGTTTTCCACGGCCGGGTCTTGCCGCACGATGGTGATGAAGTCCGTCAGCTTGGTGCGCATGGCCTGGAACGAGATCGCCTGGTCAGCCTGGATGAAACCGATAACGCGGCCCGTGTCCTGCTGCGGGAAGAAGCCCTTCGGCACGATGATGTACAGATAGACGTTCAGACACACCGTCGCAAACAGGATCAGCAGCGTGAGCCAGCTATGACGCAGCGCCCAGGCCAGTGAGTTGCGATAGATGTCGAGCAGTAGGGTGAAGAAGCCTTCGGTCTTGCGGTGAAACCAACCGTATTCCTCTTCGTTGGCGGGCTTGAGCAAGCGGGCGCACATCATCGGGGTGGTGGTAAGCGACACCACCAGCGACACCAGAATGGCCACCGACAGCGTCACCGCAAACTCGCGGAACAATCGGCCGACAATGCCGCCCATCAGCAGCAGCGGAATGAACACGGCAATCAGCGAGAAGCTCATCGACACGACCGTGAAGCCCACCTCGCGCGCGCCCTTGAGCGCGGCCTGCATGGGCCGCATGCCGTTTTCGATGTGCCGTGAGACGTTTTCCAGCACCACGATGGCATCGTCGACCACGAAGCCGGTCGCCACCGTCAATGCCATGAGCGAGAGGTTGTCGAGGCTGTAGCCGCACAGGTACATCACCCCGAAGGTGCCGATGAGCGATACCGGCACGGCCACACTGGGGATGAGCGTAGCCCGCACGTTGCGCAGGAACAGGAACACCACCATGATCACCAGCGCAATGGACAGCACAAGCGTGCGTTCCACGTCTTTTAGCGAGGCGCGGATGGTGGGGGTGCGGTCCATCATCACGTCCAGGTTGATCTGGGCGGGAATGGTGTTGCGCAGATAGGGCAGCGTCTCGTTAATGGCGTCGACGGTGTCGATGATGTTGGCGCCCGGCTGCCGGCTGATGATGAGCAGCACCGAGGCCTTGCCGTTGGCCGAGCCGTAGTTGCGGATGTCCTGCACGCTGTCGGTCACTTCTGCCACGTCAGACAGTCGTACCGGGGCGCCATTGTTGTAGGCGATGATCAGCGGCTTGTATTCGGCGGCTTTCTTGGCCTGATCATTGGCAAAGATCGTCCACACGCGATCGCCGGATTCCACCATGCCCTTGGGCCGGTTGGCGTTGGTGGAGGTGATGATGGTGCGCACGGTCTCCATCGAGATGCCGTACTTGTTCAACGCGGCCGGGTTCAACTCCACGCGCACCGCCGGCAGCGACGCGCCGCCGATGGTCACCTGGCCCACACCAGTGATTTGCGACAGCTTCTGCGCCAGGATACTTGACGCCGCGTCGTACAGCTCGCCGCGCGACATGGTGTCCGACGTCAGCCCAAGAATCATGATCGGCGCGTCTGCCGGGTTGACCTTGCGGTACGTCGGGTTGCTCGGCAGGCCAGACGGCAGCAGGCTGCGCGACGCGTTGATCGCGGCCTGCACATCGCGTGCCGCGCCGTCGATGTCACGCGACAGATCGAACTGCAGCGTGATGCGTGACGAGCCCAGCGAACTGGACGACGTCATCTCCGTAATGCCGGCGATGCGGCCGAGCGAGCGCTCCAGCGGCGTTGCCACGGTGGCAGCCATTGTCTCGGGGCTGGCGCCGGGCAGCGAAGCACTGACCGAGATGGTTGGAAAATCCACCTGCGGCAGCGGCGATACCGGCAGTAAGCGGAACGCCGCCATGCCCGCCAGCGCCACGCCAATGGTCAGCAGTGCCGTGGCAACCGGCCGTGCGATGAAGGTGGCGGACAGGTTCATGGCTGGCTGCCCGGTTGATCGGCGCCTGGTGTGCCGCGGCTACGGGCGGCCGTGCGGCGCTCTCGCCAGTTGCGCAGGCGCAGTCCCAGGCCGTCGAATGCCAGATAGATGACCGGCGTCGTGAACAGCGTCAGCACTTGGCTGACCAGCAGGCCGCCCACCATGGTGATGCCCAGCGGCTGGCGCAGCTCCGAGCCCACACCCGTGCCGAGCATCAACGGCAGCGCGCCCAGCAGGGCTGCCATGGTCGTCATCAGAATCGGCCGGAAGCGCAGCAGACACGCTTGGTAGATCGCATCGCGCGGCTTCATGCCTTGCTCGCGCTCGGCCTCCAGCGCGAAGTCGATCATCATGATCGCGTTCTTCTTGACGATACCGATCAGCAGGATGATGCCGATGATGCCGATGATGCCCATGTCCTTGCCGGCAATCAGCAAGGACAGCAGCGCACCCACACCGGCCGAGGGCAGCGTCGATAGAATCGTCACCGGGTGAATCGTGCTTTCGTACAGCACGCCCAGCACGATGTACATCGTGATGATGGCGGCCAGGATCAGCCAGAGCTGGTTGGACAGGGCGGCCTGGAATGCCAGGGCCGCACCCTGGAAGCTGGTCGCCATGCTGAGCGGCAGGCCGATTTCCTGCTCGACAGCCTTGATGGTTTCCACAGCCGCGCCCAATGATGCACCCGGCGCCACGTTGAACGAAATGGTGGCGGACGGAAACTGACCCTGATGATTAACCACCAACGAGCCCGGTTGTTCGACCACCGTGGCAAAGGCACCCAGCGGCACCTGCTGCACTGTCGATCCGTTGCTGGATGGCACATGGAGGTCATACAGCGACTGCGGGCCGGCATGCATGCCCGGGTCGTTTTCCAGCACCACGCGGTATTGATTCGACTGCGTGAAGATGGTCGACACCAGGCGTTGGCCGTAGGCGCTGTACAGCGCGCTGTCGACCGCCGCCATCGTGATGCCGTACACCGCTGCCTTGTCGCGGTCCACCTGCACATAGGCGCGCAGGCCGTTGTCCTGCAGGTCGCTCGCCACATCGCGCAGTTCGTGGGTCTGCTTCAGGCGCTCAACCAGCTTGGGCACCCATTTCGACAGGTTTGCCGGGTCCGGGTCTTCCACCGTGAACTGGTATTGCGTGCGGCTGACGCGGTCTTCAATCGTCAGATCCTGCACCGGCTGCATATATAGCGAGATACCGGCTACCTTGGCCAGCTCGGGCTGCAGGCGCTGGATGATTTCGCTCGCATCGGCGTCGCGCTGGTCCTTCGGCTTGAGGTTGATCAGCATGCGGCCGCTGTTGAGCGTGGTGTTCGTGCCATCCACACCAATGAACGACGACAGACTTTCCACCGCCGGGTCTTTCAACACCACTTCGGCCAGCTTCTGCTGGCGCTCGGCCATTGCCGAGAACGAGATCGACTGCGTTGCATCCGAAATACCCTGGATCACGCCCGTGTCCTGCACCGGGAAGAAACCCTTGGGCACCACCACATACAGCACGCCCGTCAGCACCAGCGTGCCAATGGCCACCAGCAGCGTGCTCTTCTGGCGGTCGAGCACCCACTGCAGCATGCGGCCGTAGTGCGCGATGATGTTGTCGAAGAACGCGCCGGCAGCGTGATAGAAGCGGGTCTGCTCCGCTTCGGGAATGTGCTTGAGCAGGCGTGCGCACATCATCGGCGTGAGCGTGAGCGACACCACTGCCGAAATCAGAATCGACACCGCCAGCGTGATGGCGAATTCGCGGAACAACCGGCCCACCACGTCGCCCATGAACAGCAGCGGAATGAGCACCGCAATCAGCGAGAAGGTGAGCGAGATGATGGTGAAGCCGATCTGCTTGGAGCCCTTGAGTGCCGCCTCCATGGGCGGGTCGCCTTCTTCAATGTAGCGGGCGATGTTCTCGATCATGACGATGGCATCGTCCACCACAAAGCCCGTGGCAATCGTGAGCGCCATCAGCGTCAGGTTGTTGATCGAGAACCCGGTCAGGTACATCACGCCAAACGTACCCACCAGAGACAGCGGCACCGCCACGGCAGGAATGACGGTGGCCGGCACGTTGCGCAGGAACAGGAAGATCACCATCACCACCAGCGCCACGGCCAGCATCAGCTCGAACTGCACATCCGAAACGGAGGCACGGATGGTGGTGGTGCGGTCGGTCAGCAGCGCCACATCCACGTTGCCGGGCAGGGTGTCCTTCAACTGTGGCAGCAGGGCCTTGGCGCGGTTCACCACCTCGATCACGTTGGCGCCCGGCTGGCGCTGCACGTTCAGGATGATGGCGGGCGTGGTGTTGGCCCAGGCGGCCAGCTTGCTGTTTTCGGCACCGTCGATGATCTGCGCCACATCGGACAGGCGAATGGGTGCGCCGTTCTTGTAGGCGACGATCATCTTGCTGTACTCAGCGGCGGACTTGAGCTGATCGTTGGCGTCGATGGTGGATGCCCGCATCGGGCCGTCGAAGCTGCCCTTGGCGCCGTTCACGTTGGCCGTGCCGATGGCGGTGCGGATGTCATCGATCGACAGACCCAGCGACGCCAGTGCCGACGTGTTGGCCTGAACGCGCACTGCCGGCCGCTGGCCGCCGCTGATGCTCACCAGGCCAATACCCGGTAATTGCGAAAGCTTTTGCGCGATGCGTGTGTCGACCAGGTCTTCCAGCTTGGGCAACGGCATCGTGTTGGAGGTGATCGCCAGCGTCAGGATCGGCGCATCTGCCGGGTTGACCTTGCTGTAGATCGGCGGCATCGGCAGGTCGGTCGGCAGGAGGTTGCCGGCTGCGTTGATGGCCGCCTGCACTTCCTGCTCGCCAATGTCGAGCGAGAGCGACAGATCAAACTGCAGCGTGATGACCGAGGCGCCGCCCGAGCTGGACGATGTCATCTGCTTCAGGCCTGGCATCTGGCCGAACTGCCGCTCCAGCGGTGCGGTGATGGACGATGTCATCACGTCCGGGCTCGCGCCCGGATACAGCGTTGTCACCTGGATGGTCGGGTAGTCGACCTCGGGCAGCGCAGAGAGCGGCAGCATCCGGTACGCCACCAGGCCCGACAGCAGGATGGCGACCATCAACAGGGTGGTCGCCACGGGCCGGAGGATAAAAATTCGGGAGGGATTCATGCCAGCTCGGAACAGAAGACTTCGTCAGGCGAGTGCGCGAGGCACGGCTTACTGCTTGGCGGCAGGCGCGCTCGCAGCGGGCGCCGAAGCGCCACCCTGGCCACGGCGATGGCGACCACCCTGGTGGGTCTGGCCCGCAGCAGGGGCGCTTGCCGCATTGGCCGCACCAGGTTGGATCACTTCCACAGGCGCACCGTCGCGTAGCTTGTCGGCGCCGTCAATGACTACGCGCTCGCCGGGTTGCAAGCCAGAGGTGACCGAGACGCGCTCGCCTTCGGTCACGCCCAGCTTGACCACACGCAGCGTCACATTGCTGTCCTGGCCGACGATGTAGACAAACGTGCCTTGCGTACCGCGCTGGATGGCGGCGCCCGGCACGATCACCTGGTCGTGCAGCGTATCGACGCGCATGCGCACGTTGACGAACTGGTTGGGGAACAGCGCGGCGTTCTGGTTCGGGAACTGTGCGCGCAGCTTGACCGTGCCAGTGGTGTTGTCGATCTGGTTATCCACCGTCATCAGCGTGCCATGTGCGAGCACCGTGGTCTGCGCGCGGTCCCAGGCGTCCACCGGCAACTTTTCGCCGGACTGCAGGCGTGGCATGACCTTGGGCAGGCTGTCTTCGGGAATGGAGTAGATGACCGTCATCGGGTCGATCTGCGTGATGACGACGATGCCGTTGGTGTCCGACGCGTGCACAATGTTGCCCGGGTCCACTTGGCGCAGACCTACGCGGCCCGACACCGGCGCAGTGATGCGCGTGTAGGACAGTTGCACACGGGCGTTGTCGACGTTGCCCTGGTCCAGTTTGACCGTGCCTTCATACTGGCGCACCAGCGAGGCCTGGGTGTCCACCTGTTGCTTGGAGATGGAATCCTGCGCGGCCAGCGTCTGATAACGCTGCAGGTCAAGCTTGGCGTTCTGCAGCAGAGCTTGGTCGCGGGCAAGCTGGCCCTGTGCCTGCAGCAATTGCGCCTGATAGGTGGCCGGGTCGATTTCAGCCAGCAGGTCGCCGGCCTTTACGTTCTGCCCCTCGGTAAAGTTGACGCGCACAAGCTGACCGTCCACACGGCTCTTGACGGTCACGTTGGCCACGGGCGTCACGTTGCCCAATGCCGAGATCACCACATTGATATCGCCCTTCGTGGCGGTGGCCACCATCACGGGCATCGGCTTGTTGGCCATGGCTGCGCCGCGTCCACCCGAGCCGCCTCGGCCCGCGCCACCGGGGCCGCCGGCGTTGCGGTGCGTCGCGTGCCAGACCGCATAGCCGATCAGCACCAGGATGACGAGCACCACCCAGATCCCCCAGCGACGGCGTTTGCCGCCCTCGCGCGGGGGCGGCAACAGCGTCGGCGAGACGCCATCATGCGTCTCGTGCGTGCCGCGGTCCGCATCTTTATGACCGGCGTTTTTATTGTTGCCGCGTTCAGGGTCCATCGCCTCGGACATGTCGTGCTTCCTGGTTGGATCAATATGGGGACGAGCGCACATGATACCCGGCGCCCATTCCAGTCAGACCGCAGCTTAAAGGCATCGTCTTTGCGCAGAATTAGTCGCGCCGCGGGTTGTATTACGCCAGATTACAAACCTATTCGGCTGTTACCGCGCGAAACAATATGGCGTTAGTGCATCGACGCTTCGCGCGCGTGACAATCGTTATCATGAGCACACTTTCAAGCGTCCCCCTCCAGACATGAGCGGCACCAAGATCCTTGTCGTCGATGACGACGTCGAACTGCGCGACCTGCTGCGCGAATACCTGACCCAGCAGAGCTTTGCTGTCTCGGTGATGCACGACGGCGATGGTCTGGCCGCCCGGCTCGAGCGCGAGCGCCCGGCGCTCGTGGTGCTCGACCTGATGATGCCCAAGGTGGACGGCTTGTCAGCCCTGCGTGATCTGCGCGCCCGCAACGACGACGTGCCAGTCATCCTGCTCACGGCCCGCAGCGACGAGATCGACCGCATCATCGGCCTGGAGATCGGCGCGGATGATTACCTCGGCAAGCCGTTCTCGCCGCGTGAACTGTTGGCGCGCATCAACGCCGTGCTGCGCCGCCGCCAGGCGGTACCGGCTTCTGCACCTGAAGACCGTGACAGCTTCGCCTTCGGCCCGTTCAAGCTCAACTTCCGCATGCGCACGCTGTTCCGTGGCGATCGCGCCCTGTCCATCAGCGACACGGAGTTTGCGCTGCTTAAGCTGCTGATTGCGCATGCCATGCAGGTGCTGACGCGCGAGCACATCGTTGAATTGATGTATGGCCCGGGCAGCGGTGTGTCCGACCGTGGGATCGACGTACAGATCTGGCGACTGCGCCGCGTGCTGGATGAAGATGCCCAGCGCCCGCGCTACATCCAGACCGTGCGCGGCCGCGGCTACACCTTCGTGCCGGACGAGCGGGAAGAGCAGGACGTGCGCGATGAAGTTCAAGGCTAGATTCGACACGCTGTTCGGCCGGTTGGCCGGGCTGATCGTGGTGGTGCTGGTGCTGAGCCATTTTTCGTGGCTCGGCGTGCTGCGCTCCGAACGGCGCGAGCGGCAATACCAGGCGTCGGTCGATCAGATGGCCTTCCAGTTGCAGGCCTTCCAGGCGGTGATGGATGGCCACCTGCGCGCGAAGTTGCCAGACCTAGTGGTCGAAACCAATGAAGCGCCTGCGGGTGATGCGCTATCGGCATCGGACAAATCCGCAGAGCTTGCGCGGCAGCTTGCCCGCCGCCTGCCCGCTGGTACGGAATTGCGACTGGAGGCCGCGGCCACCCCTCGGGTGTTCGTGCGTTTTCCGCAGCGCGACAAATGGATCGCGATGCCGCTCGTTTGGGTGCATGCGCCGCCCACCATCTCGGCCGTGGTGCCGGGGGTGATGGTGGTGCTGGCGATTGCCATTGCGTTTTCATTGTTTGCCGCCTGGCAGATCCAGCGCCCGGTGCGCGCGCTGGCCGAGGCTGCGGGTGCGCTGGCACGGCGCCGCTATGTGGCGCCGCTCAAGGAGCGCGGTCCGTACGAGCTGCGCCAGTTGACCGACCAGTTCAACCACATGGCCGCCGATCTTTCGGCCACCGATGAAGAGCGCAACACCATGCTGGCCGGTATTGCGCATGATTTGAAAACGCCACTCTCGCGCCTGCGCCTGCGTGCTGAGATGCTGGCTGACCAGAAGGCTGGCGCCGGCATCGAGCGCGATGTTGAATCCATGTCGGCCATCGTGGAGCAGTTTCTCGCCTATGCGCAGAGCGGTGATAGCGAGGCGCGTGAGGTGACGGTCGATCGCCATCTGCGTGGGCTGGTGCAGCCGTTTGCCGAGCAAGGCAAGCATGTCGCGTTGGACTTGCACGCGGGGGACCGCTTCCGCCTTAAGCCGACGCACCTGGAGCGCATCGTCGTGAATCTGCTCGACAACGCGTTTGCTTACGGTGCGCAGCCCGTCAACGTCTGCACGGCATCGGATGAGCGCGGCTTTACGCTCACGGTGGAAGACCATGGCGCGGGCATTCCCTCGGCCGATTTTGATCGGGTAATGCGTCCGTTCGTCCGCCTGGACCCGGCGCGCGGCGGCAACGCGCACTGCGGGCTGGGTCTGGCAATTGTCGATCGGCTGGTGCGACATCTTGGCGGCGACCTGTCGATCGGGCCGGCTGCGAGCGACGCCCCGACGCCGGGTTTTCGCGTCACCATGCGGTTTCCCATGCCGGCCGCGGCAGCCTGACCGCCTGACATACGGGCCGGCGGTTTCGTAAGCTATCCTTAGGCGGTCAAGCACGTTTGTTGCGTGCGCAGCACCAGAACCCTCGGGAGGAAACGCATGGATCGCGCAGTCTGTCTCGCCACGGTTGTTGAGGATGCCGGCCAAGGCCGCCGCGCTGCCGTTGTTGCCGCGTTGATACTGGCAACGGGGCTGGCGGCCTGCTCGTCGCCGATGCCACCCTGGCAGCCGCCGCGCACGACCATCCAGCCTGCACCGTCGCCCATGTCGGCCCCTGTCTCGCAGCCGCCGCTCGCGCGACCGGCACCGGTTGTGCCGGCCATGCCGCCTGCCGGCACAGCAACCGAGCCGCCGCGCTCCAATGTCGGCATGGCCAATCCGGCTTCGGAGTATTGCCTGCAGCGTGGTGGGCAGCTTGAGTTTTCCACCCGCGCCAACGGCGCCGAAGTCGGCACCTGCGTGAGCCCTGGCGGAGACGAGTGCGAGGAGTGGGCGTTCCTGCGCGGCAGTTGCACTTGGTAAGACACCGCGCACGCTAAAAAATAGGGCCGCAGATGCGGCCCTTTGCTTTTGCGTTGACGAGGCGTCGCGCGTGCTTACCGGCGCGCCACCACCACCTTGTCGGCGGATTCGGCTACCACTCGCATTGGTACGCCGTCGGCCTGCAGCCTTTGCCACGTCACGCGGCGCATGAAGGCGTAGGCAGGCGGGCCGTCGGTCCAGCGCTTGATCCATTCATCGGTGGTGGCGACCACCTTGTCCGGCTCCAGGCCCGCGCCCATTTCCAGCTCATCAAAACCGGAGACCAGCGTCATCGGGCGGCCCAGGTAATAGATGGCGGTCTGGTCCAGCCACTCAACCGAGTAGAACGGCATTTCGGCGGGAATCGGCCCGACGGCGCGCTGCGTCTTCTCGATGACGTCACGCGCGGACAGCGCATCGCGGAAGATCTCGGTGGCATTGAGCACGCGATCCCAGCAGAACAGCGCGCAGAGCGATAGCACGATCACCGCCAGCGTGTGCCGCTGCCAGCGCAGGGCCATCAGCGCTGCCACCGTGCCGACGGCCAGCATGACCATGACGCTGCGTAGCACCGGCATGGCCTGCGCTACCTGCTCGGCTGGCATCTTGGCGCCCGCCTTGGCTCCAATCAGGGGCACCGCAAACCATAACCCGATGGCAATCAGCAGGTTCACGCCCAGCGCCCACGCGACGGCGCGGGTCGGCATCTTTTCCAGCGCCAGGGCCAGGATGATCGCCAGGGCCGGGAAGGCCGGTACGATGTAGCCCGGCAGCTTGGAGCTTGAGACCGAGAAGAACAGAAAGATCATCGCCGTCCACGCGATCGACCAGCGCATCAGGTCGAACTCCCGGGCGCCAACAAACAGATCGGCCACGCGCCCAATGCGTCTGCCGATTACCGTGAAGAGCAGTGGCGTCCATGGCAGCAACCCAGCGGCACCCACCGCAATGAAGTACCACCACTTGCCACTGCGATGGTGCTCGTTGGTGAGGAAGCGCTGGAAGTGCTCGTGGATGAAGAAGAAATCGAAAAACTCCGGGTTGCGCTGCTGCACGATCACGAACCACGGCACCGTGGCGATCAGGTACAGCGCCAGGCCCGGCAGCCAATGCATCCGGCGGATCAGCGCCCAGTTGCGCGTCATCAGTAGGTAAGCCACGCCGATCAGCCCTGGCAACACCAGCCCGATCAGGCCTTTGGTGAGCGTGGCGCCGGCCAGCGCCAGCCACACCACCAGCATCCAGCCCAGGCGCCCACCGCGCGATGCGCCTGGCCGCTGCGCCAGCGCGAAGCCGCACGCGCCCACGGTCAGGAAGAAGCCCACACCCATGTCGAGCGTGATCACCTGCCCGAACAGCAAGTACAGCAACGAAGAAGCGAGGATCGCCGCCCCCGTTGCTGCCGCGCGTCCGCCGCGATAGACCGCCAGCGTCCACGCCGTCATCAGGATGCCGCCCAGGCCAAACAGGAGCGGCCACAGGCGCGCGCCCCAGGCGTTGATGCCGAACGCCTGGAACGTGGCGGCCGTCGTCCAGTACTGCAGGGGGGGCTTCTCGAAGTATTTGAGGTCGTTCAGGCGCGGCGTCACCCAATCGCCGGAGACCACCATCTCTCGCGGGATCTCCGCATAGCGGCCCTCATCCGGGCGGAACAGGGTGGAGCGCTGGAACAGGTCGTCCGTCCAGAGCGCCAGAAACACGGCGATGAGCGCGACAACAAGCAGCGCCATCCACGGCGAACGAGGGCGGGAAGAAACAAGGCGGGATTCCATGCTGGGGGTAAACTTCGCGGGCACGGTCGGAAAGGCTAGGATTCTAGTCGATGCCGGATTAGCAGATGGTTAGCCTCGGCACGGCATATGGCTTGCATTGGCCAAACACCTTCAAATTTCCCACGCAATACGCATGAGCAAGGCCAAGCTCGACACCTATCTCAACGATCGCCTTGACTGGAACCTGCTGCGTACCTTTCTCGCCATTGCGCGGGAGCGCAGCATCAGCCGTGCAGCGACACGCTTGCACCTGACGCAGCCCGCCGTGAGCCAGGCCCTCAAGCGGCTGGAAGACCAGCTCGGCATGCAACTGATCGACCGCCAGGCCAACCCCATCGAGATCACCCGCGCGGGCGAGGAAGTCCGCCAGATCGCGGAAGAGGTCTACGGCACCATTTCGCGCCTGTCGCAGGCCAGCGGCGAGGGCGGCCACGGGATCGCTGGTATGGTGCGTGTTGCCATCGTCAGTGGGTTGGACTTTCCCGACTACGACGCATTTCTTGGGCGCTTCCACCGCGACTATCCGCGCATCGAACTCGAATGTCAGGAAATGCGCAGCGCCGATGTGGTGCGCAGCCTGGAGTTGCGCACGGCCACGCTGGGCCTCTCACCCAAGCGGGCGCTGCCCAAGAAGATCGAGCACCGGCTGTTTCTGCGCCAGCGCTATGCCCTGTTCTGCGGGCAATACCACCTGCTGTTCGGCAAGACGGATGTGCAGATCGCCGATCTGGCCGGCGAGAAGTTCGTCTCCTTTACCGGCGACAAGATTGGCGATCCGCTTTCCATGCTCACGTTCTTTCGTGATGAGATGGGCCTGACTGGGCCGGTGGTCGGCTCGTCATCAAGCATGTGGGAAGTGCGGCGGCTGATCGTGGCGGGCTTCGGCATCGGCTGCTTGCCCGAGCACGTGGCGCAGGACGACGTGGACCAAGGCCGTCTGCAGCGCTTGCCGCCTGAAGACGGTGTGGCCGATGTCGACATGCACCTGCTGTGGATGGCCGACCGCAAGTTCAGCGCGGCGGAAGCGGCGTTCCTGGAAGCGCTGCACCGGTTTATTGATGCGCGCTATCCGGAGTCGGCAGGTAGTCAGTAACCGCGCGCGACGTCAACGACGTTGGCGAGCGCTTCGCCTTTCATCAGGCGCCGCACGTTCTGCGCGACCTGCAGCCCGATGGTGTCGGAACTGGCAACCGATGCCATGTGCGGTGTGACGATCAAATTGGGTGCGCGCCAGAACGGGTCATCCGCCGGCAGGGGCTCGTTCGGGAACACGTCGACGATGGCGCCGCCTAGGTGGCCACTGTGCAGCGCTTCCAGCAGATCAGCAGCGGCAAGGTGTTCGCCACGTCCCACATGAATCAGCTTGGCGCCCGGTTTGAGGCGCGCGAACGTGCCGGCGTTCAGCAAGCCGCGCGTTGCATCGGTGAGCGGCAACAGGCAGATCAGGATGTCGGTCCCTTCCAGGAACATCGGCAGACCCGCCGCACCGCAATACACGCCAATGCCGGGCAGATCACGCGACTGCCGCGCCCAGCCGCGTACGTTGAAGCCCAGGCGGTGCAATTCTCCGGCCACGTGTGCGCCGATCTCTCCCAAGCCCATCACGCCGACGGTGCAAGCTGATGGATGCTGTTGCTCTGGCCGGAGCCACGTTGCGCAGCGCTGGTTGGCGAGCACGCGATCCAGTTGCCGGTGGAAGTGCAGCACGCCCCAGGTGACGAACTCCGCCATGCCCCGCGCGTGCTGCGGATCGACCACGCGGCACAACGGCACGGCGGGTAGGGTTGGATCAACAAGGATGTTGTCGACGCCGGCTGCGATGCTGTGCACGAGGCGTACGCGCGGCATCGCGGCGATGGCGCCCTGCGGCGGGTTCCAGCAGACGGCGACTTCTGCATCCTGTGCAGCGGGCTCGCCGTGCATGCGCACGTCCAGCTCCGGGGCCGCGCGCAAGATCGAGGGCACCAGGTGCGACATGTCGTAGTCGCGGCTGATGAGGGCGAGGGTGGTCATGGTGATCAACTGCGGTAGTCGGAGCGGGAGGTGTCGATCAGCCGCAGCGCCGCCAGCCAGGCGCGGCGTGCAATGACGGGCGACTCCTCCCGATTGAACTGCGCGGCGGTGCGCTGGCGTACCGCCTCGGGCGGAAAGCGCAGCGGGGTACCGCCGGCCAATGCCTGAATCTGCGCCTGGCAAGCACGTTCCAGAAAATAGATTTCATGGAACGCGTCGGCGGCCGTGTTGCCGCCAGCCAGCAGGCCGTGGTTGCGCAGGATCATCGCCTTGTGCTGACCGAAGTCGTGCACCAGGCGTTCACGCTCGCCCAGGTCCAGCGCAATGCCTTCGTAGTCGTGGTACGCCAGCTTGCCGTAGAACTTGAGCGCATGCTGGCTGATCGGCAACAGGCCATGTTCCTGGGCGGAGACTGCAATGCCCGCCGCCGTATGCGTATGCACCACGAAATGCAGATCGTCGCGCGCAGCGTGGATGGCCGAGTGGATCGTGAAGCCCGCCGCATTGACGGCGTAGTGCTCGGGGTCTGCATCGGCGCGTTCGTCGATGACGTTGCCGTCCAGGTCGATCTTGACGAGGTCCGACGCGCGCATCTCTCCAAACAGCACGCCGTAACGATTGATGAGGAAGGTCGGGCGGCCGTTCTCGTCAGGCAGGCGTGCGGTGATGTGCGTGTCGATCATGTCCGTCATGCGGAAATGGTCAATCAAGCGGTACAGCGCGGCCAGATCGGTGCGGACCTGCCATTCGACATCGGAGAAGGCCGCTGGGCGGCGCGTGTGCAGCGAAACGTGTTGAGCTTCCATGGGAATGCGTATGGAGGTGGACATCAATTCGTGGCGAGCGCGGCCGTTTCTTCCGGCTGCGTGCCGTCGCGATAGCGGCCCAGGCCGACGATGCCGATCAGCGAGATGGCGGACAGCACGGTAAAGAACAGCGCCAGCGGCAGCCATTCCCCCTTGTAGCGCTCAGCCAGCATCGTGCCGATCAGCGGCGTGGTGCCGCCGGCGATCATGGTGCAGACCTGATAGGCGATCGAGATGCCGGAGTAGCGTACGCGCGTCGGGAAGGCCGGGGTCATGAAGCCTGCGATGACGGCGTACACAGCAGAGAGTGTGACCACCGCGAGCGTGATGCCTGCCACCATCGCCACCGGGTTCTGCGTGCTTACCAGCAGGAACATCGGATACGGCGTGAGCATCGAGATGCATGCCGCCCACGTCAGGAAGCGTGTGTCGCCGTAGCGTTGCGCCAGCAGTGCCGACACCGGCTGCGACAGCAATTGCAGGATCGTCACGACGAACAGGCAATCGAGAATCAACGCCTTCGACATGCCCAGGTACGTGGTCACGTACGAAATCATGAAAGTGTTGGTGAAGAAGAAGCCGGCCGAGCCGATGGTGGTGGCCATGGCCGCCAGCACGATCGGGCGCCACGCCGTGCGCAGCACCTCGCCCACCGGGTTCTTGAGCACCTCGTTGTTCTGCTTCATGCGCTCGAACTCGGGCGATTCCTTCACGCCCATGCGGATTGCCACGCCCACGAGCAGCAACACGAAGCTCGCCAGGAACGGCAGGCGCCAGCCCCAGGTGATGAAGCTCTCATGGTCGAGCGACGACACCAGTCGGAACGACAGCAGCGACAGGATCAACCCCACCGGGCTGCCCATCTGCGGGAACGAGGCAAAGAACACGCGCTTGGCCTTGGGCGCATGCTCGCTCGCCATCAGCACTGCGCCGCCCCATTCGCCGCCCACCGCAATGCCTTGCAGCACGCGCAGCAGCACCAGCAGGATCGGCGCCCAGATGCCGATGGTGGCGTAGCCCGGCAGCAGGCCGATGCCCGTGGTGGCAATGCCCATCAGGAACATCGTCACCAGCAGCATCTTCTTGCGGCCGATGCGGTCGCCCAGATGGCCGAACACGGCGCCAGATAGCGGTCGCGCGATGAAGCCCACGAAGAACGTTGCGAACGACGCCATCGTGCTCAGGAAGTGGTTGCTGCTCGGGAAGAACACCTCGCCCAGCACGAGCGCGGCGGCGGTGGCGTAGGTGTAGTAGTCGTAGAACTCGACGGCGGTGCCGATGAAGGCGGCAGTGGCTGCGCGTACCGGTTGGTGCGTTACGGTGGGTGACTGCGATGACTGTGACATGGGGCGTCCTCCTTTATTGGGCGTGCCCGCCGCCACGTCGCCGGCGTTCATGCGCTGGTCTGTGCCGTGGGGGGCGGGGTGTCGGTCGTCAGCCGATGCCGCCATTTATGCGCATCAACGCGGATGCCGGCAAATTCGCATTTTTGATTCCCCGTATTAGCCGCGCTTATGCCCTGAGATCGGGCGCTGTATGCGGCAATAGCGCCATCGCGGTGCAGGCGGCTAGCGATCAACGTGCTTCATGCAGGCTTCGCGCCAGCCGTATTTGTGTAATTTATATGCCGGATAAACATTCGCAATTTGACGCTTCTTCCGCCGCTGCCAGATAAAGATGCCTGGAAGCGCCGAGCCGGTCGGCGCGCAAGCAAAGGAATGGAGACATGTTGAAGGTCAACGGGGCGCGACTGTGGTCGAGCCTGATGGAAATGGCTGCGGTCGGAGCCACGCCCAAGGGCGGCGTGCGGCGTTTGGCGCTCACGGAAGAAGATGCAGCGGGCCGTGCATTGTTTGCGCGCTGGTGCGAAGAGGCCGGAATGACGCTCAGCACCGATCGTGTCGGCAACCTGTTTGCGCGCCGTGCGGGCAAGTCGGCCGATGCGCGACCGGTGGCCAGCGGCAGTCACCTCGACACGCAGCCGGAAGGCGGCCGCTTTGACGGTGTGTATGGCGTGCTGGCTGCGCTGGAGGTCGTGCGCACGCTCAACGACGCGCGAGTCGAGACCACCAAGCCGATTGAGATCGTCGTGTGGACCAACGAGGAAGGCGCGCGCTTCACGCCGGCCATGCTGGGCTCCGCCGCATTTGCCGGTGTGATGCCGCTCGAGCAGGCGCTGACTTCGCGCGATGCGCAGGGCATTTCGGTTGCCGACGCTTTGGCGGCCACCGGCTACGCAGGCGAACGCGCCATCCCCGGCGAGCCGTTCGATGCCTACTTCGAGGCGCATATCGAGCAAGGCCCGATCCTGGAGGAGAACGGTGTGCCGATCGGTGTCGTCACGGGCGGGCAGGCCATCCGCTGGCTCGACGTGCGCGTGCAGGGGCAGGCCGCGCACGCGGGCACGACGCCGATGCGCTTTCGCCGCGACGCACTGTTCGCAGCGGCTGAGATGGCGACTTCGCTGGAAGCGCTGGTCGATGATTTTGCGCCACGCGGTCTGGCCACGGTTGGCGAGATCGGCATCCTCAATGCCTCCCGCAACACCATTGCCGCTGATCTGGCCTTCACGGTGGACCTGCGCCACCACGAAGACGCCCGCATCGCAGAAATGGAAACCGCGCTGCGTGAGCGCTTTGCTGAGATTGCCGAACGTCGTGGCCTGACGGTGCAGATCGACCTGCATTGGGTGAGTCCCGCCACGCCGTTCGATGCCGACTGCGTGAAGGCCGTGGCCGATGCGGTGGCGACGCTCGACTACCCGCACCAGCGCATCGTGAGCGGCGCGGGGCATGACGCCATCCACATCGCCAAGCATTGTCCGACGGCGATGATCTTCATTCCGTGCGTCAACGGCCTGAGCCACAACGAGGCCGAAGACGCGCTGCCCGAAGACGTCACGCGCGGCGCCGACGTGCTGCTGCATGCCGTGCTGGCGCGGGC
Source organism: Ralstonia flaminis (assembly GCF_958415495.1). Taxonomy (NCBI): domain Bacteria; kingdom Pseudomonadati; phylum Pseudomonadota; class Betaproteobacteria; order Burkholderiales; family Burkholderiaceae; genus Ralstonia; species Ralstonia flaminis. Next base: position 96,279 of record NZ_CATZLL010000014.1, on the reverse strand, counting down.
GAAGTAAAAGTCTCACCGCTTCCGCCATCCTTGTCCGACCCATCAGTAGGGTCGATGCGTTGCAACTTGTTGCGGTAGCATGGCGCCTGCCGACACTTTTGTCGGTTTAGTACGTCTTCAGGGCGGGGTGGAATTCCCCACCGGCGGTATGCGGGCAAGGTGTTTGCGCCCGTGAGCCCGCGAGCGCCCGGTATGCGCTGCGCATATCGGGGTCAGCAGATCCGGTGAGATGCCGGGGCCGACGGTCAGAGTCCGGATGGAAGAAGATGTGCGGAACAACACGCTCCCGCGGTAGGGGCGCGCTCGGGCTTTGCCGAGTGCGGCCGCTGCACGGGCGTGTTTGTCTGCTTGCCCTGGAACGTCTTGTCGCCAATCTCAGCGAGGAGCGTTTCCATGTTGTCCACTCAGCAATCCCCTGTGGTCCACCCGCCCGCATTGCCTACCAGCAATGTGATGCTTGACGCCATCGACGCGCGTTTCGATCCGGCCGACATGCCTGCGCGCATGGCTGCTGCGCTCGATGCCGTGCGGCTTGGCGTGCCCGTCGTCGTGCTCGATGATGCCGACCGCGAGAACGAGGCCGATCTGATCGTTGCCGCAGACAAGCTCACGCAGGCCAGCATGGCCATGCTGATTCGCGAATGCAGCGGCATCGTCTGCCTGTGCCTGACGGCGGAGAAGAGCGCATCGCTCGGCCTGCGCCCGATGGTGGAAGACAACTGCAGCCAGTACGGTACGGCGTTCACCGTGTCGATCGAGGCACGCACGGGCGTGAGCACTGGCGTGTCGGCGGCGGACCGCATCACGACCATCCGTGCAGCGATTGCGCCGGACGCCGATACGCAATCCGTCGTCAGCCCCGGGCATGTGTTCCCGCTGGTGGCGAAGGAGGGTGGGGTGCTCACGCGGCGCGGCCATACCGAAGGCTCGGTCGACCTTGCGCGTCTGGCGAGCTTGCCGCCGGCTGCGGTGCTATGCGAACTGATGCTGCCCGACGGCACCATGGCGCGCCGTGATGACGCGGTGCGCTTTGCCGATCAGCACAACCTGCCGGTGCTGACCATCGAAGACATCGTCCGATATCGGGAGCAGATGGAGCGCGCGGTCAGCTTTGCCTGACGCAATAGCCGGCCGCGCTAGAGAGGTGACGTTGACTACCGCTTGAGCGCGGCTGCTTCCTTGGCGAGCGCCGTGATGCCTGACCAGTCGCTGGCAGCGACCTTGTCCTTGGGTACCATCCACGAGCCGCCCACACACACTACGTTGGGTAGCGCGAGGTAATCGGGCGCGCTCTTGGGCGTAATGCCGCCGGTCGGGCAGAAGCGCACGTCACCGAACGGGCCGTGGATCGACTTGAGCATCGGGATGCCGCCTGCCGCCTCGGCCGGGAAGAACTTCAGCGTGGTCAGGCCGAACTCCAGCGCCAGGATCAGCTCGGACGGTGTCGCAATGCCCGGCAGCCAGTCGAGGCCGGACTTGGCCTGCGCGGCTGCCAGCGCGGGCGTGATACCCGGCGATACAGCAAACACAGCGCCGGCCTCTTTTGCTTGCGCAAAGTGCTCCGGCCGCGTGAGTGTGCCAGCGCCAACGATGGCATCGCTGCCCAGGTCCTTGGCAACCGCGCTGATCACATCCAGCGCTACCGGCGTGCGCATCGTGATCTCGAACGTGCGGATACCGCCCTCGTACAGCGCGCGGCACACCTTGACGCCTTCATCGACGGATTGGAACTGCAGCACCGGAATGACCGGGCCGGCCAGGACGACGGAATCGATACCCACAACGTTCTCCTAGTTCAACGACACAACTAACAAGCTTAGACGACGGTCGACAGCGCCAGAGTCAACAGCAGCGCCACGATCGAGATGATGGTTTCCAGCACAGTCCACGTCTTGAAGGTTTGCGGCACGGTCAGGTTGAAGTACTCCTTCACCAGCCAGAAACCGCCGTCATTCACGTGTGACAGGATCAGCGAACCGGCGCCGGTGGCGAGCACCATCAGCTCCGGCCGGACGGCCGCGCCAGAAGCTGCCGCGATCGGGGCGACGATACCGCAGGCGGTGGTCATGGCCACGGTGGCCGAACCGGTGGCAATACGGATCATCACGGCCACCACCCAACCCAGCAGCAGCGGCGAGAGGCTGGCGTCCATCGCCACACCCACGATCGCCTTCGACACGCCCGAGTCACGCAGGATCTGGCCGAAGCCGCCGCCTGCGCCCACCACCAGCGTGATCGTGGCGATCGGCGCCAGGCACTCGTTGGTGAACTTGAGGATGGTTTCGCGGTTGAAGCCGCGTGCCTTGCCGAAGGTGTAGAAGCTCACGATCGCGGCAATCAGCAGTGCCATGACCGAGTTGCCGGCCAGCTTCAGGATGTCGTTCGCAAGCGTCTTGGGCGCGGCAATCAGATCTGCCCAGCTGCCGATCAGCATCAGCACCACCGGCAGCAGGATCGTGAACAGCGTGATGCCAAAGCCCGGCAGTTCGCGTTTCTGATCAGATTCAACAAACTGCGCGGCCAGCGGGTTGTTCTCATCCGGCTTGACGTAGCGCGAGACCAGCATGGCCCACACCGGACCCGCCAGGATGGCGGTCGGCAGGCCGACGATCAGCGCGTACAGGATGGTCTTGCCGATGTCTGCTTGGTAGGCGGTCACGGCCAGCAGTGCGGCCGGGTGCGGGGGGATCAGGCCGTGCACCACCGACAGGCCCGCCACCATCGGCAGGCCAACCATCAGGATCGGCGTGCCCGTGCGCTTGGCCACGTTGAAGGCAATCGGAATCAGCAGCACGAAACCGACTTCAAAGAACACCGGCAGACCGATGATGAAGGCCACCACCATCATCGCCCAGTGCGCATTCTTCTCGCCAAACGCATTGATGAGCGTCCTGGCGATGCGCTCGGCACCGCCGGATTCCGCCATCATCTTGCCAAGCATGGTCCCTAAGCCCACCACCAGCGCAATGTGGCCAAGCGTATTGCCCACGCCGGTTTCGAACGCCTTGACGATATTGCCCATCGGCATGCCGACCACCACGCCCAGCGCGAGCGAGACGACGATCAGCGTAACGAACGGGTTCAGTTTCTGGACGGCAATCAGGTAGATCAGCGCGACCACCGCCAGCGCGGCGGTCAGCAATAGCGAGTTGCCTTGCATCGGGACCATCGGGTTTCCTCCTCAGGGATATTCACGGCTCTTGTTGTTAAGACGCCCCGTCGTGCAGGGCGCCCCTTTTGAAATGCGCTTGACTTGCGAGTTACGGCTTCTTGTAGGCCACGCAATCCACTTCGACCTTGCAGTCGATCACCATGCTCGACACGACGCAGGCGCGCGCTGGCGGGTTGGCGCCAAAGTATTCCTTGAACACCTTGTTGAACGACTGGAAGTCACGCGGATCATCCAGCCACACGCCGCAGCGCACGACGTGCTCGGGGCCGTAGCCGGCCTCGGCCAGGATGGCGAGCACGTTCTTGATGGTCTGGTGCGATTGCTCAACGATGCCGTTGCCGACCACCTCGCCGTTCACCATGGGCGTCTGGCCCGAGACGAACAGCCAGCCGTCTGCGCCGGCGGCACGGGCAAAGGGGAGATGCTGGCCACCGGTGCCGGTGCCGCCTTCGACGCCAATTCGGGTAATCGTCATAGCTACGTTCCTTTCTTTCAAACAGGTACAGAAATTCAGTGAAGTTCAGCGGAGGCAACTGCCTGCACGCGCGGCCCGCGCTTGAGGAAGCGCCCGGCGCGATTCGGCTGCACGGTGCCCTCGCGGTACGACAGGTGGCCGTTGACCCAAACCGCCGCAATGCCAGCCGCCGGTTGCTGCGGGTCGGTAAAGGTGGCGACATCGCGCACCGTTTCCGGGTCGAACAGCACGAGGTCGGCCCAGTACCCTTCGCGTACTAGGCCGCGTTCGGCCAGGCCGAAGCGCTCGGCGGACTGGCCTGTCATCTTGCGGATGGCGGCCGAGAGGGAGAGCAGCTTGCGCTCGCGGCTGTAATAGCCGAGCACGCGCGGGAAGGCGCCCCACAGGCGCGGATGCGGCTTCGGATCATTCGGCAGACCGTCGGAGCCGATCACCGTGGCGGGGTGCGTGATGATGCGATCCAGGTCTTGCGGCGACATGTTGTGGTAAACGGCGCCCGCCGGCTGCAGGCGGCGGGCGGCGTCCATCAGGTCTGTGCCCCAGGCGGCGGCAATCTCCTTGAGCATCTGTCCGGCCATGCCCGGATGCGGTTCCGACCAGGTGATGAAGATGTCGAATTCGTCCGTCACCTGCTTCAGGTCCAGCGTGGACGAACTGGCGGTGTACGGATAGCAATCACAGCCCACCGGCTGATAGCGCTGCGCGCCTTCGATCGATTCCAGCACCTCACCTGCGCGGCCCCAGTTGGCGGCGCCCGCGCACTTCAAGTGCGAGATCACGATGGGCACGCGCGCATGCTTGCCGATGCGGTAGGCCTCGTCCATCGCGTCGAGGATGGCCGCAAACTCCGTGCGCAGGTGCGTGGTGTAGATGGCGCCGGCTTCGGCCAGCGGTTCGGCCAAGCCCATCACCTCTTCGGTCGTCGACGCAAACGCGTTGGCATAGGCCAAGCCTGTGGACAGACCCAGCGCGCCGTTGTCGAGCGCCTCGCGCAGTTGCGTGCGCATGCCTTCGACTTCATCGGCGGTGGCGGGGCGGTCCAGGCGGTCCAGATGGTTGTTGCGCAGCGCCGTGTGGCCGATCAGCGCGGCCACGTTGACTGCTGGTTGCGCGCGCTCCACGGCTTCTACATACGACGCAAACGTCGAATACGCAAACGCGCTGGCGGGCCCGAGCAGATTCATCGGGTCCGGCGGGTCGCCCTTGAGCGTGGCCGGCGATGCGCTGATGCCGCAGTTGCCGACGATGACCGTGGTGATGCCCTGCGACACCTTGCATAGCATGTCAGGTGTACGGATCACGTTGGTGTCGTCGTGCGTGTGCACGTCGATGAAGCCAGGGGCGAGCACGCGGCCTTCGCCGGCGATTTCCTCGTCGCCCAGCCACGCGGTGGAATCCGACGTGGCGATGGCAGCAATGCGTCCATCGATGATGGCTACGTCAAACAGCGTGGCCTCGGGTTCGTGGCCGCTGCCGTCGACGATGCGGACCTGGCGGATGACGCTGTCGTATTGTTCCATGTACTGCTCCTGCTCAGTCTCCGAGCGGCTGGCGATTGCCGCCGCCGCGATGCGCATCGAGCACGTACTTGATGCGCCGTAAGAGCTCCTTGCTGCGATCGGCCTGTTGCAGCGCAACCTCGGTCGCCAGCAGGTCGATCATCATCATCATGGCGTAGCGCGATGACGACGGCTTGAAGATGAAATCGGTCTCCATGGACTGGATCGGCAGCAAGACATCGGCCAGCGCCGCCACGGGTGAACCGATGGCCGTGATGGCAACGATCTTGGCGCCGTACTCGCGCGCGATGGTCACGCTGTCGATCACCTCCGGCACGTGGCCGGTCACGGAGAACACCACCACCACATCGTCCGGGCTGAGCGTGGCCGCAACCATCCGCTGCAGCATCGAATCATGATAGGTGGTGACTGGCCGTCCCAGGCGGGCAAGGCGGTAGCGCATCTCGTCGGCCATGGTGGTCGAGCCGCCGCCCATGCCGAACACCGCGATCATGCGTGCCTTTGCCAGGGCCTCGGCAGCGTTGCGGAATGCCTCGGGCCGCACCAGGGCGCGGTTGGCTTCCAGCACGTTGGTAATGTCGGCCAGGATGCCGTCTGCGCTGGAGGGCGGGCGGTCTGCGCCGCCATCCAGAAAGCGCTGGCCGACTGCGGCTGCCTGCGCTAGCTTGAGTTTGAGTTCGCGCACGTCGCGGCAACCCATCGCTTTGGCGAATCGGGTGACGCTGGCTTCGCTTACGCCGGCGCGTTCGGCCAGCGTCTGGATGCTGCCGGCAGCCGCTTCGGCAATGTCACCCAGCACCGTCTGCGCGACCTTCTGCTCAGCGGGGCGCAACTCGGCGGCACGCTGAGAGATTCGGGTGACGATGTCCATCGGTTCGCGCATTGGTTCAAGCATGCAGGGCTCCCGGTAGTTGTCCGGATAGCAGCAAACGGAGTGCTTTGGTACTTTGTAACAGGCTGGCCCGGAGAATAATTTCGCCGCTATCATTGTGTCAACCCGATGTTTACCCCCAAAGGAACGCGAGTCGATTCCCATGAGTGATACAAAGTACCAAGGAGACGCCAACGCCGTCGTCAACCCGCTCGATAAGGGTCTGGGTGCGTTGGAAACCGCTTGCGCGCCGGAGCAGATCGCTGCGCAGCGCTGGAACGTATTGAGCGAAGACCTGAACCTGCCGGTGGCGGTGCTTTCGCAATCGCGCCTGGAACACAACCTGGCCTGGATGCAGCGTTTCGTGGGTGAATACGGTGTCAAGCTGGCGCCGCACGGTAAGACAACGATGGCGCCGCGCCTGTTCCAGCGCCAACTGGCGGGCGGCGCGTGGGGCATCACGCTGGCAACGGCGCACCAGACGCGCGTTGCCTACGCGCATGGCGTGCGCCGCGTGCTGATGGCCAACCAGCTGATCGGCAAGCGCAACATGGCTATCCTGGCTGAGCTGCTGGCCGATCCGTCGTTCGAATTCTTCTGTCTGGTGGATGCAGCCGATCAAGTGGATCAGCTCGCCGCTTTCTTTGGCAAGGCGGGCCGCCCGATCCAGGTGTTGATCGAACTGGGCGTGCAGGGCGGTCGTACCGGTGTGCGCGATGAGGCGCAACTGCAATCGGTGCTCGATGCACTCACGCATGCCAATGGCGCTGTCAAGCTGGCGGGCGTGGAAGTGTACGAAGGCGTGATCAAGGAAGAGGCTGACATCCGTGCCTTCCTGCAGCGCGCTGTGAAGGTGATTGGTGATCTGGCCAAGGCCGGCCGCCTGCAACGCACGCCAGCGGTGCTGACCGGTGCCGGTTCGGCCTGGTATGACGTGGTGGCCGAGGAATTTGCCAAGACCGATATCGGCCAGCCGCTGGATGTGGTGCTGCGCCCCGGCTGCTATCTGACGCACGACGTCGGCATCTACAAGGCCGCGCAGGCGCGTATCGACGCCAACAACCCGATCGCGCACAAGATGCGCTCCAGCCTGCTGCCCGCGCTGCAACTGTGGGCTTACGTGCAATCGGTGCCGGAAGGCGAGCGCGCCATCGTGGCGCTCGGCAAGCGTGATGCCGCATTCGATGCCGGTCTGCCGCTGCCGGTGCTGCATTTCCGCCCGGGTGACAAGGCACCGTCAGCCACGCCCGCGCATTGGGAAGTGACCGGCATGATGGATCAGCACGCCTACCTGAAGATCGCCCCCGGCGACGACATCAAGGTCGGCGACATGATCGCCTTCGACATCTCGCACCCGTGCCTGACGTTCGACAAGTGGCGCCAGATCCCCGTCATCGACGATACGTACAACGTCGTTGACGTGGTGCAGACGTACTTCTGATCGGGGCGCGCATATGGCAGACATCCTCGCCTATGGCGAAGCGCTGATCGAGTTCAACCAGGCGGATTCCGGCAGCACGTCGTGGAACTTCGGTTTCGGCGGCGATACATCCAACTTCTGCATTGCCGCGGCGCGGCAGGGCGCACGCACCGGCTACATCAGTGCAGTGGGCGGTGACCGCTTTGGTCAGGCGCTGCGTGCGCTGTGGCAAGCGGAGGGCGTTGATCACACCTACGTGTATACCGATGCGCAGGCGCCCACGGGCCTGTACTTCGTCTCGCACGACGCGCGCGGCCATCATTTCGACTACCTGCGTGCGGGTTCCGCCGCCAGCCGTTTCCAGACGGCGAATCTGCCGCTGCAGGCGATTGCGGCGGCCAAGGCGTTCCACCTGTCGGGGATCAGCCTGGCGATCAGCGATACGGCTTGCGATGCTGGTCTGGCAGCGATGTCGCACGCGCGGGCGTCGGGCGTGCTGGTGTCGTTCGATACCAATCTGCGCTTGCGCCTGTGGCCGCTGGCCCGTGCCCGTGCGGTGATGCGCGAGGCCATGCGCACGTGCGACCTGTGCCTGCCGAGCTGGGATGACGTGACTGTGCTGCTCGACTGTCATGACCGTGATGGCATCGTCGATACGCTGCTTGGCTGGGGTGTCAAGCTGGTGGCGCTCAAGATGGGCGCGGAAGGCTGCTATGTGGCGACGCCCGAGTCGCGCACGCTGGTGCCGCGGCATACGGTTGATGCCATTGATGCGACTGGAGCGGGGGATTGCTTTGGTGGCTCGTTTGTTGCGCGCATCGTGGCGGGGGATTCGCCGATTGAGGCGGCACGTTATGCCAATGTGGCTGCAGCCATTTCGACCACGGGCTATAGCGCTGTTGCGCCGATTCCGCGTGCGGATGCTGTGCGTGCGGCGTTGGCTTTGGGGCAGGCTGCTTAGGTTGATGTTGGTGGTGCGCTGGTGTTTCGTCCCCTGGCGGGGCCGACTCACTTTCTTTGTCTTGCCAAAGAAAGTAAGCAAAGAAAGGCGCGCCCGATGCGGCGACCCCCTCCTTGAATTTCTGTCGCAAGGAGGGGAAGGGGAAAACTCGCTGCGCTCAAACAGTTCCCCTTCCTTTTTCCTCCTTGCGACAGAAATTCAAGGCGCCGCATAGGGCAGGGTACGGCCAAACCGTCTGGTGCCTGTGTTGGCGCTCGTGACCGGCTAAAGAAAAACGCCACCGCGTTGTTTGCGGTGGCGTTTCCTTTTGGGACTTTGCTATTTACTTGGCCGGTACCAGATGCACACGTGACTCCGTGGCTGCCTCTACTGCCTTGCGCGAATACAGCAGCGGGAAGTACTCGCCCTTGAGCCACATCGGCGCGAGGTCGCGGTAGTGCGGGCTGTCGGGGTTGCCGGATTGGCCGGGCAGGTTGACGGCGCGTGAGTTGTCCCAGTTGCCAACATCCACGACCGTGCGGAACGACGGTCCGTTGGTCTGCAGGAAATCGTTCGCGCGGTACGTCGACTGGTTCGGCGTGTAGGCGCTGCCGCCTTCTGGTGTCGGGCCAACGTTGAGCTTGGCGCGCGTGGCCTCGTCGACGATGGCCGCAAACGGGTGCGCGTTCAGGTTGTGATGCAGTGCGCCCCAATTCCACGCCTGTGGGTTCGGGCCCTGGCGCTTGACCATGTCGGCCCAGGCGTCCTTCAGGCTGGCGAGCAGCACGGCGTCACGCTTGGCAGCGGCCTGTTGTGGGTCTTCACCGAATTTGTGTTCGCTGCCTTGCGGGTGTTCCAGCGTGTCGAGCATCACTGCCGTATCGGGGGCGCCCATGGCATCGGCGCCTGCCTTGGTCAATACCGCATTCTTGAACGCGCGGCCCAGGTGGTGCGTGAACCAGACCTCATGCAGCGCAGCCTGTGGAGAGTCCGCCAGCATGGTCGCGTTCCAGCCCTTGAAGAGGTTGAGCGCGGCCTGAGTGTCGGCATCGTTGGACGACAGGGGGTTAAGCAGCGTCATCAGCCGGCGCGCGGGAATCGACACCATGTCATTCTGCAAGCGCATCGAATCTTCAATCGATACCTTGTCGAGCTTGGCCAGGACTTCATCAATGCGTGCGTGGCGCGAGCCGTTGGTCCACTCGAAGCCAAGCTTGCGTTCGCGGTACGGATAGTCGGCCGGCAGGTTCATCTCGTTGGACGAGGTGAAGTAGCCCGACTTCGGGTTGTAGGTGCTGGGCAGTTGGTCGCCGCGCCAGAAGCCGGCCCATTCATAGCGGCCATCGCCGGGCACGGGCAGCAGACCATCCCAGTTCGGGCGGATGGGGGCGAGGCCGCCGGGTACCCATCCGATGTTGCCCTTCGTATCGGCATAGACCTGGTTCTCGGTGGGCGCGCCCCAGTTCAGCATCGATTGCTTGAACTGCGCGAACGTGCGCGCACGCATGTAGCCGACCGAACCGAAGTAGGGTGACATCCCCGGCGAGAGCCATGCCGAACGCACGGCATACGCCCGGTGCTTCTCGGCATCGACGTAGATGACGGGGCCGTGGCGCGTGAAGGTGAGGTCGATGGCGCGGGGCTCACTGCCGCGCACCTTCATGGTTTCGTGCAGCACCTTGAAGGGCTCCCAGCCGCCGTTGTAGCGGTACTCGCTGTTGTTGGCCGGGTTCAACTCATAAACGTAGAGGTCTTCCTGGTCGATGTTGAAGATGGTCAGACCAAAGGCGACGTGCCCGTTATGGCCGATCGACACGGCTGGCAGCGACGGCTCGCCCGCGCCGATGATGTCGAGCGTGGGCGTGCTGACGTGGGCGATGTAGCGCAGGCTCGGCGCGGAGTAGGCGCGGTGCGGGTCGTTGGCCATCACGGCGCGGCCGGTGGTGGATTTGCCTGGCGCGATCACCCAGTTGTTGCTGCCCTCCATGGTCTCTTCGAGGTTGGTGGCAACGGCCATGCGGGTGCTGTCGATGTCGACGCCCTTGAGCGATTCGGGCGTCAGTTTCACGCCCTGCGTGGCGAGCGTGAAGACCTTGAGCAGATCCTTCGGCAGGCATGGGTCCAGGCCCTCTGGCAACTGGGTTTGCCATGCGGGTTGCAGGCCGAAGCGGATGGTGTCGTCGGCCAGGCTGGCCTTGCAGGCCACGTTGGCGCGCGCCACCTCCGATTGCAGGTTGCGCGTGAGGCCGTGGCTGCGGATGCGCACCACGTCTTCCGGGGTCCAGTGCGCAGGCGTGTAGTTCAGCTTGCGGAACTCGAACGGCATCTGCTCCGGGTGCTTGGCCAGCCAATCGACATAGGCGTTGATGCCGGCAACGAAGCGCGTGGCGATGCGCTGCGCATCGGGGCTGTAGTGGTTCCATTCGACCTGCATGTCCCCGCGATAGAGGAACAGCCGCGCGGCGCGATCCTGTTCCACATAGGCGGGGCCGAACACTTCGGAGAGCTGCCCCAGGCCGCGGCGGCGCCACAGGTCGATCTGGAACAGGCGGTCGCGCGCGGCATTGAAGCCTTGCGCGAAGAAGCCGTCGTCTTCGCTCTTGGCATAGATGTGCGGCACGCCCCAATGGTCGATCAGGATGTCGGCGGGCTTGGACAGGCCGGGCACGGCGATGGTCTGCGCGGCGGCTGAGTTGGCCGGTTTGGCCGTGTCCTTGGCGATAGCCTGTGCAGACATGCCGAGCGCAATGGCAGACAACACAACGGGAAGTGAACGGATGGGCATGGCGATGCAGTCTCCTCTCTGAGCCCGGAATGCCAATGCAACCCAAGGTGGGGCGCAGGATTCAGGCGTTCTTATGGGTACAACAGACAGCCGCGCGACGGACGAATGGCGAGCTGATGGGAAGGGCGAGCTGGCCGATCAGTGAAGCTGGGTGGGAACGGCTAGGGGAGAGATGCCCACCGATCGGCGCAGACCCCCAGTATGCGGAGGTGCTCACACTCGCGCCAATGACTTTTGTTCGATCAACCATTCCGTCAAGGCATGGTTGCGCGCAGGTCAGGCCAGTCGGCTAAACCAAGGTCTGCGGGCCGCTCTTACGTACGACGCACGTTGGCGGCCAGCACGTGACCCAGCTCCCCGGGGAAGATCGGCTTGGTGATGACGGATTGGTAGCCGGCCTCCTTGGCCGCTTTCAACCGGATCGGGTCAGCAAATGCGGTGACGGCGATGGCGGGCAGGTCGCTCATGCTGATGCCGTGGACACATAAGGCACGTACCGCACGCACAAGCTCCAACCCGTCCATGCCGGGCATGGCCAGATCGCTGACCAGCGCGTCAAAGGGGGCGTCTGCGGGGGACTGCTCCAGCGCATCAAGTGCCGCTGCGCCATTGGATACGGTAACAACCTCGGCGCCGTAGCGCTCGAGCATCAGCGCAATCACGCCGAGCGATTCGGGGTTGTCGTCCACGGCCAGCACGCGCATGCCGTCCAGCGCCGGGGCCGACGTGCCGGAGACGAAGCCGGGCATGCGCCCAGTCTGTTCGTCCGGCTGCGTGGCATGCAGTGGCAGCGTGACGGCCATCGTGGTGCCGTGATTGGCACCGCTGCTGGCGGCTGTAATGCGCCCGTGATGCAGCTCGACCAGTTGCTTGGCGATCGCCAGCCCCAGCCCCAGCCCACCGTGGCGCCGCGTGTTGGACAGGTCTGCCTGCTGAAAGCGGTCGAAGATATGCGGCAGGAACGCGGGTTCAATGCCGATGCCGGTATCGCGCACCGTCGCTACCACGCCTTCTGGTGCCGGGTGTACCGATAACCGGACGTGTCCACCTTCGGGCGTGAACTTGACGGCGTTGGCCAGCAGATTCCAGAACACCTGCTTCAGGCGCCCCGCATCGCCTTGCAGCATGGGCACGGGCAGGTATTCCGTGTCGATGCTGATCTGTTTCTGGCGCGCCATCGGCTCGATGGTTTCGCGCGCACGTTCCAGCACGTCGGCCAGATCGACTTCTCCAATTTCCAGCGGCACCTTGCCCGACAGGATGGCAGACATATCGAGCAGATCGTCGATCAGGTGGACCTGCGTGCGGGCGCTGCGCTCGATGGCTGCCAGCCCGCGCTTGAACATGGCTTCGTCATACGCACGCATGTTCAGCAACTGCGCCCAGCCCAGCACGGCATTGAGCGGCGTGCGCAGTTCGTGGCTGACAGTGGCAAGGAAGTCGTCTTTCAGGCGGCTGGCGCGCTCGGCTTCCGCACGCGCACGCGATTCGGCTTCGAGCAGCTGCGCGCGGCGGGTTTCGGCCTGGCGGCGTTCGCTGATGTCGATCACGGCGTTGGTCAGGCCGATGATCTCCCCCGTGTCATCACGCAGGGGCATGACCACCACGTCGTAGACCACGCGCTGGGTGTGCCGGCGGCGGAAAGCGAATTCCACCCGCGTGGGCGTACCGCTGGCAATGACGCGCTGGCCGGCTTCTGTCAGGCGTGCGGCGGCACGTCGGCCGAACACTTCGCGCACGGTGCGTCCCATCAGTTGCTCAGGTTGCAGACCGAACACGGGGTTGTGCACCCAGGTGAAGTGCATCGTGTTGTCGACGTCGTAGAGCGAGATGGGCGAGGCCTGCAGTGCTGCCAGCAGGCGCTGTTGCGACACGCGTTGGAGCGTTTCGGCGCGGGCGCGGCGTTCGGCGCCGGCACGCGCCCGACGCAACTGTTCGCACAGCAGGCAGATCAGCAGCGCGCCCGCAGCAAACACGCTCAACTGCACAGGCGTGAGGTTGATGGGCGGCACCGCTTGCAGCTCGACCAATCCGGCAAACAGCAACGCATACGTGGTAATGGCCGCGATGCCTGGCCAGAAGCCGCCGTACCAGGCGGCAATCGTCACCACCGGAAACGCCAAATAAAACGGTAGGCGAATGCCCATGGCCGATTCCAGCATCAGCCGCCCTAACGTGCCCACCGCGGCCGCGCCAATCGCCACCAGCCAGGCAGATGGCCGGATCGCCGGCGCGGCGCGCAGCCCGCTACCGCTGAACGGCCCAGGATCGGCGATCCGCTCGGCCGGCCCGGATGGGCGTGCGGGGCGTGCAAGGTGCCCGGAGCGCGCAGCGCGCGCATCCAGAGGGCGAGAGGGGGAGTGCAGGATGAACTTCACGATCGGGCGCAGCGGCATCGGGCGGCCAAAGGTGACTCAGCATATGAACTGGCCGCCGCTGATGCCATCGGGGTTTCGCTGACATGCCTGCCAGAGGGTGGCCGATTTAGCACTCGATTTCTGCCCGGGCCAGTATTGGCGCGGGTGTGCAGCCTTATCCCCCTGAAGAGGGGGGCGCCGGGTGTGCGGGGTGCGGGTCGCGTAGGCGGTCTCGATTCGTCAGGTCGGGAAACAGGCGCATCCAGACCGCGACCACCAGCAGCGTGCCGATTGCGCCCATCACCACCGAGGGGACCGGCCCCAGCAGCCCAGCCACCATGCCCGACTCGAACTCGCCCAACTGGTTGGACGCACCCACAAAGACCGAGTTGACCGCACTCACGCGCCCGCGCATCGCATCGGGCGTATCGAGTTGCACCAGCGAGGTCCGGATCACCACGCTGATCATGTCCGACGCGCCCAGCACCACAAGCGCCAGCATCGACAGCGGCAGCCAGCGCGAAATTCCGAACACCAGTGTTGCCAGCCCAAAGACCGCCACGGCAGTAAACATCACCCTGCCCACGCGCCGCTCCAGCGGCCGATGCGCGAGAAAGAGCGCCATACCGAGTGCGCCCACTGCCGGCGCAGAGCGCAGCAGCCCCAGCCCCCACGCCTGCGTGCCCAGGATATCGCGCGCATAGATCGGCAGCAGCGCCGTTGCGCCGCCCAGCAGCACCGCGAACAGGTCGAGCGAGATGGCGCCCAGTACCACCGGCCGCCCCTTGATGAAAGCGATGCCCGCGAACAGCGACTGCAGACTCACCGGCGTGCTGACCGGAACCACGCGCTCCATGCGCACAAACGCCAGCAGGACATGCGCAAGCAGAAAGAGCCCGGCTGCCGTGGCATACACCACCGGCGCGCCGGCCACATACAGGAAGCCACCCAGCGCCGGCCCCAGGATGACACCGGTTTGTCCGGCCGAACTGGACAACGCCACGGCGCGTGGCAGTGCTTGCGGCGGCACCAGCGATGGCAGCAACGCCTGCAATGTCGGTGTCTCGAACGCGCGCATTGCGCCGATCACGACCACACACAGGAAGATCGACTGCACGCCGGCGTGCCCGTTGAACGCCATGATCGACAGCGTAATGGCTACCAGTGCCTCGATGGCCTGGCATGCACGCACCACGCGGCGCCGGTCGTAGCGATCGGCGATATGACCTGAGGCCAACACCAGCACTACCGAGGGCAGGAACTGGGCAAGGCCCACCAGTCCGAGCACATAGGCGCTGCGTGTGAGGTCGTAGATCTGCCAGCCGACCGCCACACCGAACATCTGGTAGGCGAAGGTGGTGGACAGCCTCGTGAACCAGAACAGCCGGAAGGCAGGATAGGAGAAGGGCGCGTGCGACAGCGCTGTCGCTGATGGGGCAGGCGCGGAAGACGAGGAAAGGCCGGCGTCGCCAGACACGGTGAATGCGCGCCGGAAACCGGCGATCTGCAAAAGTGATGAACGGGATGCCCGCCATCGTAACGGATCTCGGCCGCCAGTGTCCGGCCGCGCGGGCGCTGGATTGGCGAAACGGCCGGCAAACCATTACAGGCGCTTTCACCATGACCGGCGCCAGCCAACCAAGGAGCATTTGACTGAACTGCGTGCTCAGATGGTCAGCATGACGCTGAGCAGTTGGCGTGCAACGGCCTTGAAGTCGCCCTGCGGTGAATAGGTGGACAGGGATTTGCCCTGATGTTTGACCGTGACGATGCCGTTGCGGGCCGAGTAGGTGGCCTCGATGCGGCGCCCGCCGCGTTCGATATGGAAGGCGACAGTCTCGGCCAGCAGGCGTGAGGTGTCGGAAGACGCGGTCGACGATGCAGACGACGTGCGGCGGAGCGGGGGCGTGGCGATAGCTTGTTGGGCGGGGTGGCGCATTGCGCCTCCTCTAGGGGACACGGGTGAACTACCTAAGGCACGTTCTGTGCCAGCGGCAGGACGCCGTGATGTCATACAAAAGCCGCGCAGGGTACCTGCGCAATATGACAGTTCAAGCAGAGGTCTCGGCTGGGTTTGACGCGCTGCGTCGGTCGGCGTGACAGGCTTTGTCAAATTTGTAAACGCAATTAACCGCCAAGCTTTTGATTTGCCCACCAAAAAATGGGCTGGCAGAGTGCGGCGGCACCAGCCATTCTGGTAAGTGACGTGGCGCACGCTCTGTCGTGGGCGCGTTCTGCGTGCAGTCTGCAGGAGACCTTCTGCACGACACCCAGACCAACATGGAGGCGATATGGGTTCCCATACCTACAAGATGATCGAACTGGTGGGGTCTTCGCCGGAGTCGAGCGATGCGGCCATCCGCAATGCCATCGCCCGGGCCGGCGAGACGCTGAAATACCTTGACTGGTTTGAAGTGCTTGAGACGCGAGGCCACCTGGTGGACGGCAAGATTGCCCACTGGCAGGTGACCATCAAGGTGGGGATGCGGTTGGAGAGCCTGGCGAGCGAGAAACCTGCCGGCAAGAAGAAAGGCAAGTAGGTAAAGAAAAAGGCAGCCCGGAGGCTGCCTTCTTCACGAGGACTGCGCTGCAGGCGTTATTGCGACTGCGAGAAGTCCAGCGCGTTGGTCAAGTCGCCCATCGGCTTGTTGCCGTTGGCCACCAGGCCGTCGTCACGCTGCTTGATGCCCGGCAGCGTCGGCAGGGCAAAGCGGTGCGTGATCAGGCGCAGCACCGAAGCCGTGTCGTACTGAGTGTGGTCAACGAAGCCCTTCTTGGCGAACGGCGAGATGATGATCGCCGGGATACGCGTGCCCGGGCCCCAGCGGTCAGCCTTCGGCACCGTGGCGTGGTCGTAGAAACCGCCGTTTTCGTCATACGTCACCACGATCACCATGTTCTTCCACTGCGGGCTCTTCTGCAGCTGGGCGATCACGTTGGCGATGTGGGCGTCACCGTCGGCCACGTTGGCATAACCGGCGTGCTGGTTCAGGTTGCCCTGCGGCTTGTAGAACGTCACGGCCGGGAGCTTGCCTGCGGCGGCATCTTGCAGGAAGGCGGCGTCGTAATCCTTCAGGTGGGCTGCACGCTCGGCGGTACCGGTGGTGGTGGCGGGGTCGAAGCGCGTGAAGTAGTTGAACGGCTGATGGTGCGGCTGGAACTGGATCGTGCCGCCGTAGATCACGCTGCGCGTGGTGTTGGGTGCGTCGGCCAGCGCGGCGTTCCAGGCGCCAGCGTACCAGGCCCAGTTCACACCCTTGGCGGTCAACAGGTCCCCGATGTTGGTGGTGGACTGCACCGGCATCGTCGAAGCCTTGGTCGGGTCAGCATAGGCAGCGTTGCCGCTGGCCACGCCGTTACCCGACGGCTGGTACGGCGGCTGCATCGTGTTGACTGCGTACGAGTTGCCGTTGCTGTCGATTGGGGTCAGGCTGCCGTCGCCCGGGAAGGTCGGCGAGCCTGCCATCACGGAACTGGCGCTCGGTGCCAGTTGCGGCGTGCCGTTGGCGTCGACGGACGCGATGGTGGCAGGGCTCTTGAAGGCAGGCGAGTTCTTGACGTTCGGGTAGATCGGCGCGCACGCGCAGATCAGGTACTGGTGGTTCAGGAACGAACCACCGAAGGCGCCCATGAAGAAGTTGTCAGCCAGCGTGTATTGCTTGGCGATGTTCCACATGGCCATCTTGCTGCCGTCGTAGTAACCCATCGACAGGCCACCCGCATCAGCAAAAGCGGCGAACTTGTCGTTCTTGCCGCCGTTGATCTGCATCTGGTTCTGATAGAAGCGGTGCCAGAGGTCGCGCGTGATGACGTTCTGGCCGACAACGGTGCCCGAAGTACCGAAGCCAGACGGACTGTCGATCTGGAACATCTGGTTGGGCATGTTGGCGGATTGCGCCTGCGTGACCTGCACGGTTTGCCCGGCAGCGGTCACACCGCCCCAGGTCGGCGGCAGCGTCGGCAGGACGGAGCCGTCGAAGTCCTTCTGTGCAACGGCAGTGCCCGTCGAGGTCGGGTTCACACCCGGAATGCCGTTGGCGCCCGGGAACAAGCCATAAAGGTTGTCAAAGCCGCGGTTTTCCGCGTAGATCACGACGATGGTCTGCACGTTGTTGTTCAGCGCCATGCGCTTGGCAACGCCGTCGCGGATGCCCTTGTTGATGTCGCCGCCGCTGGCCACGGCATCGGCAATCAGCGCGATGGCCTGATCGATTTCAGCCTGCAGAGCCGCCTTGATGTTGGCGTCGCTTTCCTTGTTGTGGTCTTCCAGCAGCTTGTCGATCGTCACGCCCAGGCGCGCGGCCAGGGCTGTCTTGGCAGCGTTGATGTCGCCGCCGTTGCTGTCCATCAGGGCAGCCAGTTCCGTCGAGATTGCGCTGACCACGCCAGCGGCGCCGGCCGGTGCGCGGAACACCAGCGGTTGCGTGATGGCATTGTGGGCACCCGTAGCCGGGTCGTTGCGGAAGGCATCCGTGCCGACTTCCACCGTGATGGCGCCCGTGCCGGCGAGCGTGTACGCGCCGTTGGCATCGGTATAGGTGCTGGCTTCACCCGAATCGCACTTGCCGTTGTTGTTGGCATCGATACAGACCTTGGCATGCTCGAAGTAGCTGCCCGTCACCACGCCCGAAGTGGACTGGGTGGAGGCGCTGTTGTTCGAGTCGCTGCCGCCACAGGCGGACATGCTGGCCGCGACCAGCGCGGTCAGCGGCAGAAGACGGAATGCTCGGCTCATGATTTCCCTGGATTGTTGTGTGGGGGACGAAAGCGAGCCGGAGTCTGGTCTTCCTGTGTGACAAGTTGATGATGAAAACGTTGGCCTGAAGCGAGTCTCGGTCCAATTGACCGTGATAACCATCATCAGGAGGAGCAGGGGCACCACCGAACGTTTGAAGACATTTGCCACCATGAACGTTCTCCAAGGGCTGACGTGACAGACGTTTGACGACATCAAAGTGTCATCGCGCGCATGCTAAGTTGCAAGGCTCCCAATATTTCGTCCATCGCCAATGCGCCGCCTTCTGCCTGTTGCCACGTTTCGCGTGATCGCTGTTTCGGCGCTTGCGCTTGCCGGGTTGGCTGCGTGCGGACGCGGCGAACCGTCCTCGGCGCAGGCGGCGACGGCCGCCTCGGTTCCGTCGGCTTCCCCGCCAGTAGCCAAGCCGGTGGCAGCTTCCGCACCGGCTGCACCGGCCTACGAGAAGGCCTTCTACACGATGATGGCGACACGCCGCCCATCGGTGCCCGCCATGACGGCACTGGGCAAGGCGCTGTTCTTTGATCCAGCACTGTCTGCCTCTGGCAAGCAGGCCTGTGCGAGCTGCCATAGCCCCACGCACGCCTACGGCCCGCCGAACGATCTGTCCGTGCAGTTGGGCGGCGCCGACATGCACAAGACCGGCGTGCGCGCCGCGCCGTCGTTGCGCTACATCCAGAATGTGCCGCCGTTCTCCGAGCACTTCTACGAGAACGACGGCAACGATTCCGAAGACCAGGGCCCGACCGGCGGCTACACCTGGGACGGTCGCGTGTCCTCCACGCACGATCAGGCGCGCATTCCGCTGCTTTCCGCGCACGAGATGGCAAACGGTACGCCGGCTGCCGTGGTTGCCAAGCTGCGCAGCGGCCGCCACGCGCAGATGTTCCGCCAGGTGTTCGGCGACGACATTCTTGACAATGAGGACACCGCCTTCCGCGCCGCGCTGATGGCGCTGGAGGTATTCCAGCAGACGCCGTCGGAGTTCTATCCGTACGACAGCAAGTACGACGCGTTCTTGCGCAAGCAGGTCAAGCTGTCGCCGCAGGAGATGCGCGGCCTGCAAGTCTTTGCCGATCCGGCCAAGGG
This sequence comes from Ralstonia flaminis, assembly GCF_958415495.1. Taxonomy (NCBI): domain Bacteria; kingdom Pseudomonadati; phylum Pseudomonadota; class Betaproteobacteria; order Burkholderiales; family Burkholderiaceae; genus Ralstonia; species Ralstonia flaminis. The sequence goes on along the minus strand of NZ_CATZLL010000014.1, from coordinate 76,894 downwards.
TAACTGCGCCTCGTGCCACGTGAGCGCCATCAAGCAGGACGGCGCCTTCCCTGCGTTCACCGATTTCGGCCACATTGCCGTGGGCGTGCCGCGCAACCGCGCGCTGCCGGCCAATGCCGATCCGGCGTTCTTTGACCTTGGCCTGTGCGGCCCCGACCGCACCGACCTGAAAGACCGCACCGACTATTGCGGCCGCTTCCGCACGCCGTCACTGCGCAACGTGGCGCTGCGCAAGACGTTCTTCCACAACGGCGCCATCCATACGCTGGAAGACGCCGTGCGTTTCTACGCCCAGCGCGATACCCAACCGCAGAAGTGGTATCCGCGCAAGGCCGACGGCACGGTTGATAAATTCGACGATCTGCCGGTCCAGTATCGCGCCAACGTCAACATGGAGCCGCCCTTCGGTGGCAAGCCAGGCGACAAGCCGGTGCTCTCCGAGGCCGACGTGCGCGACATCGTTGTCTTTCTCAAGACGCTGACCGATGGCTACCGCCCCGTGCAGGCTCAGAAGCCGGCCGGGCGGGCCGCCCGGGTTTCCCACGTGGCGCAGCGTTGAGCGCATAGGCGGTCGGCCCATTTGTTGCGTTCTCTGCCGCAGCGCTGGCCATGCGTGCGCTGCGGTTATCATCGGCAGATTGCGTTTGCGCTGTCACTGAATCTTCCCTATGACCTGGCTTGCTGACCCGTCCATCTGGATTGGCCTGTTCACCCTTGTGGTGCTCGAGATTGTTCTCGGCATCGACAACCTCGTTTTCATCGCCATCCTCGTCAACAAGCTGCCGCCTGCGCAGCGTGATCGTGCCCGGATGATCGGCCTGGGGCTGGCGCTGGGGATGCGGGTGGTGTTGCTCATGGCCATCTCATGGCTGGTCGGGCTCACCAAGCCGCTGCTGACGATCGGGCCGGTGGATCTGTCGGGGCGCTCGATCATCCTGCTGCTGGGCGGGTTCTTCCTGCTGTTCAAGGCCACGTCAGAGCTGCACGAGCGCCTGGATGGCGAGCCTCAGGACGAGAGCCACGGCACCGGCCACGGCAAGTTCTGGAACGTGATCGCACAGGTGGTGATTCTGGATGCGGTGTTCTCCATCGACTCCGTCATCACCGCGGTGGGCATGGTCAATGATCTGCCGGTGATGATTGCCGCCGTGGTGATCGCCATGGGCGCCATGCTGTTTGCGTCGCGTCCGCTGACGAACTTCGTCAACGCGCATCGCACCGTGGTGGTGCTGTGCCTGAGCTTCCTGCTGATGATCGGTTTCAGCCTGGTGGCGGAAGGGCTGGGCTTCCATATTCCGAAGGGCTATCTGTATGCGGCCATCGGTTTCTCGATCCTGATCGAGTTCTTCAACCAGGTGGCCCAGCGCAACACCGTGCGCTACGAGCGCCGCCGTCCGTTGCGTGAGCGCACTGCAGACGCCGTGCTGAGCCTGCTGGGCGACCGTCGCGGTACCCCGGCCGATACCGAGGCCCACGAAACTGCGCCCCATGCGGATCAGCCCGCGCCCGAGGCCGTGTTCCGCCCCGAAGAGCGCAGCATGGTCAGCGGCGTGCTGGATCTGGCCGAGCGCTCGGTGCGTTCGATCATGACGCCGCGCCATGACATCTCGTGGGTGGATCTGGGAGCCGATGCGGCAACCACGCGCAAGCTGTTGCTGGCGGTGCCGCACAACCAGTTTCCGGTCTGCCGAGGCGGGTTGGATGATCTGGTGGGCGTGGCTCGTGCCAAGGACTTGATGGGTGACCTCGACACGCGCGGCACCATTGACGTGGAGCGCTCGGTCAAGCCCGCGCTCAAGGTGTCGGATAACGTCGGCATCCTGCGCCTGATGGATCTGCTCAAGCGTGCGCGCGGGCGCATGCTGCTGGTGATCGATCCCCTGGACGTAGTGCAGGGCGTGGTGACGCCCATCGACGTGCTGGAAGCCATTGCCGGGGAGTTTCCCGACGAAGACGAGCGCCTTGACGTGGAGCAGGCGAGCGAAGGCTGCTGGGAGGTGGCTGGCGAGGCCGACCTGCGCCAGCTCGAAGACGTGCTGCACGTCGACTGGCTGCTCGACGAAGGTGGTGGTGCCACGAGCCTTGGCGGCTACCTGTTCAACCAATGGGATCGTCTGCCCGAGGTGGGCGACACGCTGGTGCGCCACGACCTGCGTTTCGTCATCCTCGAAGCCGGTAGCCGCCGCATCGTGCGCGTGCGCATCGAGCGCATGGAAGAGGTGACGGCGCCCGACGCCGAAGCCTAAGCCACGTATTCCGGCGCCGCCGCACTCAGCAGGCGGGGCGCCGAGACACTCATCCCGGCAGCCGTCAGCGTTGCCGCCAGCGTTTCCAGCAGCGCATACACGTCTGCCGCCGCGTTTGCGTGCATGGCTTCTACCACGATCAATGCGCTCGATGTCTCTGCGCGGACGGCCGAATCGCCGCTCTGGCGGTGGCACCAGCGGCGCGCGTGTGCGTGGTTGGCGCCGTCGGCAAAGATCACCTCATCCGCATCGGGCTGCTCGGTTTCGCCAGCGAAGGTGAGATAGCGCTCGTTACCAGTGGCGCGGCGGACGGTCAGATGCCCGTCGATGGCCATTGCATCAAACACCGCCACCGGAATCGCAAACGCCAGCGAGGCCGCGTTGCAGACGTCGATCAGCGGGTGCAGTTGCGGCAGCGCGTCGTCTTTCCGGAAGCGTCGCAAGAGCGATTCTGCGGCGCAGCGGTATTGCGTGGGTTTTAGCCCCATGCGCGAGAACGCGCGCCGCCACGCCTGGATTTCGGGCAATTCGCCTTCCGGTGTGCCCGCCAACCGGACGCGGGCGACCGATAGCAGCCGGGCGATTTCCGTATCAAAGCGAGCATCCTGCCGGACACCCTTGACGGACAGCACGCCGGGCACGAGTTCGGGAAAGTCTTGCCAGATCTGTGGAGCATGAACGAAGCGCATGGTCAGATGGATTCCTTAGGGCGGGAAGACGTTGGTGCAGATGAACGCGCCAGGGCGAGGCTCAGTACCGCCGCCAGTACGCATGCAATGCCGGTGATTTGCTGAACGCTGACCACCTCACCGAGCAGTACGGCGGCAAAAACGACTGCGGCCACCGGCGCGAGGGCCGTGAAGAGCGCGGCCTCTGCGCCGCTCACGCGTGCCGCCCCTGCATACCAGAGCACGAAGCCGCCGACGGTGGGCACGATGGCGTAGTAGGTAACCGCGGCCAGTGCATGCGTTGCCTGTGTGGAAGCATGCAATTGCCATGGGGTCTCCCACAGGGCTGGAAGCAATGCTGTCAGCAAGCCAAACAGGCTCATCGACGTCGATAACGCCAGCGGCGGCACGGGTGTGCGCAGCCGCTTGTTGAGCAGGATGAACAGCCCTTCACACACCACCGCGCCAATCACCAGCATGTTGCCCGCCAGCGGATGCGCAGCGTCGCTACCGGGTTGGAAAGCGATGGCCAGCACGCCCGTCGTCGCCAGTGCAATCGCCCCCAATACCGCGCGCCCTGGCCGTTCGCCCAGCACCACAATGGCAATGAGCGCAGATACCACCGGCAACGTGCCGATGATGACGCCTGCATCTGCCGCCGACGTATGACGAAGCCCCGAGATCAGCAGCGTCGTGTAGCCCACGCTGCCAGCTGCCGCCTGCAGGAACAACAGACCCCACTCCGTGCGTGAAAGTGCCGGCCAACGCGCACCCGTTAAGTGCATGGCAACGAGAAACAGCGGCAGCGCCATCGCAAAGCGCAACGCCGTGGCGGTGAATGGCGGGAGCCCGGCAGCGATGATCTTGCTGGCCGCAACCGTGCTGCCCACCAGCACCATCGCCAGTGCGAGGTAGAGGCAGCCTTCGAGGCGTCTGGACATGTCGAACCCTGCGTCTGTGAAAGACCGCAGGATGGCGGCGCCCGAAGCGCGCGTCTTGAACGAAATTGCAGGGAAGAGAGCGGCCGGTTACCGCGTCGCCGCCACCATGCCAGGCGATACGCCGTATTTGCGCACGAACTGGCGTGTCATATGGCTCTGGTCGGCAAAACCGCAGGCTGCAGCAGTCTCTGCCAGCGGCAGGCCCTGGGCGATCAGCCGGCGCGCGAGGGCAACGCGCCGCTGCAATTGATAGGCATGCGGCGTGAGGCCCGTGACACGCGCAAAGCCGCGCAACACCTGAAAGCGGCTGAGCCCGGTGTCTTGCGCCAGGTCGAGCAGGGAGACCCCGGTGGCTGGGTCATCGTCGATGCGCATGCGCGCCATGCGGATGGCGTCGGGGGCATCGTTGGCGTGGCTGTTGACGGTGTGCAGCGCATCGGCCAGTACCGATAGCAGCAACTGTTCGCGCAGCAGTGCATCGCATTGCGTGGCGGATGCCGTCATCTGCGTGAACAGCAGGCGCACGCGCCGCGCCAGGTTGGCATCGCGCGCGACCGGGCGGTTGAACTCCATATTGTTCTTGCCGATCTGCAGGTCATGCGCAAGTGTGCCGATCGTGCCCGGGTCGAAGTACAGCATGCGCCAGGCGCGGCCTGCATCGCCGATCGGGGTGCCGTCGTGCACCTCGGCCGGATTGACCATGATGACGTCGCCCGCACCGGCTTCAACCATGCCGCGCCCGCTGAACGACTTCTGTGCACCCCGGTCGACAATGCCGATGCCGAACTGCTCGTGCGTGTGGCGCGGGAACGTATGGCCGGAATCTGCGGCAACGGCCTCCACGCCGTACATGGTGCAGCGGAGCATCGAGAACGCGGGGCGGGCCGGCCGGCTGGGCAAGGCGGGTCTCCTGGGTGCGGGACGAATGCCGCAGGATAGCGTGCTTTGCGGGGGCGGGTGAGCGATGCGACAGATCGCGGCACGTGCGCGCGGCGCCATCTTGAAACGCCGTGGAACGTGTTCTTCTCATTTCGCTCAATTTCTGGTGCCATGCGGTTGTTATCCTCAAGGCATCCCGCCCGGGGTCACCCGGTAAGATGACGTGAAGCCTGACGTCCGGCCATGCGGGAATCGTCCCCGCTGGCGCGGGCGACAGTGTTTGCATCGATCCATGCGTCCGTCTTTCGGCATTACCTCCAAGCTGTTCGTTGTGCTGTTCGCGTTGAGCATCGTCGTGGCGCTTGCCATGGGTGCAGCCGTGCGGTGGCGCTTCGACGCCAACTTTCTTGAGTACGTCAACACACGCGAGGCGGAGCGTATGACCGTGCTCGCCCGCGGCGTTGAAGCGGCTTACGCCGAGCACGGCAACTGGGAATTCCTGCGCAACGATCGTCAGGCGTGGTTCCGCCTGCTGCGCCGTGAAGGTGCCCGTGCCCGTGCCAATGGCATGGGAGGCGAGCACCTCGACCCGCCGCCCGGTCGACACTTTGATCCGCTGCCGCCCGATATGGGGCGTGGCATGCCTGCGCCGCCGGATGTTGCGCGCGCCGGCAGCCTGCCTCCGCATCCGCCAGGCGAGCCGCCGCCGATGCCCCGGTCGCCGATCTGGCTGTTGGATGCCGAGCGCCACGTCATCATTGGCGATGGGCCACCGCTGGGCCCCAACGCAAAATGGCATGAACTCCGTCACAACGATCTGACGATCGGCTGGTTGGCCATGCCGCCGCGCATGCGTGTGCCCGAAGGTGCAGACCAAGCTTTCCTGGGGCAGCAACTGCGGGCGACATGGATCATCGCCGGATTGTCGGTGCTGCTGGCCGCGCTGGTGGCGGTATTGCTTGCGCGTGGGCTGCTTGCGCCAATGCGCCGGCTGACCGACGCCGCCCGCCGCATGGCCGACGGCGACTACGCCACGCGCGTTGATGTGCATTCGCGCGACGAACTTGGCGGGTTGGCGGCAGACTTCAACCACTTGGCGGCATCGCTGGAGGCCAATCAAAAGATGCGCCGCCAGCTCACTGCCGATATCTCGCACGAGCTGCGCACACCGCTGGCCGTGCTGCGCGGTGAACTGGAGGCGATGCAAGACGGCGTGCGTCCGTTGACGGTCACCTCGCTGGCCTCGCTGCAGGCTGAAGTGGCCACGCTCAGCAAGCTCATCGACGATCTGTACGAGTTGTCACTGGCCGACGTGGGGGCGCTGGCCTTCCACATGGAAGCGCTTGATCTGGCCGATGCCGTGTGCAGTGCCGTGCAGGGCTTTACGCCGCGCCTGATGGAGAAGGGCATCGCGTTGCAACTCGATCTGCCGAGCGTGCCTTCGCAAGAGGCCATGGTCAACGGCGATCCGCAGCGCCTGCGTCAGGTCATGCAGAACCTGCTGGAGAACACCCTGCGTTATACCGATGCCGGCGGCACATTGCGCGTGCATGTCCACCAGGACGGCCAGTGGCAACAGATCGACGTGCAGGACAGCGCGCCGGGCGTACCCGAGGCGATGCTGCCGCGCATCTTCGACCGGCTCTTCCGCGCCGACCCTTCTCGCAGTCGTGCGCAGGGCGGCGCAGGGCTGGGCCTGAGCCTGTGTCAGACTATTGTTGCCGCGCATGGTGGCACCATTGAGGCTAGGCCCTCGCCGCTGGGCGGGCTCTGGATCATCATCCGCCTGCCCATTCTTGATCTGCTTGATCCGCTTGCTGACCATGATTCTGATCATTGAAGACGAACCCAAGCTGGCCGCACTGACGATCGATTATCTGCGTGCCGCCCACTATGAAACCGAGTGGTTGGCCGATGGTACGAACGCGGTGCAGCGCGTGCGCGAGGCCATGCCCGAACTGGTGGTGCTCGACCTGATGCTGCCCGGAAAGGACGGTCTGGAAATCTGCCGTGAAGTGCGGACCTTCAGCGAGGTCCCCATCGTCATGGTGACGGCGCGCGTGGAAGAGATCGACCGCCTGCTCGGCCTCGAACTCGGTGCAGATGACTACATCTGCAAGCCCTTCAGCCCGCGTGAACTGGTCGCGCGCATCAAGACCATTCTGCGGCGCGCGCAGCGCGGCGGCGGCCTGCCCGAGAGCGCGCTCGTGATCGACGGCTCCGCGTATTCCGCCACGCTGCGGGGCCAGCGCCTGGATCTCACGCCCGTGGAGTTCCGCCTGCTCGCGGCATTGGCCGGTGCGCCGGGGCGCATCCTCTCGCGCGCAAATCTGCTTGAGCAGATCTACGACGACCACCGCATCGTGACCGACCGCACGGTCGATACGCACGTCAAGAATCTGCGCCGCAAGATGGAGTTGCTGAGCCCCGGCACCGACATGATCCACTCCGTCTACGGTGTGGGGTATCGGCTCGACGCTTGATGTGTTTGATGCGGCTGCATGCCGATTGTGGCGTAACAGGCGTTAAAGAAAACTCCTCTGTTTGCCCACCTTTGGTGCGACACCGATGGCTACAGTGAGCATATGGCTGGCGTGTTCGGCCGATATTCTCATCAGGAGCCTCATCATGATCGCTGTGACTTCCCGCCGCCTGGTTGCCGTTGCTGCCGGGCTTTTCTTGTCTTGTGCTGCGCTGGCCCAGACTGCCGCCCCCGACGCAACACCCATGTCGCCGATGCCTGGGCATGGGCCGGGCATGATGCAGCACGGGCAGGGCCCGATGGGGCCGCACGGTATGGGGCGCCACCACGGTGGCGAGTTCTTCCTGCGTGGCCTGAAGCTGACCGAAGAACAGCGCGACAAGATTTTCGCCATCAAGTATGCGCAGATGCCGCAGGAGCGCGAGCAACACAAGGCCGTCGCACATGCGCGTCGTGACCTGCGTCAGATGGTGATGTCCGGCCAGTACGATGAAGCACGCGTTCGCACGCTGTCCGAAGCGCTGGGCCGCGCGGTTACCCGCGAAGCCCAACTGCGCGCGCAAGCCGGCGCCAAGATCATGCAGGTGCTGACGCCTGAACAGCGCAAGCAAGTCACTGATCGCGAAGCGCGGCGCATGGCCGAGCTTGAGCAGGGCGAAGATGCACCCGCGCAGGAACTGGCGGCAATGTAATCAGGCTTGCCTGTGGGGCTGCCGCCGCTAGCGGTAGACCACCACGGGCACATGCGCGTAGGTCAGCACCTTGCGCGTTTCATTGCCGATCAGCAATCGGCCCATCAAGCTACGGTGCCCGTGCGATGCCATGAAGATGACGTCGCACGCGTGCCGCTTCGCCGCATCCAGAATGCCAAGGTAGGGCTCGGCAAATTGTGAGACATCGCTGTCGAACTGGATGCCTTCTTCCTGGGCGCGCTCGGCAATGCGGTCGATACAGTCTTTCGCGTGGCCTTGCACCTGCTCCATGTAGTGCGCGTGTGGACACTCGCCCACCCCGGCGGAATACGCCATGTTGGGGAATTCTTCGATGCAGGTGTAAGCGGTCAGGCGGCAGCCTGTGGCGCGCGCGAGTTTCAATGCGCCGTCGATTGCCTTGCGGCATTGCTCGGAGCCGTCGGTCGGCAAAAGGATATGGGTAAACATGGTGCTCTCCATGGGGAACCCACTTCCAAACTACTGCACTGCACACGACACCTCTATCGTGGAAAACGCTAGGCCGGGCGCCACTCTTCAGCGGTTGCTGAAATACGGTCGTTCGTTTTTGGTGCGCACGACAGGCGAGCTACTTGCCTTGCCAAGCCTGCCGATAGCGCGAGGGCGACGCCCCGAGTTGAGCGGCAAAGCGCCGGCTGAAATGGCTCGGGCTGGCAAAGCCGCAGCGCTCGGCAATCGTTGCCAGCGACAGGGTGGTCGATCGCAGCAGGTCTTGTGCACGCGCAATGCGCTGCTGCAGAACCCACTCGTGAGGTGCGACTCCAAACGATGCGCGAAACATCCGCGCGAAATGGAATTCCGACAGATTGGCTTCGGCCGCCAGCTCCCCAATCGACAGCAGCGCGTCCAGCTCGGCTTCAATGCGTGCGGAAATGCGGCGGCACACGTGCGGCGCCAGCCCGCCGCGCACCGCCAGCGCACGCGTGCGGCCTTGTGTCTGTACGAGATATGACAGCGTATCGTTGGCCAGCGCGTTGGCACACATACGGTCGTCCAGGTCGGTCCAGTCGAGTTGAGCGATGCGTGCGCACGATTGCGCGAGGCGCGCGTCTTCAATGAAGGTGCGGTCGTGCAGGGTAAACAGGCGCGGCTCGGCGTCGAGCAGACGTACGGCATGCCCGGCCAATGCGTCGGGTGCGAAGTACAGATGGACGAAGCGCATCGGCTGCTCGATCACCCAGGCCGACTCGTGCTCGGCCGGCAGCATGCACACACGGCCCGGCGCGCCAAACAAGTTCGGCAAATCCTGCCGGTGCGTGGTGTAGCCGCCTTGCAGGTACACCGACAGTGTGTGGTGGCCCGGCTGGACGTAGCGCGCCTCGTCGTGCTCGTTGCACCAGATGGCAGCGGTTACGCCATCGCCCAGATTGGCAACGCGCTCCAGCGATGCGCGCGACCCGCGTGCAAGCGTGCCGAAGACGCTGGCGTCTGCGGTCACGCGTGGGTCAGGCGAAGTGGGGTCGAGGGTGGGGCGCACGCGTCGATGTTACCAACGATCGCGCCGCCGGTGAGGGGCGGCCTCGGCCGCTAGCCTGGGCAGAGTTCGTGCGCCACTGCACCCGCCAGGCCCACGCCATCCACGCGCTGCCAGTTGGCGTCGTTGGCGAACTGCTTCTCGATGACGGTCATGGCGCCCTGGTACAACTTGGCACGAGAGACAGAGAACTGCCGGCTGCGGCAGTCGACGGTGTAGAGAAAATCGGCCATGTCGCCGCGGAAGGCGCCGAACATGCGCTGCAATGAACGCATGCCCGCGCGATTGGATGCCTCCACGCGCACCCAGGCACTGACGGGGCCGCTGGGCATGCGCTGGATGCTGCCGGCATCCAGCGACGCATAGCTATCGGGTTGATCGGGCAGCGTGATCCAGCGTTCGGCGCCGATCACGCTGAAGGCGGTCATGGCCAGTGCGGCCAGCATGCCGGCAAGCACACCGCGCGCGATTGCGGTGCTGGTCATCGCGGCTTGGCGTTGCCGGGGACTGGAATGGCGACGGCGTCGGAGTGGCTGCAGGCCATGGTCACGCCGGATTTTTCGAAGTCGACCATCACAGCGCCAGGCTTGTCGGCCCGGCTGGGCGTGCCTGCCAGACTGCCCGAGAGGCGCTGCATGATGGCCTGACAGGTGGGGGCCTTGCCTTCCTTGCCGTTCTTGGCGGTCGTAGTCGAGGTCGGTGCGGGGGGCTCGGCAGCAGCCGGTGCACTGGTGGTAGCTGCGTTGCGCGGCACGCTCGGCTGTGCTGAGGCATGCGCGCGCGGCAGTATCACTAGCGCGGCCAGTGTCGCTACGGCAATCAGCAATCGCGTGGAACGCCGCAACACAGGCGATGCCGACGGCGATCGGGACGTGGGGGAAAGAGACGGCATGACGGTCAAAGCACGGGGGTCAGAATGCGCCTGTAAAGCAATGCGGGCAGGCGGGATCACTGGAGTGTAACGGCACTTCGTGTCGAAACTTGACGCGGCAAACTGCCCCATCGTCCGTCTGAAGGTGATTCACCCTGCGCAAATGATTCACGCAATCGACATAATCGACCGATGTCGAGCCCGGCGCGGAACATTCACGTGCGTGTTTCGACCAACCAATATGCCGGGGAGATTTATATGCACCATCCGTATCACGGTGCGGTGCATCGTAGATCGCCAGCGCACCCAGACGGGGCAAGCAGCAACGGGGTTCGTGCGGTGCCAAAAAAAGGCGCCGAAAAAATGGGGTGGATTATAAAAAGGGATGGAATACCCTGCCTTTTCCGCTCTTTGTTTTTCTGGGCGGGACACTATTATTTAAAGCATGGAAGCGATGCCGGGGCAGCTATGTGCCCGGCGCTTCATGGGTCGGTTCTCCTCTCTGGAACAGATCGACACGGTCCAGAGATTTCAACCCGCGCCTCGTCAACTGAGCGCGGGTTTTTCTTTGGCGATGGTGCCCGCGCTCAGGTGATCGTGCAGAGCGCTCTTCAGTTTTCTGCCGGCTTGCCGTTGTGGATAGGGTCGAAACGTGTGTAGGCTGCGCTTTCCACTGCAGTCGCTGACCAAGCAACCGTATCCCCGATGAACCGTTCCCATCCGGCCGATGCCGGAGCCCTTCCTGTTGCCGCGGAGCTGGCCCCGGAGGTCATGTCACACCCGGCAACGGCACCTGTTACCCCGGCGCAGATCGCAGCCGAAGAGCAGGCTGCGGGCACGGATTTCGATGCGCTGGCGCGCCTGTCGTCCGATGCCGTGCTGCTGACGGTGGAAGGGCGTGTCGTGCGGGCCAATCCTGCCGCTGCGCGTCTGATGAATGCGCAGGCGCCGGAGCAGCTTGAAGGCGCACAGCTTGCCGGGCTGATCCACCCGGATGACGTGGGCCAGGCCGTGCCGCGTCTGGCGCGCATGGTGAGCGGAGGCTTGGGGGCCCAGCCCGTCGAGCACCGCTTGGTGCGGGCCGACTACACCCATGTGCTGGTTGCGAGTGAAGCCGCCGCGTGCGAGCACGAGGGTCAACCGGCTGTGATGCTGGTGCTGCGCGAGGCCGGCTCGCGCCACGCGCTTGAGCGCCACGCCGTACAGGCCCGTGCCGAAGCCTTGCAAGCACGCCGCCTGCTCGCCTCGGAGAACGCTGTGCTAGCGCAACTCGCTTCCAATGCGACGCTGTCGACGGTGCTGCGCCACTTGTGCCTGTACGTCGAGCAGGTCTACCCGAATGCCATGGCGGCGGTGCTGCTGCTGGATGCCGACAAACCGGACGAAAGCCAGACCCTGCGCATCGCTGCTGCGCCCACGTTGCCCGCGGCTTACGCGGCGACGCTGGAGAACTCGCCCGTCGGCCCCGATGCTGGTGCATGCGGCTGCGCGGTCTACCTGGGCAGTGCCGCCCTCATTGGCGATATCGCAACCGACCCGCGCTGGCAGCATGAGCGCACCGCGGCACTGGCTGCGGGCTTTGCGGCGGCCTGGGCGTTGCCGATTCGCTCTTCTCGTGGTGACAAGCTGGGCGCGCTCACGCTGTTCTATCGCCAGCCATGCCTGCCCAGCGAAGAAGAGCTGAATTTCCTCGACGATGTAACCCACCTGGCTGGCGTCGCCATTCAGAAAGACACCATCGAGCGCGGCCTGGCCGAGAGCGAAGAGCGTTATCGCCTGGCGATCTCGCACCTGAACGAGGGCGTGCTGATCCAGAATCTGGATGGCGTGGTGCTGGCAGCCAATGCCAGCGCCGAGCGCATCCTGCGCGTGCGTGCCGGACAACTGGTCGGGCGGAACCGGCTGGACCCACTACAACGCGTGATCGACGAAGATGGCAGCGAGATCGCGCACGATGTCCTGCCTTCGCAGCTCGTGAAGCGCAGTGGCGAGCCGATTTTGGGGCGGGTCTACGGGCTTCTGCTCAAGACCGGCGAGTTGGTATGGATTCGCGAGAACATCATCCCGATCCGTCGCCAGGGCGAGCCGGTGCCCAGCAGCATCATGCTGTCGTTCGCCGATATCACCGACATCAAACGCGCCGAGCAACGCCTGCGCCATCTTGCGGCGCATGACGCGCTGACGGGCCTGACCAACCGCAGCTTCTTTATCTCCCACCTGGAAAACGCCATCGAGCGCGTGCGTGACGAAAGCCGCGAGCTCGCGTTGTTCTTCCTGGATCTGGATCGCTTCAAGAGCGTGAACGACACCGCTGGCCATGCCTGCGGCGACACGCTGCTGCAGAGCGCTGCCGCACGCCTGACCGACTGCATCGGCCCTGGCGACGTGATCGCCCGACTGGGCGGCGACGAGTTCGTCATCCTGATCGAGCAGCGCGTCGAAGGTAAGCGCATTGCGCTGCTGGCCGAGCGTTTGCTGCAAACCATGCGCGAGCCGTTCGATACCGTCAACGGGCGCTATTACCTGGGCGTATCGATTGGCGTGGCGCTGTATCCGCACGACGGCATTTCCGGCTCGGACCTGCTGCGCTCGGCCGATGCGGCCATGTACCGTGCCAAGCAGAATGGCCGCAACCGTGCACAGTTCTACACGGCCGAGCTCAACGCCCGCCTGCAGCGCCGCTACTTGCTGGAGAATGCGCTGCGCGACGCGCGCGAGAACAACGAACTGCAACTCGTCTATCAGCCCAAGTACGACCTGGCCAGCCATCGGATCGTTGGTGCCGAAGCGCTGCTGCGCTGGAACAGCGCCAAGCTGGGTGCCATCTCGCCGGTCGAGTTCATTCCGGTGGCAGAAGAGACCGGCCTGATCGTGCCGATTGGCGAATGGGTGCTGCGCCGTGCATGCGAACAGGCGGTGACGTGGTACGAGGCACTGGGCTACGACTTCCGCATGGCGGTCAACTTGTCAGCGCGTCAGTTCCAGGCCGGTGATGTGGTGCCGATGATCGAGCAGACGCTGGCCGAGACCGGCCTGCCGCCCACCGCGCTGGAAGTGGAAATTACCGAAAGCCTGCTGATGGGCGGTGCAGACGAAGTCCGCCCGATGTTCGACGCGCTCACGGCGCAGGGCATCCGTATTTCCATCGACGATTTCGGCACGGGGTACTCGTCGCTGTCGTACTTGCAGCGTTTCCCGATCAGCAACGTGAAGATCGACCGCTCGTTCATTACGGGCATTCCGCATGATCCGGATTCGGTGGCGCTGACCGAGGCCATCGTCGCCATGGCACGCGCCCTGGGTATGACCGTTACGGCGGAAGGCGTGGAAGACGCCGATCAGGTGGAGTTTCTCGCCAAGGCTGGCTGCCAGGAAATCCAGGGCTACTACATCGGCAAGCCCGTCACGGCGGAAGGCTTTGATCGGCTGCTGCGAGCACACCTTTCAGTGGTGGATGCCGGCGTGCGCGCGGCGCTTGGCTGAGCGCTCGGCTGGCCATCCGGGCTGACTGTTCGCGCCAGCCTTCCTGCCATTCGTCGCAAACTGCTCCCATGTGCGGAATGCGGCGCCTAAGCTGGCGTCATTCCAACAGGGAGACCGCCATGCTCGAATCGATCACCTCCATCGTGTCGCACACGCCCACCTGGGTGTTCGTGGTGTTTGTCGTGCTGATTGCGTTTGGCCTGCGCCAGACGCAGCCCCGCGTGGTGTCGCGCCGTCGCCTGATCGTGCTGCCGCTGGTGGTGGCTGCGTACTCGTTCTACGGTGTGGTGATGGCGAGCCACGGCAGCGCGCTTGCGCTGGCTGCATGGCTGGCCGCCATTGCATCGGCCTTCCTGCTGACGCGCCTGATGCCACCCAGCGGCGCCGTCTCCGAATCGGCCGCCACCGTGCGCGTTCCCGGCAGCTGGGTGCCGATGGTGGTGATCCTGGGCCTGTTCACAGCCCGCTACGCTTACAACGTGATGCTGGCGATGCATCCGGAAGTGTTGCAATCCGCCGGTTTCATGACGCTGTTCAGCGCGTTGTTCGGGTTCCTGGGCGGGCTGCTGCTCTCGCGTTCGGTGCTGATGCATGTGCGGACGCCGCACCTGATGGCGGCTTGAGCTTGCCTCGCCCGACGATGCGCCGATCTGCCCCTGATCGGCGCGATGTGACCCGAATCGGCGTTAACATCCGCATGTTGCAATCTCCATCCACGACGAGACGACATGCTGGAACTCGACGGCACCATCTGGCTGCGCGCCGGTGAAGACAACTGGGGCGGACATGGCCGAATCGAACTGCTGTCCGCCATTGGGCAGACAGGCTCCATCACGGCGGGTGCCAAGGCCGTAGGCCTTTCCTACAAGGCCGCCTGGGACGCCATCGACACCATGAACAACTTGGCCGGCGAGCCGCTTGTGGTACGTACCACGGGTGGCAAGGGTGGCGGCGGTAGCGTGCTCACGCCGCGCGCGCAACGGCTGATCGACAGCTTCCGCATGCTGGAGGCCGAGCACCGCCGCTTTGTTGAACGTCTGGATGCTGCAGCCCAGGCTGCCAGCGAAGACCTGAGCGTGCTGCGCCGCCTGATGCTGCGCACGAGTGCGCGCAATACGCTGTTCGGCACGGTGGAGTCCGTGGCCCCTGGTGCCGTCAACGATGCGGTCACGCTGCGCTTGCCCGGTGGTCAGGCCGTGGTGGCCACCATCACGCAGGAAAGTACGCAGACGCTGGGGCTGGTGCCGGGCGTGCAGGCTGTTGCGCTCATCAAGGCGCCAGCCGTGATGCTGCTGCGCCGAATGGGCGATGGTATGGCCGAGTGGCGGCTCTCTGCGGAAAACCAGTTGCCGTGCGTGGTAACGGAAATTCGCGACGGCGCGGTGCAGGCCGAGGTGCGTTTGCGCCTGCTGGATGCGAACGCTGCGTCTGCGGGAGAAACCGTGCTGGTGGCCATGCTCTCGCGCACGGCGGTAGAAACGCTGGCTCTGGCTGAAGGTGTGGAAGCCGTGGCGGTGTTCGAAGCGTCGAGTGTGATTCTCGGTTTGGCCTGAGCCTCATGGCCGCGCTCAAGACGCTGCTGATCGTCTATCACTCGATGACGGGCGGCACGCGGCAGATGGCGGAAGCCGCGCAGGCCGGCGCCGCCGCGGAGGGCAGTGTTGCGGTACGCCTGCTCCAAGCGACGCAGGCTGGCCCCGGCGACGTGTTGACAGCCGATGGCTACCTCTTTGCCACACCGGAAAACCTGGCCGCCATCAGTGGGCAGCTCAAGGATTTCTTTGACCGCAGCTACTACCCCGTGCTCGACCGCATCAATGGTCGCCCGTACGCTTGCCTGGTCTGCGCTGGCAGCGATGGGCACAACGCTGCGCGGCAGATCGAACGCATCGCCACCGGCTGGCGGCTCAGGCCCGTGGCCGAGCCGATCATCGTCTGTACCCACGCGCAGGCGCCCGAGGCCATCCTGGCCGCCAAGCAGATCGGTGCAGAAGATTTGGAGCGTTGCCGCGCACTGGGCGAAGCCCTGGCGACAGGGCTGGCGCTGGGCGTGTTCTAGGACTGGCGGTTCGCGACCGCCGTCAAGTGCGGATACGGCGACAGTGGCGCCGCCTCGGGCGAGCGCACCGCATCGGCCACGACACGGCCATCGCGCAGTTCGAACACATGGTCGCCGAAGATCTCCACGTCCGCGGGATCGTGCGTGATCATCAGCATCGGTACATCCAGCCGCTGCTGCAGCGCCGATAATTCTGAGCGCATGCGCGTGCGCAATGCCGGGTCCAGCGCGGCAAAGGGCTCGTCGAGCAGCAGCATGGAGGGCCCGGCGATCAGTGCCCGGGCGAGCGCCACGCGTTGTCGCTGTCCACCGGATATCTGCGTTGGGTAGTTGGCGGCGACCGCCTCCAGTTCGAAGGTCTCGATCCACTGCTGCACGCGTGCGTCGTGCTGACCATTCAGGCGGCGAGGCGGATTGAACCACCCGCGCTTGAGCCCAAAGCCGATGTTCTGCGCCACCGTCAGGTAGTTGAAGAGGGCGTAGTCCTGGAAGAGGTAGCCGACGCGGCGCTCCTGCGTGCTGAGGTTGACGCCATCTGCGTGGTTGAACAGCGTGCGGCCATTCAGCACGATGCGGCCCCGGTCAGGCGTCATCAGGCCGGCGATGGCGCGCATGGTGAGGCTCTTGCCGGCGCCAGACGGGCCGTAGAGCACCACGCGTCGGCTGTCGGAGCGCACGGCAATGTCCAGCGAGAACACGCGCGCAGCGCTCGTCAGTGTTTTCTGTATGACGAGATCCACCATCGCAGCGGGATTGGCGCTCATGCCGGTTGCTCCTGCAGGCTGGGTGCGCGGCCTTGCAGCAGACGGCTGGCAACCACCAGCACGACGATGCAAGTGAGCGAGGTGATCAACACCAGCGTGTTGGCCGTGGCATCGTCGCCGGCCTGCACGGCTTCATAGATGGCGACCGACAGCGTCTGCGTGCGGCCAGGCAGGTTGCCGGCAATCATGAGCGTGGCACCAAATTCACCCAGTGCACGCGCGAACGCCAGCAAGACACCGGCTGCAATGCCGCGCGCAGCCAGTGGCAGCGTCACGCGAAAGAACACGGCGGCTTCCGGTAGGCCGAGCACGCGGGCAGCATTCTCCAACTGGTGATCGACGCTTTCAAATGCGGCACGCGCTGACTTCATGACCAGCGGAAACGCGACGACCGTCGAGGCAATGACCGCCCCTTGCCAGGTGAAGACCAGCTGGATGCCCATGCTGTCCAGCCATCCGCCGATCGTGCCACGCCGGCCCAGCAGCACCAGCAGGTAGTAGCCCAGCACGGTGGGTGGCAGCACCAGCGGCAGCGTCAGCACAGAGTCGATCAGGTCACGCAGGCGGCTGCGCGTGCGCGCCAGCGCGTAGGCTGCGGCTACGCCCAGGATGAGGTTGAGGGCGGTTGCCCAGCCCGCCACTTTGAGGGAGAGCAGCAGGGGCGTCCAAACGGAATCGGTCATGCGGATGCGTGGTGTGCCAGGGGGGGGCGTGGAGGGCGAAGGGGCCGGCGGGTGCGTTTAGCGCAATATAGAGTTGGTTATAACGACTGGTCAATCCGTTGCGCTTGATGCCGCACATGAAACGCGGGAAATACCCTTGGCCAGAGACGGAGGCGCAGCGTAGGCACGCAGGGTGGTGCCGGATCCTCAGGTGCGCGCCCGGCTAAACAGCCACGGCTGGCTACGACCAATGTCATGTCGGCGGTTGCCCGGGTTGCGGCGCGCCACGGTATGTGGGTGGGTCATCTGAGCATGGCTCTGCAGTTGCTGTTTGCCAATGTGAGATGACGTTCAATCAAAACAAATTGTCGTTCAATCAAAGGTATTTGAATTCAGACCCCCCGAATGGGTGGGTGCGGCAGGCTGATATCGCTTTTGCATTCCTGTAAAATTCAATCTGTGCTAGCGCATTTGAAATCGCTTGAGAAGTGTGTACATCTGCTTTGGTAGTGCGGTGTGGGCCACTTCATCAATCATGCCATGGCAAGCAATTTAGGCGCATTCGCCATGTTTTGATGGCTAATTAGATATTAAATGCCTTGCGTGGGGTGGTGTAGGTAATTCGGGGGTATCACTTCATTTGGAAGAGCGCGTGGCGATGGAAAGCGGCTCCGCACCACAATAATGAGCGTTGGCATGCTGCAAATATCTTGTGTTGCCCGGAGTTCTTGGGCATACACGGCATTCGCCGTGAGTTGATCAGGATAGCGCCGTATTCCAAGAACGGATGATAAGGAGCCTGGTGTTGGCCGCGTTGCGTGCGCGTGCAGGTTGCTCACGGCGCTGCTGGCAGCGCGCGGTCGGGAATGGCGTGTGGAGCGGCGGCCATCTCTCCTGGTATTGAGTGCGAATTGCGACGAAATGACGCGGGCAGTGCTTTGGGGAATTAAAAGGCGGCAATGCACGCGATTGTGCTTTTTCGGTCGTCGCTGTCAAACAAATATCCTAGTGCTTTCTCAATATGTTGTTTGCTTCATAACTTGATCGGTATCCAGCGGCTGTGAAGAAACGCTAACTGAATAATCAACAATTGTTGGAAAGCCAGTACTCCCCACAGGTTGGTGGAGACGTGTCAGGGGTCTTGGGCTAGTATGCGCATCGCTGTACCCACCGAGACGCGCTGGTGCGCGGGCATGGGGGGGTATGAGAACAAGAAAAATAAGTAATCAAATCAATAAAAAGGTTTAAGCCTTGGGTTGGTGGTCGGACGATGTTGGTCTGTTCTATTGGTGACGGGGAAGGTCATGAAACAACGCACGATGGTGATGCGCAGCGAATCCTGGCAAGGGATTGCTGCGCTCACTTCCATCACACGGAAAGGGACGACGTCCCCTCTGCCAACACACCCGTGCCGCTACGGCACGCGGGCTGACTTCCTGTTCGGCCCGACCTGATTCTCTGCTGACATTTTCCAGGCCCAGGAGCGCTGTGCTCCAGGGTTGACTTGGCGCGCGCCGCTGCGCGCCCGGCGTGGTGTTGCTGCCCTTGGCGCTGCACAGCGGGCTGTACGTGGTCGAGTCAACCGATCGATTGGTGATTGGGCCAAGCATTTCGGATAGGTGATTTAGCGCTACGTGCGCTCGTGGGTGATCTCTGCACGCCCGCACTCAACCTTTCTGCTGAAGTCGTTGTGAGCCGGGTGATGGCCGCTGGCGTTGCATGCGAACGCTGGTGCCCTGTAATGTCGCGCCCCGCTTGGATTGAGAACCGTGGCTGTTTCGCTTCGCGGCCATTGCCGACCGTAGCGATGCATTTGCAAGAGCGAGAGAACGAATCCTGATGTCAACCAAGATCCTTTCCATCTTCGGTACGCGGCCCGAGGCCATCAAGATGGCACCGGTGGTCAAGCAACTCGAGCAGACGCCGGGCGTGGAGTCCATCGTCTGCGTGACGGGGCAACACCGCACCATGTTGTCGCAAGTGCTCGACCTGTTTGGTGTCCAGCCGCATCACGACCTTGCGCTGATGACCGGCAACCAGACACTCAACGGTCTTGCCTCGCGGCTGATTGCCTCGATTGACGAAGTGCTTGCCACTGAGAAGCCGGACCGCGTGCTGGTGCACGGCGATACCACCACTGCCTGTGCCGCCGCGTTGGCCGCGTTCCACCGGCAGATCCCGATCGGGCACGTGGAAGCGGGCCTGCGGACCGGAAACCTCGCGCAGCCATGGCCTGAAGAGATGAACCGCCGCGTGATCGACGTGATGAGCGACCTGATGTTTGCGCCAACCGACAGCTCCAGGATCAATCTGCTGGCGGAGTCGCTGTCGGGGCGCATCATCGTGACGGGCAATACCGTGATCGACGCGCTCTATCTGAGCGCCGCGCGCATCGATGCTGACGCCGCACTGCGTGCGCAACTCGATCAGACGCTGGCGTTTCTCGATCCTCAGCAACCAGTGGTGCTGGTCACCGGCCACCGCCGCGAGAACTTCGGGGCAGGTTTTGCGGAGATCATCGCTGCGCTGGGCGATCTTGCGCGCAGCAATGTCGCGCAGATCGTCTATCCGGTGCACCTCAACCCCAACGTCAGCGGACCGGTTCGGCAGGCACTCAGTGGTGAGTCCAACGTGCACCTGATCGAGCCGCTGGACTACCTGACCTTCGTGCGCTTGATGCAGCGCTCGGCGCTCATCCTCACTGACTCGGGTGGTATCCAGGAAGAGGCGCCTGCGCTGGGCAAGCCGGTGCTGGTGATGCGTGACGTGACGGAGCGTCCGGAGGCGATTGCAGCTGGTACGGTACGCCTGGTCGGTACGCAGCGCGAAACGATTGTGCGGGAAGCGCGCATGGTGCTGGATTACCTGGCAGTCGGCGAGACGTTCGCTGGCCGCTCCAACCCTTATGGCGATGGTCACGCATCGGCCCGCATCGTGGCTGCACTAACGGGGCAGCCGTTCAAGGAATTCAACGCCGACGGCGCTGGGCATCCTCCCATCGCCGTGGCTGCCCCTGAACCCCTGCTGCGGTAACGCACCCTCAATCATTGCGAGACTATCGACGTGAATTCTGAACGCTCTTTTCGCGGCATGACACGCGCTTCGCTGGCAACGTTTGCGGTTGCCATGCTGGTCGCGGGCGGTGCTCAAGCTGCGCCGGACGACGTTGGCGCGGCACTGGCTCAGCTCTCGCAGGGGCATGTCGTGACGCGCAGCCTGTCGCTGGCCGATGTTGGCATGCGCGAGCCGCTGGTGCTGCAGGCGCCGGATGCCATCCGCGAGCTGTACCTGCCGGTGCCCGCCAACCTGCCGATCTCCGATGCAACGCTCCAGCTTGACGGCAGCTACATGCGCGCAGACGGCGGTCGCACCACCATGCTCGTGTCGCTGGACGGCGCACCGGTGCTGGCGCGCGGCTTTACCCAGTTTCAGGGTGATGCGACGGCCAGCCTTGGTGTTGATGGCGGCCCGCGGCCCACGGGCTTCGTCCGTCTGGGGCTACAGTGGTCGTCCGTCATCAACGACACCATCTGTACCGACCAGACCGCCATCGGCAACGTGCTGCGGATCACCCCCACGTCGCGGCTCGTCTATCGCTTTGATCCGGCTGCGGTCAAGGACTTGCGCACCGCGTGGAGCGCATTGCCGACGGCACCGACCGTCGCGCTGAGCGCAAACAAGGTGGCGGCGCCGGCGTACGACGTGAGCTGGCGAACGATCGCGCTGCTCCAGGCAGAGAACAAGCGTCCTGTTGTGCGTGCGTGGCCTGTTGTGGGGGATACGGTTGACCTGACCGGTGTGAGCGTGCCCAAGGCATTGCAGGCGGCGCCGGCATTTGCCGCGCTGGCGGCTGGCGGCCAGCGCAAGCTGACCAACCCGGCGGAGGTGGGCGCGTTCGTGCTGCTGGCGTCGCGCTCGGCATTCGCGCCAGACATCGTGGTGGCGGATGACGCGTTGCGCGCGAGCCTGAAGGCATCGCTGGATGCATTGCGCGCGCAGGTTGCCGCAGTCTCCGCGCCGGGTGCCGAAGCCTTTGACCAATGGCGTGCGCAGACCTGGGCGCCCATCACTGAGCCGTTGGCAGCAGGTGAAGTCCGGCTTGCGCATCTGCCGGGGCAAGTCGTGATCGTGACGGGCGATGTTGGCGGGGTGGCCGCATTGGCTGCGGCATGGCGGCCGATCGATACCTCCAACCGAATCGTGGTGCACCAGTTGGAAGGCGCACCGCACGCGTATGGCGACAAGGTTGCGCTGTCGCTGCTGGGCGGCGAGCCCCGGACGATGGAGGTGCTGGGCCGTGCAACGTGGGATGCCAGCTTTGACCTGAGCACCGTCTCCGGCCAGGGCAAGCTGCCGGGCGAAGTGGTGCTCGACATTGCGGCAGCGCCGTCGGCCAGTGTGAGCGGTCAGGTGGCGTCGGTCTATTTCAACGGCATGCTGATCGGCTCGGAGCTGCTCAACCAGAACGGCCGTGTGCAGCGCATTACGGCGCGCATTCCGCGCTACGCGCTGGGGGCATCGAATCTGTTGCGCGTGCTGTTCCAGCGCCCGCCTGAAGACGGCTGCCGGGCCCGTCTGCAAGGCTATCCGGTGGCCGTACTGCCGAGCAGCCACGTGACGCTGGAAACCGCCAGCCTGGACCCGGACTTTACCGGCATGGTTGCGCGCTTTGCCTCGCAGGCCAACGTGATCGTACCGGCCGCCTATCTGGGGGATGCAGCGGCAACGCTGCCACGCGTTGCACGCCTCGCCAACGCCGCCGGGATCGCACCCACGCGTAGCCAGCTCACAGCGGTTGCGGATAACGAGGCGGCTACGCCCAAAGACACCTTCCTGGCAATCGACGTGCCCCTGCGCGACGAGACCGGCCGTGCCGTGCTGTCAAAAGATCGCCTGACGTTGACGACAGCCTCCGACAAGCTGCTGGCCGATGTTTCGGGCCTGACCAACCTCGGCATCGTCCAGGTGGCGAAGGCGGGCAGTGCGACAGGCGTGGTCTACCGCACGGTCGGGCCGGTGGCGCCGGTATTGCCGGCCACGCTGCGCCTGTCGCGCGGCGACGTGGCGGTGGTGGCCAGTGACGGCATCGCCCGCGTGTTCGACACGCTGCACCCTGGTGAAGTGCTGCCCAGCGATGACGATCGTCCGCGCCTGACCAAGAGCTTCTGGTCGTGGGCAGGGCCGGGCGTCGTGGTGCTGGTGTTCCTGATCCTGCTGGCGGTGGCGGGCTACGCACGCCGGCGTCGTCAGTCCAAGTCGTGACGTTCGAGGTCATCCAATGGTATGCGGGCCACCTGCTGGCCCAGTACTACCACGGGCTGGAGTTGCTGGCCATCGTGGTGGCGGTGCTCATCCTGATTTCGAGTCTCGACGATCTGTTCATCGACGTGTGGTACTGGATACGTGAGGTCTATCGCTTCTTCACGGTCAAGCGCGTGTACACGCCCCTGACGGCCGAGCAGCTCAAGGCCCGTGCCGAACAGCCGATCGCCATCATGGTGCCGGCATGGCTGGAGTACGACGTGATCGCAGCCATGATCGAGAACATGGTGGGCGTGATGGACTACCGCAGCTACATGGTGTTTGTCGGCACGTACCAGAACGACGCGCAAACCATCAATGAAGTGGAGCGCATGCGCCGTCGCTACAAGCAGCTGCGCCGCGTGGAAGTGCCGCACGATGGCCCGACCTGTAAGGCCGACTGCCTGAACTGGGTCATCCAGGCCATCTTCAAGCACGAGCGCGACCACAACATCGAGTTTGCCGGCGTGGTGCTGCATGACAGCGAGGACGTGCTGCATCCGCTGGAGCTGCGCTTCTACAACTACCTGTTGCCGCGCAAGGACATGATCCAGCTGCCGGTGGCATCGCTGGAGCGGAACTGGTTCGAGCTGGTGGCCGGCACCTACATGGATGAATTTGCCGAGTGGCACGGCAAGGACCTCGTGGTGCGCGAGAGCCTGGCAGGTACGGTGCCGTCGGCCGGCGTCGGGACCTGCTTCTCGCGGCGCGCGCTGCTGGCCCTTGCGGCCGAGACAGACAACCAGCCCTTCAATACCGAAAGCCTGACCGAGGACTACGACGTGGGCGCGCGGCTGGGCAAGATGGGCATGCAGTCGATCTTTGCACGCTTTCCTGTGCAGTTCAGCATGCGTCGCAAATCGTGGTTCGGCCTGGGGCCAGAGCGCGAATTCACACTCACCATGCCGCTGTGCGTGCGCGAGTTCTTTCCCGATACCTTCCGCACGGCCTACCGGCAGCGGGCGCGCTGGGCACTGGGCATCGGCCTGCAGGGCTGGAAGCAGACCGGCTGGACGGGCGGGCCGGCCAACCGCTACCTGCTCGCGCGTGACCGCAAGGGCATCGTCACCGCGTTTGTCGGCATTCTGGCCTACGTGCTCATCGTGCAGTTTTTGCTGTTTGCGGTGGCAGACCAGTTTGGATGGATGCCCGAGCTGATTGCCTCGCCGCTGTCGAAATATGAATGGCTGGGCACGCTGCTGTGGTTCAACGCCATCGCGCTGACGCTGCGTGTGGTGCAGCGGGTGTATTTCGTCACGCAGCTCTATGGGTGGGAGCACGGTGTGCTGTCGGTGCCGCGCATGATCGTCGGCAACTTCATCAACTTCATGGCGGTATCGCGGGCCTGGAAGATGTTCCTGACCCATCTGGTGACCGGCAAGCGGCTGGCATGGGACAAGACCATGCACGATTTCCCGTCGGAAGACGGCTTTACCGGCGAGCGTCCGCGGTTGGGCGAACTGCTGGTGACGTGGCAGGCGATCGGGCAGGAGAACCTGGACCAGGCGCTGCAGGACGCGCATGCCCGCCAGGCGCCCCTGGGCCGTGTGCTGATGGCCAAAGGCTGGCTGGACGACGAAACGCTCGCCGAGGCGATTGCCTTCCAGGCGGACCTGGAGCGCGGAGCACTCGACCTGGGGCAACTGCGCGCGCATGCGCATTTGCTACCGCTTGACACTGTGATCCGCCACCGCGTGCTGCCGCAGGGCGAAGACGCTGCCGGACGCCTGGTGGTGCTGGTCGCCAGCCCACTGCAGGACGCGGAGCTTGCGCAGGTGGCAGCCGAACTGCAGCGCGACGTGGTGCAGCGGATCGTGCGTGAAGGCGAAATTGCCATGGGCCTGCGCCAGTTGCGCGGCATGAGCGTGGTTGACGCAGGCGCATTTGCGCCGCATGCCGCTCAGGCAGACGGTACCGCCCCGGCGCGTGGCGTGCCGCTGCTGGGCGATCTGCTGATCGAGCGTGGCCATGTGCTGCGCGAAACATTCGATGCCACGCTGCGCGACTACAGCCCGCATCGCGACGGCCGTATCGGCGACTACATGGTGAGCCGCGGCGTGATCTCGCCCGAGGCACTGGACGACGTGATCAAGGAGCAGCACCGCCTGGGCGGCGTGCTGGCGGCAGCGGCATGAGGCAACCGAACGTGATACCCGCACGCGCATTCCAGCAACGTCTTCCGGCGCGCTTGGTGACGGCCGCGTTGGCGAGCGCACTGTGCGCCCCCACGCTGCTGCATGCCCAAGCGCATGACACCAAGCCCTTGCCATTGGCGGGTGCCGCCTATCGCGTCGCACAGCAGGCCTACGACGCCTGCAAGCGCCGCGCGTACAGCAGTTGCGTCGCACTGGCGCGCGAGGCGATTCGGCAGCGGCCCGACGTCATGTCGCTCCATCTGTTGCTGGCGGACGCACTGGCGGCGCAACGGCAGTATGCGCAAGCCGAGCGCGTGCTCAATGGCGCTACCGCGCGTTTTGGCCCGGACCGGCAGCTTGCCGAACAGCGCAGGCGCGTTGCCGCCTTGCGGGCGCCTGCCAATACGGCCGGGCATGGGCAGGCCAAGGACGAGGAGGGCGGTCCGCTGCTGACCGGCGACGCGCTGGAGGCCGCGCAGAACGCTTATAAGGCATACAACGCCAAGGACTTTGCCGGTGCCGCGCGCTACGCCAACGAAGTCACTGCGCTGCGCCCCGATCTGAAGCGCTTTCGCCTATTGCTGATCGACGCCTCCAGCGCGGCCGGCGATGACGCCGCTGCGTGGAACGCCGATATGGCTGCCGTCCGCCAGTTTGGCGACAGCGAGCCGTTGCGCATCCGCCGCGAGTTCATTGGTGTTGGCCTGGGTATGAAGGTGGCGGAGGAGGCGCTCAACGCGCGCCAGTCGGGCGATACAGCGCGCGCCATCGAGTTGGCACGCCAGGCGGTCGTTTATGCGCCGGCGCGTTTCGACTACCGCTTGCAACTTATCGACGGGCTGCTGGCCACGGGCGATCTGCCTGGCGTAGAGCGGGCCATGGATGACGCCATTGCCTACGACGATACGGAAATCATGGCCTGGACGTTGCGCGGCTATGCACGCGCGGCGCAAGGCAAGTCGGAGGCAGCAAACGCTGACCTTGCGCAGGCGCTCAAGCAAACCGATGCCACCGCCGCGGTGCGGCGTTCGATGCAGACCATCGTTGCCGATATCTGGCTGGCTCAGGGCGAGCCGCAGCGCGTGATCGACATGCTCGGCACTCTCAAGCCGATTGATGACGACACGGATTCGCTCATCACCATGCGCGTGCATAGCGCGCGCCTGCAGCTGAAAACTGTGCAGACAACGGCGCAGGCCGCAACGGCCGCGCCGGCTTCGCCCGCCGAGACGGCCGCACAACGCGTGGCCGTGGCGGCGCGCCCGGTCATCGACTGCGCCAGCAGCGAGTTCGGGTCGGACTGCGATCTGTATCCGGCAGACCCCGGCTTTGTGCCGGCGCAGGCCGCTGCCCGCGCCGCTGAAGCGAAAAACACCAAGGCGGCGCTTGAGTTCGCCCGTCAGGCCGTGGAGGCTGCTCCGCAGGATGCACAGCACCGCGTTGATCTGGTCAACGCGCTGATCGACGCCAAGCAGGAGCGAGCAGCGACAAGCGAATCGAAGGCGATCGTTGACGATGGGCTGCTCGATGCCTTGCCCCCGCTTTCCGCCGCGTACATCGCGCAGCGCGCGGGCGATGACAAGGTTGCCTCCGACCTGTTCGAGCGCGCGGACCAGATCACGCCGTTGTCCGTGGACGAGCGTACGGATGCCGCCTATTCGGCTCTGGCGGCGCGCCGTAACCAGCTTGCCATCGCACATTTGGAACGCGCCATCGATGAGGGTCTGGCGCAGCCGGAGGGCGACGACCCGCCGCCCACGCCGCAGGCGATGCTCGACATGCGCGAAGCGCACGCAGAAGCCACGCGCAACTGGGGCTTTGATGCCACGCTCAGCTACCGTGGCGGCGGTATGCCATCGGGTCCGCTGCTGGCCACCACGCCCGGCGACGCCAACGCCTGGCAGGCGGGCCTGGAGGCGTACTGGCGCCCATTGGGTCCGCTGGGCGATCGGATGTTCGAGGTCTATGCCCGCGCCTTCGAGAGCTTTGGCGTCAAGGGAGGGGAGTCCAGCGGTGCCCAGACACTGCAGGCCTCAGTGGGCGCGCGCGTCAAACCGTTTGCCGACGTGAACGCGATCTTCGCCATTGAGCGCGTGATTCCGATCGGCTCCGCCGCCAACGGCGATTGGCTGGCGCGTGCAGCCTATTCCGACGGCTTCGGCACCGAGCGCCGCATCGATGTCCCGTCGTGGTGGACCGGCCGCCTGTACGCAGAAGCCGGGCGCTACCTGCAGGCCGGCACCAACTACGCCACCGCCAACGCCGAGTTCGGCCGCACCTACCGCATCGACAGTGTCAGCCCGCGCTGGACGGTGTTCCCGTACGTGGTTGTTGGTGCGGACTACGACAGCAGCGTCAACAGCAGTGTGCCGATTGGCGCGGGGGTGGGAGTGTCCACGCGCTACGTCTTTCGCGAGAGCAAGTACGACGCGCCGCAGTCGTACGTCGACCTGTCCTTGCAATACCGCTTCAAGCTGGCTGGGGACGACCGGGCCCGCGGAGTGTTCTTCAACGCCATCTATTCCTATTGATCCTATGCAACGTCGCATGACATTGACCGACCTGATGCGCGCGCTGGGCACTGTGCTCGTGCTGGGCGTGCCCGCTTCCGCGCACGCCGCCGCGCAGGATGTTGCCAGCCTGTACGGCCCGCAGCCGCCCGCCAACGCCACGTATGTGCGCGTAGTCAACCTTGCCGCCCAGCCGGCCCGCGTGACGCTGCCGGGCAGCGAAGCCGCGCAAACGCTGGCAGCCGGCGCGTCGACGCGCTTGAGCGTGGTGACCCCAGGCACGCCGTTGCGTGTGACGGTCGATGGCCGCGAACCTGTGCAGGCAACTGCCGCAGATGCCGCAGGCGCAGCGTCAGCCAGTGACGCCACCGCCGGCCAGGCCATCACCGTGATGCTCACACGTGAGTCGCAAGGCTGGCGCGCCACGCGTGTGGCCAATCCGCAGGAGCGCCTGGATGCCATGCGCGCCACGCTGCGTGTCTACAACGTTGCAGGTGCCTGCACGGGGAAGATCGCCGTGGCCGACAACGGCCCCACCGTGTTTGCGCAGGTGCCTGCGGGCACGCAGCAGGCCCGCGCCATCAACCCGATTGCCGCTCGCCTGACGGGCAGCTGCGGCAACGCCACGACGGCGCCGCTTCAGTTGCCCACGCTGGCTGCGGGTGACAGCTACAGCCTGTTTCTGGCGGGCGATGCTGCCAAGCCTGTACTCACCGGCGTGCGCGATGACATCGCTTGGCCGCCTGCCAAGAAGTGAATCTCACCAACGAACTTGAAGGCCACACCATGACCGTATCGCTTCGTTCGCCACTCGGCTTCGACAGCCAGACCATCGATGCCCGCCGCCGCCGCGTGCTGTTCTCACTGGGTGCAGCACCGTTGGCCGGTGCACTGACCGGGTTGCCGAGCCTCGCCCTTGCCGTGCAGGGTGCGCAAGCGCCCGCCACCAAGGCTCAGACCATCATTGAAGGGCGCGACCGCTGGCTGTTCCCCGGTTGGGAGAGCCTGGCCGAAGACGATACCGGCGGCTGCCTGCAAGCGCTCGATCTTATTCGCAAGGCGGCCGACAAGCTCACCGCCGCCGATATCCGCACGGTGATCGTCATCGCACCGCTCAAGGCCCGCGCCTATGCCGACAAGCTGCCCGATGGCATGACGCTGTCACCGGCGGTGAAGGGCCGCTACGCCGCATTGGCTGCCCATGCCGGCAAGATCGGGCTCGACATGGTTGACGCGGAGGCCGCGATTGCCACCGTCAACCCGACCGACGACACCACGTTCATCCGTGCCGACTATCACTGGTCTGCACGTGCGGCCGAGGCCAATGCCGCCGCAACCGCCAAGCTGCTGCAGGCGCGCGGCTTGTTTACGGAGCGCACGGGTGGCGGTACCCGGCTTGGCAAATGGACCGAAGAGATCAGCTACGGCGATCTGGCCGACCTGTTGCCGCCGGAAAAGAAGAAGGCGGTCGGCAAGGACCACTTCTTCGTTCGCCAGGCCGGCAACAACAAGGACTTGCTCGACAGCGCACCGTCTGCGGTGCAGGTGGTTGGCAACAGCATGGTGCAGCCGTACCTCGGTTTTCCGCAGAAGCTCTCGAACGCCCTCGACACCCCCGTCGGTTTGACCTGGACGTTCGGCAACGTCGGCCCGTGGAAGACGTTGCTCAACTATCTGGAATCGCCCGCGTTCAAGTCCGCCAAGATCAAGGCGCTGGTCTGGCAGTTCAATGAAGGCCAGATGATGAACGGTCCGAATGCGGCAACGCAGTGGGATGCCGCCTCGATCATGGCGGAAGACGCGTGGCTGGCCCGGCTGGACAAGGCGCTTGTGCGATGAGTGACGGGCTCGCACGTTCTTCGGCAGCCGCACTGCCCGGCAAGGAGCCGGCAGAGGCTGTGCTGCCGGATCGGTCCATGCTCTGGCACCGGGCTTTGGCCTGGACCGTGGCGGTGCTTCTGGCCGTCGGCCTTGGCATGGCGGCGGTTGCACTGGCCCGGCAGGCCGACAACGGCGAGCCGTTCAATTGGGCCGGATGGCGTGACGGCACGCTGGGCCACCAGATTGAGAGTGCCATCGACGTGCCGTATGCACGCACGCTGCACCGCTGGCAGGCGGCACTACGTTACCGTGTGCTGGGCGATCTTGGCCCGCAGGTGCGAGAGGGCTGCCCAGGCTGGCTCTTCTACGCCGATGGCTTGCGTCCGCCACCGGCCGCAACCGGACAGGTGCGGCAGGTTGGCATGCCCGGTGCCGATGCGCTGCTCGATGCGCGCATCGCGACGCTGCGCCGCTATGCCGATGCCCTGCGCAAGGACGGCATCCGCTTGGTGGTGGTGACGGTGCCCGACAAGGCGCGTGTAGAAGTGCAGGCGCTGTGCGGCCTGCATCAGGACGCACGCATGACACAGCGCCTGACTGGCTGGCAACAGGCCGTGGATGCCGCGGGTGTCACCCGTGTGGAACTGTTGCCTGCGTTGCAGCAGGCAGCCCCGGCGTACTTCCGTACCGATGTGCACTGGAACGCCGATGGCGCGCAGGCCGCCGCCAATGTCATCAGCGCGGCCGTGCTGCCGTTGCTGGGCGGGCGAGGGGAGGCACGCTTCGACCATCAGCAGGGTGCGGTCGAGCCGCGTGTCGGCGATCTGCTCACGCTGGCGGGCCTTGGCGACGTGTCCGATGCGTGGCGCCCGGCGCCCGATCAGGTGGCGCCGCAAACCATCAGCGCGGTGCATTCGGGTGGCTTGCTCGACGATGCGCCGCCGGTGGAAGTCATGCTGGCGGGCAGTTCGTTCTCACGGCGCAGCGAGTTTGCGGGGCGCCTGGGCGAACAGCTCGGCCGCGAGGTCTGGAACGTGAGCCTGGACGACGGCCAGTTCGACCGTGCCATGCAAGCCATGTGGGACAAGCGCGCAACGTGGCCCAAGAGTGTGCGCGTACTGGTGTGGGAAATGTCGGAAGACGCGCTGCACCTGCCGGTCAAGACCCTCCCCAACGGCGCCAGCCATTGAGGCCGAGATGCTATTCAACTCGTTCATTTTCCTGACGCTGTTCCTGCCGGTTTCGATTGCCGGCTACTACCTGCTCGGCGCACGCGCGCCGCGCGCGGCGTCAGTCTGGCTGTGTGTGGCGTCGTTCCTGTTCTACGGATGGTGGAACCCGTCGTTCGTGCTGCTGCTCACGCTGTCGATCGCCTTCAACTTTGCAATGAGCTGGCTGATCCTCAGCAACCCCGCGGGCTCGCGTGCACGCCGCGCGTGGCTGGCCTTCGCCATCGTGGTCGATCTGGCGGTGCTGGTGCGCTACAAGTACCTGGCAGCATTGATCGGGGTTGTGGTGAATGCCGCCGACATCATGCCGGCCGGCTGGGTTGCCGTGGCGATGGAGGACGTGGCGTTGCCGCTGGGCGTGTCGTTCTTCACCTTCACGCAGATCGGCTATCTGCTCGACTGCAATGCCGGCATCGTCAAGGAGCGTGATCCGCTGGGCTTCATCCAGTTCGTCACGTTCTTCCCGCACCTGATTGCCGGGCCGATCCTGCACCACAAGGAAATGATGACGCAGTTCGCGCGCCCCGAGACGTACCGGTTGCGCGCGGAGAACCTGTCCATCGGCCTGACCATGTTCACCTGCGGGCTGGCCAAGAAGCTGTTGCTGGCCGATACGATTGCGCCATATGCCGACCACGGCTTTGCCGCGCCGCACGAGTTGCAGATGCTGGCCGCCTGGGGCGCCTGCCTGGCCTATGCGATGCAGCTGTACTTCGATTTCTCGGGCTACTCCGACATGGCGATGGGGCTGGCGAAGATGTTCGGGGTGCGCTTCCCGCTTAACTTCAACTCGCCATTCAAGGCCGGCAGCATCATCGAGTTCTGGCAGCGCTGGCACATGACGCTCACGCGCTACCTGACCAGCTACCTTTACTACCCGCTGGCCATGCGCATC
Source organism: Ralstonia flaminis (assembly GCF_958415495.1). Lineage (NCBI taxonomy): Bacteria > Pseudomonadati > Pseudomonadota > Betaproteobacteria > Burkholderiales > Burkholderiaceae > Ralstonia > Ralstonia flaminis. The sequence continues at coordinate 45,743 of NZ_CATZLL010000014.1, read as the reverse complement.
AATCGCGCACGCATGGTGGGCGGCAAGTCGACCGGGCGGCTGGCGCAGCGCTCGGTGGGCGGTTTTGCGGCCACCGTGGCAGTGCCGACCTTCTACACCATGGGCCTGGCCGGGGTGTGGCACGGCGCCGGGCTGCAGTACTTCATCTACGGCCTGCTGCATGCGGCCTTTCTGAGCGTCAATCATGGCTGGCGGGCGTGGCAGGCTGCGCGGGCGCCGGCCGGTGCGCCGGCACAGACAGCGGCGCCCACGCGGCTGCGTCATGCGGCCAATGTGCTGCTGACCTTCTTTGCGGCGCTGGTGGCGTTCATCTTCTTCCGTGCCCACGGCGTGCATGACGCGCTGCAGATGCTGGGCGGCATGGCTGGCGTGCGCGGCATCGAGCCGCTTGGCTGGCCCGCCTGGGGCGAGGCCGGCATGAGCGGCCTGGAGTGGCTGCGCATCGTGCTGGGCCGCTCCACGCTGGCGCTGCAGATCGTGGTGATGCTGGCCATCGTCTGGTGCCTGCCCAACGTGCATCAATGGATGGGCCGTTTTTCACCCGCGCTGGAGCGTCCCGCCAATGCGGCTGCTGCGCGCTTTGGCTGGCGGCCCTCGCTGCGCTGGAGCGTGGTCATCGTCGCTCTGCTGCTGTTCTGCATGGCGCAGTTGCACGGTGAAGTGCGTTTTCTCTATTTCCAATTCTGACCGCGCTTAGTCGCAATCATGACCATGACTCAAATCGAAACCCTGCAGGCCGATGTGAAAGCGCTCGTAGAGAGCGTTGTGATGCGCACGGTCGAACCCAGCACGCCACTGATCGAATCGGGCCTGGTCGATTCCGTTCTGGCGGTCGAGATCGTGATGGCGGTTGAAGCGCAGTTTGGCGCGCGCGTGCCGCCTACGGAAATTGCCGAGCATCTGGCTTCGGTCGATGCGCTGGCAGCTTATATCCAATCCACCAGATAGGAGAGGGCGATGCGGCTTGATCTCAACACGGGTACGTTTGTCGATACCGGGCTGCGGCCCGACCACGATGCGGTGATCGGTGCTGACCGCACGCTCACCTGGCAAGCGCTGGCGGCAGAAGCGGCTGCCTGGTGTACGCAGGCACGCGCCGCAGGCTTTGCCGCCGATGTGCCGGTCATCATTCGCGGGCACAAGGAGGCAGCGTTCTTCGTTGCCATTGCCGGTGCGCTGATGCTGGGCGCGCCCTTCGTGCCCGTCGATACGATCTACCCGGATGAGCGCATGGACCGCATCGCGCGCACGCTGGGCACGCATGCCTACTACGACGCGCGCACCGCAACCTTCGAGCCGCTGCCGCACGCCAGCAGCCCGCAACCGCTGCAAGAGAAAGGGCTTGCCTACGTGTTGTTCACCTCGGGCACCACGGGTGAACCCAAGGGCGTGCAGATCGGCCGGGAAAGCGTCCACACTCTGATCGACTGGATGGCGCATGACTTTGCGCTGGGCACGGCACCGGTGTTCCTGAACCAGGCACCGTTCAGCTTTGATCTGTCGATGTACGAGGTGATGGCCACGCTCGCGCTGGGCGGCACGGTGGTGCTGGCCTCGCGCGAGGCCATTACGCAGGGCGATGCGTTCTTGAAAACGCTTGCCGCGCACGGCGTGACGACGTGGGTGTCGACGCCGTCGTTTGCGCAACAGCAGTTGCTGCAACCGGATTTTTCGGGGCAGGGGCTGCCCACGCTCGATACCTTCCTGTTCTGCGGCGAGGTCCTTTCGGTCACGCTGGCACGGCACTTGCGCCAGCGTTTTCCAAAGGCGCGCATCATCAACACTTACGGCCCCACCGAAGCCACCGTGGCCACCACCTGGATCGTGGTGGACGACGCCATGCTTGCCGGCGCAGACAAGTTGCCCATCGGCTACCCCAAGCGCGGCAGCGAGGTCTTTGTGCAGGATGGCGAACTGTGCATTGCCGGGCCGCATGTGATGCGCGGTTATCTCAACCGGGAAGACCTCAACGCCACGCGCATGTTCTCGCACAACGGCACGCGCGGTTTCCGTACGGGCGACCTTGGGGCGGTGGATGAGCTTGGCCGTCTGTTCTGCCATGGCCGGATCGACGATCAGGTCAAGGTGGGCGGCTACCGCATCGAGCTGATGGAGATCGACGCAGCACTCGGCAAGCTGCCCGGCGTGCAGAACGCCGCTGCCGTGCCACTGCGGCGGCCCGATGGCTCGGTGGCACGCATTGTCGGTTTCGTGCAGCCGGCATCGGGCGAAGGGCAGTTGCCGGAGCCGTTGCCATTTCCGCCACACGACTGGAAGGCATCGCTGGGTGAGGCGCTGCCGCCGTATATGATTCCGTCGGAGTTGATCCCGCGGCAGACGTTGCCGGTGTCCGTCAACTTCAAGATTGACCGCGCCAAACTGGCACAGGATTACCGTGACATGCAACTCAACCCGATCCGCCACCCCGAGGGCAAGCACAATGGATGAACGCCGTCCTTCCTGGCGGTGTGCCGCGCTGGTCGTGGCGCTGGCCCTGTCAGGGGCGTTGACGGGCGGGGCGGCCGCGCAGGAGCTTGCCGGCGAGCCACTCGCGCAGGGTATCGTCTGGCAGCCGGATGCCCTGCACAAAAATCCGAAAGGGACTTGGGACAGGCTCGGTGTCAGCAACCTGCTGGTGCAATGGACGGCTGTGGACGATGCGGCCTTCGTGCCTGGCGCCAAGACATCGGACATAGTGCACGCGCCGGATTGGGCGCGCATCGCCGCCGAGCCCTGGGCGCGCAACGTCATCGTCGGCTTGGCCGGCGCATTTGATGAAACCTGGGCGCGTGCCCACGTTGAAGAGCTTGCTGAGCGCTCGCGGCATCTGGTGGCGGTGCGCCCGCCTGTCAACGTTGAGGGCTGGTACTTCCCGGTTGAAGTCGACCCTACCTGGAAAGACATGGCGCGGCTCAGGCGCGCGCTGGATCGGTTGCCGCGCCCGCTGTGGATCAGCGTGTACGACCATAGCGAGCTCGGCGCCCAGCATTTTGCCGAATGGGTTGCGCGCTGGCTGCCTGCCGATGTGGGCGTGTTCTGGCAGGACGGTTGCGGTGCATTCAAACGTGATCCGGCCACCGCGCGCGCCTATGCGGATGCGCTGGCTGGGCGCTTTGGCACCGAGCGGGTACGTGTGATAGCCGAGGCGTTCCGCCCCAAACGCCGCGGCGGATTCCGTCCCGCCACGGCCTATGAGTTGGCGCCGCAACTGGCGCACTACCAAGGCTTCAAGGTCTACCTGTTCGACGGGCCGCACTACGTGTCGCCAACGCTGGTGGATGGCCTGCTCAAGCACCCGATGCGCAGTACGCCAGGATTGGCGCTGGACGCGCCACCTAAGGTCGCGCCCGGGCAGGATTCGTAGGCGCGCAAAGCGCTGCGGTGATTCCGAGGGGGCGGGTCGGCGTCTGCGAATTTCAGCTAAAAAAAGCGCGGCCGAAGCCGCGCAGAGTCTCGCTTTCCAGAGAGAGAAGAGCGTCTTTACTGCTGCGCCACCGTTGCCGGCTTCGCCTGTTCTGTCGGCAAATCACCCCAGCCACCACCCAGCGCCTTGATCAGCCCCACCGTGGCATTCACACGGCTGCCGGCGAGTTGCACGCCGACGCGCTCAGCAGACAGCATGTTGCGCTCCGCATCAATCACATCCAGATAGTTGACCGAGCCCGCGTTGTAGCGCGTGCGCGAGAGTTGCGCAGCGCGCGTGGAAGCGCGCACGGCATCGTCCTGGGCTTTGGATTGATCGGCCAGCAGGCGCAGGTCAGAAAGGTTGTCTTCCACCTCGCGGAAAGCGACGAGCACGCTTTCACGGTAGTTGGCGACGTTCTCTTCGTACGCTGCACGCGCCTGCTTCACACCGGCGCTGCGTGCACCACCGTCAAAGATCGGCAGCGACAGTGCGGTGCCGACCAGCGGCCCGAGAATCCACGTGCGGCTGCCCCACTTGAGCAGGTCACCGATGTCGTGCGACTCGTAGCCGAAGCCGCCCGTAAGTTGCAGTTGCGGGAAGAACGCCGCACGCGCCACCCCGATGCGCGCGTTGGCGGCAGCCATCGAGCGCTCGGCTGCGGCCACGTCAGGGCGACGCTCCAGCAGGGCAGAGGGCAGGCCTGCCGGCACGCGCACGTTGGCGGCCTGTAGCGGGTCGGCTCCCATCGAGAAATCGGCGGGTGCCTTGCCCAGCAGCGTTGCCAGTGCGTGCTCCAGGACCGCGCGACGACGCTGCACGCCAATGCGATCGGAGCGCGCGGTGGCCAACTCGGCATCGGCGCGGGCGACGTCTAGCTCGCCAATGTCACCGGTCTTGAAGCGGCGCTGCACGAGCTTGAGTGCTTCTTCGCGGCCGACCAGCGTGCGGGCCAGTAGGGCTTCTTCCGCATCAAGCGTGCGCAGGCTGAAGTACGTTTGCGCCACGTCGGCCTGCAGTGACAGGCGGGCCGCGCGGTACAGCGCTTCCACCCGCTCGGCGTCGGCGCCGGCTGCATCGATGTTGTTGCGTACGCGGCCGAACAGGTCGACCTCATACGCCACGGTGGCCTGTGCACGCCAGTACGTTTGCGGCTGCACGGGTGCGCCCACGGGCAAGCCCGCTGATGCTGCGGAAGCCCGCTGGCGCGTCGGGCCAAAGCCCGCATCCAGTTCTGGGAACAGCGATGCACGATTGGCCTGCACAAAGGCGCGCGCCTGGTTCACGCGTGCGGCGGCGGCGGCCAGCGTGGGGCTGGCCTCGGCCGCCTGTGCTTCGAGCTTGTCGAGCGTCGGATCGTTGAAGATCTTCCACCACGCGCCGTCGGCGGGCAGGGAGGGCTCGGCGGTCTTCCACTTGCCTTGTTCGCCGGCGGCCAGCGAGGCATCTGCGGTTGCTGACGCTTCCTTGAAAGCCGTGGGTGTGCCTACGTCCGGCTTCTCGTAGGTCGGCGCCAGCGAGCAGGCCGCGAGGAACAGCGCGGCAGCCAGTGCCAGCGGGGTCCAGCGGCCAAGCCGCGTGGCCTGACCTGTGTGTTGTTTAAACGCGTTCATAGCGATGTCTTGATTAGTGTTGACCCGACGGCAGCGGCATGGCGTTGCCATCCAGGTCCAGATCGCGATCCGGTGCGTCTTCCGAGCGCTGGGCGCGGCGTGTTGCCAGCGTGCGTAGCAGCACATAGAACACCGGCGTGAGGAACAGGCCGAACAGCGTCACCCCCAGCATCCCCGCGAACACGGCCACGCCCATGGCATGACGCATTTCCGCACCGGCGCCGGTCGACACCACCAGGGGCACCACACCCATGATGAAAGCGATCGACGTCATCAGGATGGGGCGCAGACGCAGGCGGCAAGCCTCGATGGCGGCTTCCACGATGGAGCGTCCTTGCAGCTCAAGCTCGCGCGCAAACTCCACGATCAGGATCGCGTTCTTGCACGCTAGCCCCACCAGCACCACCAAGCCGATCTGCGTGAAGATGTTGTTGTCTCCATGCGAGAGCCACACGCCCAGCATGGCGGCAAACAGGCTCATCGGCACGATCAGGATCACGGCCAGCGGCAGTGTCAGGCTTTCGTACTGCGCCGCCAGCACCAGGAACACCAGCAGCACGCAGATCGGGAAGATCCACACGGCGGAGTTGCCAGCCAGGATCTGCTGATACGTCAGGTCCGTCCACTCGAAGCGCACGCCCTTGGGCAGCGTTTCGTGCGCAATGCGCTCCACAGCCGCCTGTGCCTGGCCCGAGGAGAAGCCCGGCGCCGGACCACCGTTGATATCGGCAGCGGTGTAGCCGTTATAGCGCACCACCATGTCCGGGCCGAAGCCTTGCGACACGCGCAGCAGAGAAGACAGCGGCACCATGTCGCCAGCAGCATTGCGCGTCTTCAGCTGCAGGATGTCTTCAGCATGGGCGCGGAACGGCGCGTCTGCCTGCACCTTCACCTGATACGTGCGGCCGAAGCGGTTGAAGTCGTTCACATACAGCGAGCCCAGGTAGACCTGCATGGTGTCGAATACGTCCGTCACGGGCACGCCAAGCTGTTTGGCCTTCACGCGGTCCAGGTCGGCATTCAACTGCGGCACGTTGATCTGGTAGCTCGAGAACGACGGGCCGAGTTCCGGTGTCTTACGGGCCTTCGCCATGAAGGCCTGCGTGGCGGCAAAGAGCTGCTCGTAGCCGACCGAGCCACGATCTTCCAGCTGCAGCTTGAAGCCACCCACCGTGCCGAGACCCTGCACCGGTGGCGGCGGGAATACCGCGATAAACGCGTCCTTGATGGCGCCGTACTGCTGGTTCAACTGGCCCGCAATCGCACCGCCCGACAGATCGGCGCTCTTGCGCTGGTCAAATGGCTTGAGCGTGACAAACACAATGCCGGCGCTCGGGCTGTTGGTGAAGCCGTTGATCGACAGGCCCGGGAAGGCCACGGCGCTTTCCACGCCAGGGTGCTTCAGGGCGATGTCCGACATGCGGCGGATTACGTCTTCCGTGCGGTCCAGCGAGGCGCCGTCCGGCAGTTGTGCGAAGCTCACCAGGTACTGCTTGTCCTGCATCGGCACGAAGCCGCCCGGTACCTTGTTGAACAGCACGGCAGTCAAGCCGATCAGCGCCAGGTAGATGCCGAGCATCACGGCCTTGCGGCCGATCACGCGCGAGGTGCTACGGCCGTACGACTCCGACGCGGCACCAAACACACGGTTGAACGGGCGGAAGATCCAGCCCAGCCCCTTGTCCATCGCACGCGCCAGCCAATCCTTCGGCGCGTCATGGCCCTTGAGCAGCAGCGCAGCCAATGCCGGCGACAGCGTGAGCGAGTTGAACGCCGAGATCACGGTCGAGATCGCAATCGTCAGCGCAAACTGCTTGTAGAACTGACCTGTCAGGCCCGTCATGAAGGCCAGCGGCACGAACACGGCAATCAGCGTCAGGGCAATGGCGATGATCGGGCCGCTCACTTCACGCATGGCCTTGTACGTGGCCTCGCGTGGTGATAACCCTTCGGCGATGTTCCGCTCGACGTTTTCCACCACCACGATGGCATCGTCCACCACAATCCCGATCGCCAGCACCAGGCCGAAGAGGGATAGCGCATTGATCGAGAAGCCGAACATCAGCATCAGGCCAAACGTACCGATGATGGACACCGGCACGGCCAGCAGCGGAATGATCGACGCACGCCACGTCTGCAGGAACAGGATCACCACGAGCACAACAAGCGCCACCGCTTCCAGCAGCGTGTGCGTGACGGCTTCGATACTCGATCGGACGAACTGCGTCGGGTCATAAACGATGCGGTAGTCGACGCCTTCAGGAAAGTCCTGCTTCAGTTCCTCCATCGTCTTGCGCACGTCATCCGAAATCTGCAGCGCGTTGGAACCCGGCGCCTGGAAGATCGGAATGGCCACAGCCTGCTTGTTGTCCAGCAGCGAGCGCAGGCCGTATTCCGACGCGGCCAGCTCGATGCGGGCCACGTCACGCAGATACGTCACGGCGCCGTTGGGCGAGCTCTTGAGGATGATGTCGCCGAATTCCTGCTCGGTCTTCAGGCGGCCCTGTGCGTTGACGGACAGTTGCAGGTCCGTGCCCGGCACCGAGGGCGAGCCGCCGATCACGCCGGCAGCCACCTGCACGTTCTGGTCACGGATGGCGCGCACGACTTCGTTGGCCGTGAGGCCACGCTCCGCCACCTTGTTCGGGTCGAGCCACACGCGCATCGAGTAGTCACCCGAGCCGAACAGTTGCACCTGGCCCACGCCGCTGATACGTGCAAGGCGGTCCTTGACGTTGAGCACCGCGTAGTTGCGCAGGTACGTCATGTCGTAGCGGTCATTGGGCGAGAGCAAGTGGACCACCATCGTCAGGTCGGGGCTGCTCTTGATGGTGGTCACGCCCAGGCGCTGCACCACGTCGGGCAGGCGCGGCAGCGCTTGCGACACGCGGTTCTGCACGAGCTGCTGTGCCTTGTCTGGGTCCGTGCCCAGCTTGAAGGTGACGGTCGTCGTCATGTTGCCGTCGCTGTTGGCTTGCGACTGCATGTACAGCATGTTCTCGACGCCGTTGATCTGCTCTTCGAGCGGCGAGGCCACGGTTTCGGCAATCACCTTCGGGTTGGCGCCCGGAAACTGCGCGCGCACCACCACCGAAGGCGGCACGACCTCGGGGTATTCCGAGATCGGCAATCGCCAGATCGAGATGATCCCGATCAACAGGATCAGCGTGGAGAGCACGCCCGCAAAGATCGGGCGGTCCACGAAGAATTTAGAGAAGTTCATGGCCGAAGTTCGGTATGTGTGCGATGAGGTTCAGACGCAATCAGGCGCGGTCAGCAGGCAGGCGTTGCGCGGTGGCTGCGGTCTTTGCATTCGCGGCCTTGGCTTCAGCCTTGGCGGCAGGTGCTGCGGGGGTATCGGCTTTGGCTTCGGCAGGCGCTTCGGGTTGCGCACCTGGCAGCACCACACGCTTGGTGACCAGGCTATCCATGGTCACGACGTTGGGTGCCACGGCGTCGCCCGGGCGCACGCGCTGGATACCGTTGACGACGATCCGATCCCCCGCCTTCAGCCCGGTCTTCACCACGCGCAAGCCATCAATGGACGCACCCACTGTGACAGCGCGGTAGCTGGTCTTGTTGGCGGCATCCACCACCAGCACGAACTTCTTGTCCTGGTCCGTACCGATGGCCTTGTCGCTGATGAGGATGGCGTCGTGCGGCGCGCCGGTGCTCATGCGCACGCGGGCGTACAGGCCCGGCGTGAGGCGGCCGTCGGCGTTGTCCAGCGTGGCGCGCACGCGGATCGTTCCCGAGCGCACATCCAGCCGGTTGTCGACAGACTGGATAGCGCCTTCGCGCGTGTAGCCGTCTTCATTGGCCAGGCCGATATAGACCGGCGTCTTCGCGCCCTGGGCCGCCTTGGCCGAATAGCGCAGGTAGCTCTGCTCGTCAGCATCAAACGCCACGTACATCGGCGAGACGGACACCAGCGTCGTCAGCACTGGCGCGCTGGGCCCGGCTGCAACGATGTTGCCGACGGTGATTTCCGCGCGCGACACGCGGCCCGAGACCGGCGCCACGATGCGCGTGTACTCCAGATTCAGCTTGGCAGCATCCAGTGCGGCTGCCGCGCCCAATTGGTTGGCTTGCGCCTCACGTGCCGCGTTTTCCTTCTCTTCGAACTCGCGGCGGGCGATGGCGTTGTCGGCCACCAGCTTTTGCGCACGATCGAGTTCCGACGTGGTGTAGGCCACGCGCGACTTGGCGGCGGTCAACGCGGCTTGCGTGCGCGCCACCTCCGCTGCGTACGGGCGTGGGTCGATGGTGAACAGCGGGTCGCCCTTCTTGACGATGCTGCCGTCCTTGAAGTGGACCGCCGTGACGGTGCCGCTTACCAGCGGGCGGACTTCGACGCGTTCAACGGCTTCGATGCGGCCGGAAAACTCATCCCACTCCGCCACGTTGCGCGCGACGACGGGTGCCACATCCACTGGCGTGGCGGCAGGTGCGGCCGGCTGCTGCGATGCGCCGGCACTGGAAACAAGACCGTAGGTGCCCACGGCTGCAACACCGAGGACAGCGGCGACCGAAATGGCGATGGTGCGTTTGGACAGGCTCATGATGTCTCTCGATTTCGTTGGGTAAGCAAAGAGAAGTGACTCTGAATGGCTCGGGAAAGCACTTGGAGCACAACGGGCCGCAGCGTAGAAACACGCGCGCGGCCTTGCACTCCATTTCTTGTTGTTGTGGGTTCAGCCAGGCCTGTTGCTGGTCGGGCCGGTCGGGTCAGGCGGGGTGCGGTCTGTGCTGTTCTTGCCGTCCGCACGTACGCGGCGCTTGGCGCGCACCGCAGCCTGACGCGTCATGCCAAGGTGCCAGCGCAGGAAACACGTCATCTCGTCTTGCGCGACCGCACTCATGGCGATCGAGTCATGACACGCCTCGTTCACGCGCACGACCTGCGTGACCACGCCTGCTTCGATGAGGGCACCGGCGTAGCGCTCGGCTTCCGTGCGCAGCAAGTCTTGCGGGGCAGTCAGCAACAGGGCCGGCGGCAGACCCTGCAGCCGGCGCGACTCCACCGGCGCAGCATACGGGTGCACACGTTCGGTCGGGCGGGGCAGGTACTGGCGATAGCAATCCGCGCAGACTTCGGCCGCGTTTTTACCGTTGGCGTCAGCGTTGGCGAGGTGGTCCGGGCGCACGCGGGCCATGGTCGGGTCCAGCATGGGGGCGATCAGCACCTGCGCACGCAGGTTGGGGCCACCGCGGTCACGCGCGATCATCGTCAACGCGGCCGACAGGTTGCCGCCCGCATCGTGCCCGGCCACGGCCATGCGGCGGCGATCGATGCCCCACGCAGCGGCATGCTCAGCCATGCAGCACAGCGCGGCGTATACGTCTTCGGGCGCGGCAGGGAAGGGCGCCGCCGGTGCCAGCGAATAGCCGACCGTTACCACCACCGCGGGCAGCGTGGTCGCCAAGTGGCGCGCCGGGGCGTCCGCATCGTCAATCGAGCCATTCACGAAGCCACCGCCATGCAGGTAGAGCACGGCCGGTTGGCGCAGCGGCGCAGCTTCGTCAGGGTGAAATTCGGGGTGAAACACGCGTAGCCGGATACGGTTGGCGTAACCCTGCGTCCAATAATCCTCCGCCCGCACCTCGCGTGACAGCACATCCACTGTGGCGGGTTTTTCGGTCAACGCTCGTTGCTCAGGCAACGTGCATGTTGCACTGCGCAAATGGTGATTGCCTGCAACATTTGTGGCGCCGTTGGCGCAGAGCGATTGCTTCGCGTGAACATCGACCGAAGCCGGTGAGGTGGCGAGCGAGCGATCCGAAACAATCAGACGCGGTGGAGAAGAACCCATGATGTCAGGCGGGGCTTACCTTTATGGATAACCCGGATGTCGATGGGCTGAATGATGGTGATTAGACGATCGCGGATAAATGCCTATAATCGGACATCACTATTAGTCACAGCCGAACAATCAAAATCCATGGTTGTGCTACAAAGTGGCATTGCTCGAGGCCGATCTTATTGCGCTGCAAAATCCCTGCGCGCAGCAATGTTTATCGATCGAGCCAACCGGGTGCACCCCTTTCAGATTCCACAGGTCCAGCCCAGCGCATTGCCGTTCTGATTCCGGCAGTGCGCCCGCCCCGTGGAGTCCGACCTTCAGGAGCCGCAGATGGATCGATTGCAGGCCATGCAGGTTTTCACGCGCGTTGTGGAAGCCAGCAGTTTCACCAAGGCTGCCGACAGCCTTCAATTACCTCGTGCCACGGTGACGAACCTGGTGCAAAGCCTTGAGGCGCATCTCGGCGTGCGTCTGCTCCACCGGACCACGCGCCGCGTGAATGTCACTGCCGATGGTGCGGCTTATTACGAGCGCTGCGTGCGGCTGCTCGGAGACCTGGAAGAAACTGAAGCTGCGTTCTCGCAGAGCGCATCGGGGGCGCGCGGCACGTTGCGCATCGACGTGCCCGGCTCGATTGGCAAACGGTTGCTGGTGCCGCGTATCCGTGATTTTCACGACGCGTACCCCGATCTTCAGCTCGAGATCGGCATGAGCGACCGCACCGTCGACCTCGTGCAGGAAGGCGTGGATTGCGCCGTGCGTGTGGGCGAGTTGCAGGATTCCAGCCTGGTGGCGCGCCGGGTCGGCCAATTGTCGATGGTGAACTGCGCCTCGCCGGAGTACCTCGCGCGGCATGGCACGCCCACCACGCTGGAGGATCTGCAGGATCACACGGCGGTGAACTACTTCTCGCCGCGCAACGGGCGCCGCATGGATTGGGATTTTGTCATCGATGGCCAGAAGCAGATTCACAAGGTGCGCGGCATGGTGTCAGTCAACGACGCGGAATCCGCTGTGGCATGCGGGTTGCACGGCCTGGGCCTGATGCAGACAGCGCGCTTTCTGGTGTACGAGCACCTGATGTCTGGCGCGCTGGTGGAAGTGCTGCCGGACTACGTCTCGGAGTCGTTGCCGGTGTCGGTCATCTATCCGCACAACCGTCATCTGTCGCCCAAGGTGCGCGTGTTTGTGGACTGGGTTGCCACGCTGTTTGCCGACCATCCGTGCCTGCAGCTCAAGGAAAGTCCACGGTTGCAGATTGTTAGCGCCGCTTGAACAGTCTTTTTCTGGAAGGTGCATTTATCAGTCGGGAGCAACGATCTATTCTGGGTTCCAAGCGCAACAACGAGCGCAACCGAACAAGGAAACGATCATGAACTCCCGTCTCTCCTCCCTCTTTTCCCGCCGCGCTGCATTGGCCCTGGTGGCTGCGCTGTCGGCGTCCGCAACCCTGCTGTCGGCCCAACCGGCAGCCGCTGCGGAGCAGCCCAACTTTGATGCACCGGCTGCCACGCAGGCTGGCCGGTTCGATCCGTACACGCAAGGCGCTGATCGCCAAGCCGATACGTATGGCTATCTGTCGCGCGCCGGCGACCGCTTCGACCCCTACAGCCAAGGTGCCGACCGCCAGGCTGACACCTACGGCTACTTGTCGTGGAATGGTGATGCGAGCTATCCGAAGGATGGCGCCGCCTCGCGCGTTTAAGCAGTCCCTGCCGTTTTTCTCCTCCTCCCTGTTTGCGGCGTGACTTGTTGAAGTCACGCCGTTTTTTATTGCGCTCAGCGCACTTTCCTTGAAGGCGTATCCGGCGCTGGCATGCCGATCTGGCCCATCTGCCGGCGGCATCAATGTTCCATTGAACATTCTCGTTCGAAGTCAAAAGGCGTCACAAAATCCGGTCCCATATCCAATCCGACATGGGGACCGTCATGACCATCGACCTCGCGAGCGCCATGCTCGACTCGATCCGGACGACGCGCGCTAACATCGCCGGCGCCGACGAGCCAACCGCCGGGGGCGGTGCCGGCTTTGCCGATCTGCTCAAGCAGGCGGTGCTGAACACCGACAACCAGCAGCACCAGGCCAACGATCTCGTGACTGCCGTGGAGACGGGCGCCAGCGACGACCTCGTCGGCGCGATGCTGTCGAGCCAGCAAGCCAGTCTGTCGTTCTCGATGATGGTTCAGACGCGCAACAAGCTGATGAGCGCGTTTGACGACATCATCAAGATGCAGATCTGACGGGGTCGCGACGGTGCTAGATCAGCTCAAGACCCTCACTGCGCGTTTCGCGCCCGACGGTGGCTTTCGCCTGCCGTCTTCCGCCGCACTTGCCAAAGTGCTCCCGATCGTCGTACTTGCGATCTGCCTGACGGCGCTGGCCATGATGGTGATGCACCACCGCGATGCCCAGTACAAGCCGCTGTTTGGCGCGCAGGAATCGATTAGCGCGTCCGACATGATGGCCACGCTCGACGCCGAGAACATCCCGTATCGCATTCACCCCAATAGCGGTCAGGTGCTCGTGCCCGAACAGAAGCTTGGTGCGGTGCGCATGCTGCTGGCCGCCAAGGGTGTGGTCGCCAAGCTGCCCGAAGGGCTCGAACAGGTAGATAAGAACGACCCGCTGGGCGTGAGCCAGTTCGTGCAGGACGTGCGCTTCCGCCGCGGCCTGGAAGGCGAACTCACGCAGAGCATCATGTCACTCGACCCGGTGTCTGCGGCGCGCGTGCATCTGTCGATCGCCAAATCGACGTCGTTCATTCTTTCCGATGGTGATAAGAGTTCGGCGTCAGTGGTGCTGACGCTCAAGCAGGGGCGCCAGCTCTCGAAGGAGCAGATTGCGGCCATCGTGGCGATGGTGGCGGGTAGCGTGGCCAACCTGGACCCGGCGGGTGTGACAGTCGTCGATCAGGCGGGCCGTCATCTGTCTGCGCAGATCGATACCACGTTGGGCAACACCGCAGCGGACAACGAAATCGGCGCACGTGTGCGTGAAGACACGCTGCGCAATATCCGCGAGCTGTTGGCATCGACGCTGGGCGACGGCAACTTCCGCGCCAGTGTTGCGGTGGAGGTGGATCACGACCGCGTGGAAGAAACCCACGAGCAGTACGGCGAAGCCCCAAAGGTGACGCAAGAAGCGATTCGCGACGAGAAGGACATCGGTCAGGCCGCGCTTGGCGTGCCGGGCTCGCTGTCGAACCGTCCGGCGCCACCGACGGCGGCAAGCGCTCCCGAAGCCCCGCATTCGGCCAAGAACGCACAGACCCGTCAGTACGCGTACGACCGCAATGTTGTGCAGATCAAGCGTGCGCCGGCTCGTGTCAAGAAGCTCAACGTGGCCGTTGTGTTGAACAACGCGGCCGCGCCGGGTGGCGCAAAAACGTGGTCGCCTGAACAGCTCGCGCATGTCGATCAGATCCTGCGTAACGGGCTCGGCATCGACAAGGGCCGTGAGGATGCGCTGGTCGTGTCGTCGCTCGATTTTCGCAGTACGCCGGTCGACACACCGCTGCCGTGGTGGAAGCAGCCCGACAACATCGTGACGATGGGCACGTGGGGTGCCTGGGTATTGGGTTCGCTGTTCGCCTTCTTCTTCGTGTTGCGCCCGCTACTCAAGGTGCTGCGCACCTGGGCCAATGGTGGCCGCGATCCGCAACAGGACGCCACGCAGGCCGCCGTTGCACCGGCTGCACTCGATGCGCCGGGCACCGCAGACGCCGCTGCCTTGCCGCACGACACGCAGCCGCTGCTGTTGGCCGACGCCAACCTGCCGCCGGTTGGCTCCGATGTCGACGTACTGATCGAACACCTGAAGCACCTGGCCGGCCAGGACCCTGACCGTGTTGCTGAAGTCATCAAACCTTGGATTCGAGACCATGACCACGACCAATAACGCGATGGTGGCCGCCGGCAGCAGCTTGCCCGCATCACATGAGGCGCCCACCGCACCGAACCTGAGCACAGTGGAGCGCGCAGCCATCATCTTGCTGAGCATGGGCGAGGAAGCCGCCGCCGGCGTGCTGCGCTGTCTGTCACGTGAAGAACTGCTGGGTGTCACGATGGTGATGTCGCGCATGCAGGGCGTGAAGGTGGACGCCGTGCAAATGACCATCGAACGTTTCTTTGCGGACTTTCGTGCGCAGAGCAGCGTGCGTGGCGCGTCGCGCTCGTTCCTGCAGCGCTCGCTGGATCTGGCGCTGGGTGGCGTGGTGGCCAACAGCGTGCTCAACAAGATCTACGGCGATGTGATCGGCCCGAAGATGGCCCGCCTGCAGTGGGCGCAGCCGCAATGGCTGGCAGATCGCCTGCGCGATGAACACGTACGTATGCAGGCGATGTTCCTGGCCTTCCTGCCGCCTGAGCAGGCCAGCGCCGTGATTGATGCGCTGCCGGACGCGCAGCGCGAACAGGTGCTGCTGGATATCGCACGCCTGAAAGAGATTGACCATGACCTGCTGCGCGACCTCGAAGCCGTGGTCGATGGCTGTATCGCCAACCTCGGCACGCAGAGCACAGCGGTGGAGGGCGTGCGTCAGGCGGCGGAGATCATCAACCGCATGCCGGGCGACCGCGCACGACTCGTGGAACTGCTACGTGCACGCGATCCGGAGCTCTTCTCGCTGGTGGAAGACCGCATCTACGACTTCTCGCTGATTGGGCAGCAGAGCGACGAAGCCATCGCCGTCATCCTCGAACAAGTGGACATGGAGCTGTGGGGCGTTGCGCTCAAGGGCAGCGATCCGGCAGTGCGTGAGGCGCTCATGCGCGCCATGCCGCGCCGCTCGGTGCAGGCGTTCGAAGAGATGCTGCGTCGTACCGGCCCGGCGCCGGCCAGCCGTGTTGAGGCCGCACGCCGCGAAATCATGGCGCAGGTCAAGGAACTGGCCGACGAAGGCGATATTGAACTGCAGCTCGTCGCGGAGGACGTGATCCGATGAGGGCATATCGCCGCTACGCATTCCCGCCGCTGGCGCAAGTGCGCGCGGCACACGGGCGGATCGACCCGCTGGCGCAACCGGACGACGTCGCCTTGCTGGCGGCACCGCTGCATGAGCCATTGGCCGAGGCGCTGCTCGATGAGGCCCGTCAGGCCGGCTACGACGCCGGACACGCCGACGGTTTTGCCGCCGGAAAAAAGACAGGCGCCGAGCGCGCGCAACAGGACACCCGTGCGCGCTTCGAAGCGCTAGCAGCGCCCGTCGACGCACTGGCCGCCGGCTTTGCCGGCGCGCAGCAGGCGTATCGCGCCGCTGTGCGCGCAGAGGTGGCGACACTGGTGGGTGACGTTGCTCGCCAGGTCATCCGCGCGGAGCTCGATGCACGCCCCGAACAGATTCTCGCCTTCGTGGACGAGGCACTCGATACGCTGCCCAAGGCGCCGGAGTCGGCGGAAGTGCGACTCAACCCGGACGACTACGCGCGCATTTCCGCAGCCGCGCCGCAGCGCGTGCAGGGTTGGCACCTCGTGCCCGACGAACGTCTTGCCCCCGGCGAGTGCCGGGTCAAGGCTGGCGATGTGGAGATGGATGCGGGCTGCGGCCAACGGCTGGCTGCCTGCATTGAACGGGTCAGCGCGCAGCTCGCGCTGGCCGATGCCGCCGAGGCAGCACCTGCCGCGGACCAAACCGGAGACCACGCATGAGTCACACCGCACTCGGGCATGTCAACCTGGCTGACGTTCCCGTCGCCCGTCCGGTGGGGCGGTTGTCTGCCGTTTCCGGCTTGCTGCTGGAGGCCACTGGTTATGCGTTTGAAACTGGCCAGCACGCGCGCATCGAAACCACGACCGGCTCGTGGTTGGACGCGCGGGTGGTCGGCTTTCGGCAGGGGGTGTCGTACCTGATGCCGTTCCGGCCCGCTGAGGGCCTGGCCGCGGGCGCACGCGTCTTTGCTGAGGACGGCGGGCGTTCGCTTGCCATCGGTCCGGCCTGGCGTGGCCGCATCATCGACGGCCTGGGTGAACCGATTGACGGACGCGGCCCGCTGACGGGCGAGGCCTCGCTCAACCTGGAGCCTCCTCGCATCAACCCGCTACGCAAACGGCCCGTTGCCGGCACGCTGGATGTTGGCGTGCGCGCCATCGACGGCATGTTGACACTTGGCCGTGGGCAGCGCGTCGGCCTGTTTGCGGGCAGCGGCGTCGGCAAGAGTGTGTTGCTTGGGATGATTACGCGCCAGGCGGCGGCAGATGTCGTCGTGGTTGGCCTGATTGGCGAGCGCGGCCGTGAGGTGGGTGAGTTTGTTGAACACGCGCTGGGGCCGGAGGGTTTGTCCAAGGCCATCGTCGTGGTGGCGCCGGCAGACGAATCCCCGCTGATGCGCCTGATGGCGACTGAACTCTGCCACGCCATCGCCGCGCATTTTCGAGACGCAGGCAACAACGTCCTGCTGCTGGTTGATTCGCTCACGCGCTACGCCATGGCGCAGCGTGAACTCGCGCTGGCATTGGGCGAGCCGCCCGCCACGCGCGGCTATCCACCATCGGTGTTCGGCCTGCTGCCGCGCCTGGTAGAGAGCGCAGGTAACGGTGAGGGCGAAGGCAGTATGAGCGCCATCTACACCGTGCTGGCCGAAGGCGATGACGAGCAGGACCCCGTGGTCGACACCGCCCGCGCGATCCTCGACGGTCACATCATGCTCTCGCGCGATCTGGCATCGCAGGGGCATTACCCCGCCATTGACGTGCTGCGCTCGGTCAGCCGCTGCATGTCACTCGTAGCACCGCGCGAGCAGCAAGCCGCAGCACGCAAGGTGCGCGACATGATGGCCCGCCACGCCAGCGTGCGCGACCTGATCCCCCTGGGCGGCTATGTCGAGGGCGCAGACCCTGCGACCGACCACGCGGTCGCCATGCACGAATCCATCCTGGCATTCCTGTGTCAGGCGCAAGACGAATCGTCGTCGCGTGAGGCAACGCTTAACACACTCGCGGAGTTGGTCGTATGAATACAGAGCGTACTGTCGCCGGGCTTTCCCGGCTTGCCGCGCTGCGCGCGCGCGAGGTTGACCGGATCGGCGCAGACGTCGCCGCGCGAGATGCGGAAGGCGCGCGCTACCGCCGTCACCTCGCACAGATGGCAACGTTGCTGCAGAACACCGACACCAATGCACCAGCGCATCCGGCGCACGCCATGAATGGTGCGCGCTACCGCGCAGCGTTGGCAGACATGATCCACCAGCACGAGCGCGAGCTTGCACACCATGATGCTGCGCTTGCATCGCTGCGTGGGGAGCTGTGCGCAGCGCGGTTGCATCACGAACGTATTGACGTCGTACGGCGCAAGAAGATCGCCATGCTCGACGCTGTGCATCGCTCGAATGAGCGCAAACGTGAAGACCAACAGGCTTCCCAGGCTTGGCTGCGTCAGCGGCTGGCACAGGGGAGCGCCACTTCCGCCCCATCCTGATCAACCTACGAGGAGTGCCATGTTCAACATCGGAGACCCCGCGACCAACGCGCAAGCGTTCACCGATCTCTATATGCAGAATGCGCTGCTGCGCCTGAAAAGCCAGAAGGCGACCAACGCAGCTCAGCAAGACGCCTTGGGCAAGCTGCGCAATGCACTGAGTTCATTCCAGACGTCGCTGCTCAGCCTGTCTGGGGCCAGCAGCATCGTGAAGCAAAAGGCAACGCTGTCGAATCCCTCACTGGGCAGCGCAACGGTGGGCGCAAGCG
This sequence comes from Ralstonia flaminis, assembly GCF_958415495.1. Taxonomy (NCBI): domain Bacteria; kingdom Pseudomonadati; phylum Pseudomonadota; class Betaproteobacteria; order Burkholderiales; family Burkholderiaceae; genus Ralstonia; species Ralstonia flaminis. Next base: position 27,242 of record NZ_CATZLL010000014.1, on the reverse strand, counting down.
CACAACCCGGCAGCTACTCGTTCTTTGTCGAACGACTTGCCTCCGCACATCAGATTGCGTACCAGGGCGTGCCGCCCTACAAGGCCGAAGACGCCGGCACGCTGAAGGTGGCATTGGATGACGGCACGTCATTCGATGTGGACTTGTCGGGTGCCAAAGCCGATGCGAGCGGCAATGTGTCGCCCGCCGAGCTTGCGCGTGCGATCAATCAGTCACCTGACAACGCCGGCAAGGTCGCGGCGTCGATCGTCACGATCAACGGCGAGCAGAGGCTCGTGCTTACGTCGGGCCAGACGGGTGAGGCTGGGGGTATCACGCTCGATACGAGCGGCGTCGACGATCCCGCACTTGCCGCTGTGCTGAGTGGGCGACCGCAGGAGCTTGCCGCCGCCAGCGATGCCGTCTTCCGGCTCGGCGGTGAAAGTGGCGAGGAGATCAAGCAGGCGTCAAACACGTTTACCGGCATTGAAGGCGTTTCTGTCACCTTTACCCAAGCGATGGTGCCCGGTGATGCGCCACTGCGTCTGGAAGTTGAGCTCGACAAGAGCGGCACGACCGAGGCGGTGCAGGCGTTTGTGGATGCCTACAACGAGGTCATGAACGTGCTGGCCGAACTGACCAAGACGAACCCAGACAACCCCGCAGAGGCCGGGCCGTTTGTGGGTGACGCTGGCGTGCGAGGCCTGCAGCAGCGCATGAACGACCTTTTGCGCGGCGCAGTGGGCGACGCGCGGCTGATGGATTTTGGCATCTCGGCAGACCGCAACGGCAAGCTGTCGCTCGATACGGAAAAGCTTGAGGCAGGGCTGGCAAAGAACCCGAAAGGTCTGGACGCACTGTTTGCTGACGGTGACACCGGCATCGCAAAGCGTATGGACGACTACCTGAAGACCTGGACGTCGTCTGTGGATGGCCATCTCAAGCGCCGTCAGGACTCCAGCGAGGTCGTTGAGAAATCATTGAACAAGAAAGAGCTTTCGCTCGATGCGAAATACAGTCAGGTCTACAACCGGTACTTGGCGCAGTTCACGCGAGTCTCTGAGCTGCAGAGCCGGATGGAATTCACGATGAGTCTACTCGAGAGCCTGCCCGAGATTGGCGGAGGAAAGAAATGACGACACAACACGGCTACGGTGACTACCAGACTGCGAACCTCGCGGGGCAGGTGGCGAGCGCCTCGCCCGTGCGGCTCGTGATCGTGCTGATGGACGGTCTGCTTGACGAGATGGCACGTGCGCGTGCGCACATTGAGGCCAAGCGCTTTGAGGCGAAGGGACACAGCCTGAACAAGTGCATCGGCATGCTGCATGGCCTGACAAGTGCGCTGGATTTTGATACGGGCGGCGACGTGGTGGTGAACCTTGCCCGGCTGTACGAATACTGCTCTTGGCGGCTGAACGAGGCGGGAATCGCGCTGGATCCGGCAACGATCGATGAGGTTTCCGAGCTGATCCGCACGGTGCGGCAAGCGTGGGAAGGCGTCGACCAACGATTTGGATAACTACGACATGGACCAGACCGACTATCTGTTGAGGCTTGCGTCGCGTATGCGTCAAGCGACCTTGAAGCGCGATATTGATGCCATCGAACGCCTGAACCGCGAAGTGCATGACGTCGCCGCCGCCATGGGGCGTGACATTGCCATGAGCAAATCCGAGCGTGAATCGCTTGCGTTGCTGAAGGTGGCACATCAGGCCGCTATTGCGCTGATCACGTCGGAATCCAAGCGGCTGATCGAGACAATGGGCGGGCTCCGGACGCACCGTGCGGGTTGGGAAGCTTACGCGGCCGTGCAACGGAGCGGGCGATGATGCTCGGGATGCTGGCCGTCGGCGACATCTCGCTCGCCGCGATGCACACGAGGCAAGCAACTGCCCCGGTGCCATCGAACGTGGGTTTCACACTGGGCGATATGAAGATGGCTGCCTTTGACGGTGTTCCTGCAGACGAACTTGCCGCCGATGTGGGGACAGCGGAATTCGCTTCGCTGGATGCGTTGGTCGCGCAGATGCTGGCGCAAGTGGTGGAAGCCGATGCGCCGGTTAGCGTGCCCCCGGCCTTGCAGGATGGCACGCATGTGCCGTCGCACTTGATGCAGGCGCTGGAAGCGCGCGGCGAAACCGAAGCTGCACAGAGTGGTGACGTAGCTCAGCGTGCGGGGGAGTTGGGTGTTGCACTGCGCATGCCGCAGGCAGCCACGCCGAGCGTTGCGCTTGCACAGCACGTTGCGGTTGAAGCCGCCATGCCTGGCCGTGTGGGAACGCAGGTAGCAGAGCGCGTTACCGCCGAACGCCAGTTGAGTGCTGCACCAGCGGAGCGTGTGCGCGGTGCGGGAGTTGATGCATTGACACAGGTTGGAGCATCGCCCGCCACGACTTCGCGCCTTACAAACGATGTGCCGTTCCCGTCAGCCACCACGATGGTGGTGCCAGAAGGCTCCCTGCGCTTGGGCGTGGTGGTGGCTGAATCGGCGGCGGACCCGGCGCAGCAAGTCGCTCGCAACACGGAGCCCACACAGGCGCAGCAGAAGTTGCTTGACGCGCTTGGTGAGCGCCTGAGCGTGCAAACGCACCAAGGCATGCGGCACGCTGTCATCCGGCTCGATCCCTACATGAGTGGATCGGTGCGGATCGAGCTGCGGCAAGAAGCACATGGCATGGCTGTTCATCTGTCGGCCACCAATCAGGAGGTTGTCCGTCAGTTGCAGGCAATTGGCGAGAGCCTGCGCCAGGATCTCGGCGCGCGGAATGGCGCCGACGTGACCGTGCAGGTGTCGGCGAGCCGGCATGGCCAAGCAGAACAGGATGCATCCGGCGGGCGCGAACGCCATGCACGCGACCACGGACAGGAGCATGCGCCGGGTCGTGGGCTCGCATCGGCGGGCGGCGATGGTGCATTTGAACAAGCGTCGCGCGATGTGGCGCGCATGCAGAAGGAATCGACATGAAGAAGAACTTGATGATTGCCGCAATCGCGGTCGCGGTGGTGCTGGCAACAGCGGGTGCCACGGCATTCACGATGAGCCGCATGAATGGAGCGAGCGCAGCTTCTGCCGCGCCGGTGGTTCCTGCGCCCGCGCGCAATGCAATCTCTGACGAGGCGCGTTATGTGTCGCTAGAGAAGCTGGTCGTGATGCTACGCAATGATGGCCCTGGTGCCCGCCCGCGCCATCTCGTGATGGATCTGGTGTTTGTTGCCGCTAACGCAAAACAGGAAAAGGCTGTGCGCGAGCAACTGCCGATCCTGCGCGCAACGGCATTCCGCGCGTTTGCCGAGCACACGCCGGACGAAGTGGTGCGCATGCATCCGGACGACTTTGAGGCCGCTCTGGACAAGGAATACGCGGCTGCATATGGCCGGACCAATCGCATGCCGTTCGAGCAGGTGCTGGTAACGAAGGCCATGATGGACTGAAGCAGATGAGCGCGATGACCCACACCGAATACCAGAGCATCCAGTGCGCAGCGCAGGCACTGACTCCTGCATCTGAGGCCCGCTGGATGGCCCACTACGCACCACTGGTCAAGCGCACGGTGCGCAAGCTCAGCTCGCATGCAACGGGCGGCATGGATCTGGACGATCTTGAGCAGTTGGGCCTGATGGGCCTGCTTGAAGCTCTGCGCCGCTATGGCGAGCCGGACGACGAATTTCAGCACTTTGCGCTGGTGCGCGTGCGTGGGGCAATTCTTGATGAGCTTCGCCGCCAGGATTGGCGCCCGCGCGCGACACGCCAGAGCGCACACCGCATGCGGAGTGCGGAGCGCACGCTGCGCCGCAAGCTGGGTCGTGATCCGACTCGCGATGAGCTGTGCGAAGCGCTGGGCGTGGATGGCGATGCATTCGATCAAATCCTGCTCGACGATAACGCGCAGGAATTCGTCAGCTTTGACGCGATGCTGGAAGACGGTGCTGTACATGGCGCCGACGACGGCATTGAACGTCAGATCGTGGTGCGGCAGTCTCTGGAGAAGGCATTGGGCCTGCTCGATGAGCGCGAGCAGACCGTGATTCAGCTGTACTACGAGTTTGACCTGAGCCTGGCCGAGATCGGTGCGGTGCTCGGACTGACATCGGCACGTGTGTGCCAGATCAGCAAGAAGGCGCTGATGAAGATGCGAGAGCATCTTGGACAGCATTGATAGGGCGCTCGCCGTCGTGACCGCGCGGCGGCAACACAGGAAAAGATCATGCAACAGATATTTGGCATTCTGGTCGTGATGGCCTGCGTGTTTGGCGGCTTCATGTTCATGGGCGGCAACTTCGACAAGCTGTGGCAGCCGGTCGAGCTGCTGATCATTGTTGGTGCGGCGGCGGGTGCAATGGTGCTCGGCAACCCCCGTCACGTGCTGGTTGAGATGGGGGCGCAGCTGCGCAAGGTCGTCACGATCCGCAAGCGCGCAACGAACAAAGAATTTCAGCGTCAGCTTCTGCTGCTGATGTATGAGCTGCTCAACCTGGGCCGCGACCTGAAGGCGCTCGACAGCCACGTCGAGGCACCGGCAGACAGCCCACTGTTCCAGCGTTATCCGCTTGTGCTTCAGGACCCGCCGCTGCTGGCCTTCATCGTCGACAACTTCCGTCTGATGGCGATGGGAAAAATCAGCGCGCACGAGCTTGAAAGTGTGATGGAGCACGAACTGCTTGCCATCCATGAAGATCTTGAACAGCCGTCGCGCTCCATGAAGAAGATTTCGGATGCGATGCCGGGGTTCGGGATTGTCGCGGCCGTGCTTGGCATTGTGATGGCAATGAACAGCATCAACGAAGGCGCCAGCGCCGGTGAGCTTGCCGAAAAAGTGGGCGCGGCGATGATCGGAACCTTCATCGGCATTTTCTTCTGCTATGGCGTGCTTGACCCACTCTCGAACCTGATCAAGCAGGTCGTCAAGGCAGAGATGTCCGACCTCGAATGCGTGAAGGTTGTGCTGATTGCGTTTGCTGCCGGCAAGCCCGCGTTGCTCGCTATCGATTCCGGGCGCCGCGTTATGCAACTGACGGACAAGCCGAGCTTCTTGCAGCTTGAGGGCTGGATCGGCAGCCTCGACGGAGTCCGCGCGTGAGCTCGAACCCTGACCTGACATTGACCGAGGCTGGCGCGAAGACGGACACGGCGCTACCGAAACGCGGGCGCCGGGGCGCGGAGCATGGTGACTTGATCATCAAGCGCGCGGCCAAGCGCGGTCACGATGATGACCATGGCGGTACCTGGAAAGTCGCGTTTGCCGATTTCTGTCTTGCGCTGATGTGTCTGTTTCTGTTGCTGTGGGTGCTGGGCGCACGCAATGAGGAAGAGACCAGCCTCAAGCTTATTGAGATGGCAGACAGTGTTGCCTATGAGGGCAGTTCTGGTGTGCTGGATGGCACACCCGCGGCGCCGCCTTCTGTCACTCCCCGGGAGGAGTTGGCACCGCGCGGCCAGGACGCATACAGCGCGGACACTGCAGCACCTGCAACGATGCCTGCCGAAACGGAAGCAGCATTGCGTGCGCTGGCAGAACGTGTTCGCCAGGTGGGCGAAGACATTGGCCTGCGCGACAACCTGCAAGCGATCATTACGCCGCTCGGCTTGCGTGTGATGCTGCACGATACCGACGAACAAGGTGTGTTCGTGAGCGGTGGAGCAACGCCATCAGCGCTGTTCCGGCCGATGCTCACTAAGCTGGGCGCACTCATGGGTGCGGTCGGTAACCCGCTGCTGGTGATTGGCCATACCGATTCGGTGCCATATCGGGGCCGGGGGTTCAGCACGCGGTCGAACTGGCATTTGTCCACAGACCGCGCCATGGCGGCCCGGCGCGGTCTGATTGAAGGGGGCATGACTTCATCGCAAGTGCTGCAGGTGGTCGGCATGGCCGATCGCGCACCGTTGGTGGACAACCCCCGTGCGGCGACCAACCGCCGGATCGAATTCCTGGTGCTCACGCCGCAACGCGCTCACGCGATCAAGGCGATGTTTGGGCTGCCGGGGCAAGTCGTGCCCCTCGTCGAGGGCGTTAACGCGGCATCGGGAGGGGATCCGGAGGCCGCACAGATTGGCGTGCGGATCGAAGCCGCGCGAGAACACGAACAGAATTTAATGGGTGCGGAAAATCGGTCGTCTTGAGGGTTCAGGTGTCTATTGAATCTTTAAAGGCCGAGTGGCCGTAAGGTGAAATCATGCGAATCGCAAATGCGGCGGGCCTGCCCGCAATCAATGAACCGGACAGCACCTCGCGCGCCGACGCGGTGAAACGTACGGAAGCGCCTGTTCCGACCATCGGTGCCGCCGATAGGACCCGCGACCGGGAAGCGATCGAGGCGGCGCGTGCCGCACTCGACCGCACGCCGGAGGTGGATGCCGCACGCGTTGCGGAGATCCGCGCGGCATTGCAGGCCGGTGAGATCCGCTTCGATGCGGCAAAGCTCGCAGGTGTGATTCAGAGATACCACGGAGGACATGAATGACGGTAAAAGGCAATCCTCGCCAACTCGTGGCCGACATCGTTGCTGATGGCGTCGGTTACCGAAAGCTCGCGCAACTGCTGGATGACCAGTTTGCCGCGGCGCTGCGGCTCGACGCCGCGCTGCTTGGCCAGCTCGCCAAAACGATTGCTGCTGAGGCAGATTCGATCGATGCACGTCGTCGTCATCGCGTTGAACTGCTGGGCAATGCGCCCGGCGCGGTCCAAGCATTCGGTGAACGCGCGTTGGCAGGGGAGCGGCACACGGCACAGCGGAAGTCCTTCATTGCGCGCTGCAATGAACTGAATGCCCTGACGGCCCGCTGCAAGGCGCTGGGAGCGCGCAATGGCGCGCTGCTAGCCGCACAGTACGAAGCGATGCAACGCCTCATGCACGGAGAGCGCCATGTCTATGTCCCTGCGTGACATAGCGCTGCGGTCAACGCCTTCCACGCCATCGGCTGCGCCGGCGCCGTCAGTCGCTCAGGCTTCGCTTGCTGCCGGCGCACGTTCGCGTGCGTCGGCCGCGAGCTTTGGGTCGTTGTACACCTCACTGAGCCGCGATATCAACGGTTCGATTCGCAACGGCTTTGAGCGGACGAGTACTTCGCAACTGTCGTCGCAGGCCGTGCAGTGGCACGAAGCCATGCGCATGCGCAACGAGGCGGCAAAGGCCGAGCGCACCACCAACGGCAAGGCGCTGACGTCTGCCGCATTCGTGACCACGGCCGGGCCGGTCGACCCGGATCGACAGGCTTTCTTGGCAAAGATCATGCCGCACGCCCGGCGCGCGGGTGAAACGCTCGGCGCTGCGCCGGAGCTGATCGCCGCACACGCTGCGCTGGAATCAGGTTGGGGGGCCAAGCCGCTGACGAATGCGCGCGGCGAGACCACGCACAACCTGTTCGGCATCAAGGCAACGGGCAACTGGAAGGGCGCATCGGCGGCGTCCACCACCACGGAATACTTGGGTGGCGTTGCAACCAAGGTGGTGGAGCATTTCCGCGCGTATCCAACGTACGCAGGCGCGTTTCGCGATTACGCGGCGCTGCTGAAAAATTCACCGCGCTATGCCGATGCGCTCGACGCGGGCAGTGACGCACGCCAGTTCGCACGCGCGCTCAAACGGGGCGGCTATGCAACCGATCCGGCCTATGAGAACAAGCTCGTGCAGGTTGTGGAGCAGGTGAGGAAGCTCTTCCGATAACGGCAGCGTTCCTGGGCAATCCCTACTTTGCCGTGCCGACCGGCTCAACGATGCCGGCGCCGGTGATGCGCGCCGTGATGACCTTGCTCGTGCTCACGTTCTTCACGCGGATCACGTCATCGATGGCGCCGTCCTGCATGGCGGTGCCCGCGCTTGTCACTTCGATCGGGCCGGCATTCGCCACGATCTGCACTGCCTGCCCCCGGCGGACCACCACCACCCCTTTCAATATGCGTGCCTGAACGACTTGGCCGGCTTTCAACGCGCGCCGAGGTGCTCGCCCGACAACGGCAGCTGGGTCGAGCAGCGCATCGGGGGTGAGTGCCAGATCACGTACTTCAAGTGCCACATCATCCGCCGTGAGCGGTTGATTGGCCAGCAGCGCGGACGCTGTGACGACTACCGGCGTCTTAATGTGGGCATGCACCACATAAACGCTCGCGCGTGACGTGCCCGGGCAGCGCACCGAAAAGCGCATTCGTGTGAGCACCTTCGTGTCGGCAGGGGATACGTTGTAAGCCTCGCCGCACGCAGGGGCAGCCCGGCGCGGCGGCACCACCGTCACCGAGGTGTCTGCGTCGGTAAGCCGATGTTCTTCAACGTAGCGCCCGATCCATTCCTGCGCCGCCTGCTCAACCTGCGCGGCGGCTGGATCGCCAGCAAGTGGCAGCGCCTGTGCAGACGCCGCCCCCGCCAGGCTCGATAGCGCGAACACAGCCACCATCGTGGCCGCTGTTGGGGCCATTACCGTCGCCATTCGTGCGATCTGTCGCAAAACACAGGGTACGGGCATGTGGGCTTCCGTTTGTGAACGTGGCCCGATTATAGGAAAGATGTGCTCACGCCGTCCCATGCAAAACGGTTCGTTTGCCCCCGTCTCAATTCCCCGTTCAACGTCTGTACAACTTCTTCGCCGCGCATTTTCGATCCGCATAACCTCCTGTCTGTCCGATGACCAATCCGCCGCCAGCGCCAGCGCTGTGCGGCTTCTTCCGGAGGCAAGCAGCCAAGATGGGACTGAATTTGGAAAACGCGCTCGGCGTCCACCCCGCGGCATTGAAAGTGCGCGCGGAACGCACGAAGCTCCTCGCATCCAACCTCGCCAACGAGTCGACGCCCGGTTATCAGGCGCGCGATCTCGATTTCCGCGCGAGTCTGGACCAGGCACTCGCCAACGATGGGTTCGAGGCCGCGTTGCAGTTCGGCGGTAGCGACCCGAAGTACCGCGTGCCGAGCCGGCCCTCGCAAGACGGCAACACGGTGGAGCTCGGCGTCGAGCAAGCCGCGTTCTCGCAGAACACGGCCGATTTCCAGGCGAGCCTGACCTTCGTCAACATGAAGATCAAAGGCCTGAAGGCCGCGATCACCGGGAATATCTGATGAGCTTCAAAGACATTTCACAGATCGCCGGTTCGGCGATGACCGCGCAGACCGTGCGGCTCAATACGATCGCAAGCAACCTCGCCAACGCAGGCACGTCCGGTACGGAAGACACTGCGTACCGCGCCCGCAAGCCGGTGTTCGCATCGGTATTTGAGAACGGTGGTGCGCGCGTGCAGGTGCTCGATGTCATTTCCACCGACGACGCGCTCACGACGCGGCACGAGCCTGGGCACCCGCTGGCCGATGAAAACGGCATGGTGTACTACTCGAACGTCAGCCCGGTCGAGGAAATGACCGACATGATGGCCGCGTCGCGCGCTTTCTCCACCAACGCCGAGGTGCTCACGCGCCTCAAGGGCATGCAGCAAGACTTGCTGCGCATGGGCGAGGGCTGACCAGGATGAATATCCAAAACAACGGCACGCAAGCCAACAACGGCGCAGGCGTGGGTGACGGTGCATCGCTGCCGGGCGCCAACAAAGATTCGGGCAGCCTGTCGAACATGTTCACCACACTGCTGATCGCGCAGATCCAGAACCAGGATCCGCTCGCCCCGATGGAAGCCAGCCAGTTCGTCACGCAGTTTGCGCAGATGAGCCAGGTGGAAGCCATGCAGACGCTGGCTCAGATCAGCGCCGCGACGGCCGCCATGCAGGAAAGCATGCTCGTCGTGTCGCTTGGCTCGCAGGTGGGTTCGCTGGTGCGTGTGCGTGCCGATTCCGTCGAGCTGGATGGCGAGACCGTGCGCGGCGGCTTTACGCTGGACTCGTCGGCCAGCGATGTGGAGCTCATTCTGACTGGCCCTGACGGCACAGAGCACAAGATCCCGCTGGGCCCGCGCGAGGCCGGCACGGTCGATTTCGAGATCGACCCGGCTGAACATGATCTGCCGCCCGGCGACTACAAGGTGCGCGTATCGGCCGACACCGGCGAAAAGCCCGACGTTGAACTGACCGGAGAACTGCAGAGCGTGCGCCTAGGCGCCGACGGCCGCGTGATCCTGTCTGTTGCCGGTGTTGGCGACGTTGACACCGCTGATATCACCCGCTTCCTTGGTCGTCCGCAGAAGAAGGAACAAGCCCACGAGCAAGAGCGAGAAAACGGTCTCTTTCCCATCCCCTTTCTGAATAGGTTCCTGTCATGAGCTTCAACATCGCACTTGCTGGCATCAATGCAATCAACGGCCAGCTCAATCAGATCAGCAACAACATCGCCAACAGCGGTACGGTTGGCTTCAAGTCCGGCCGTGCGAACTTTGCGTCGAGCTACATCAACGCCATGCCATCGGGTGTGTCGATCGGCTCGACCTCGCAGTCGATGAGCATCAGCGGCAACCTCCTGCCCACCGGCCGCGGCATGGACGCCGCCATCTCGGGCAAGGGCTTCTTTGTCTCGCGTGATACCGACGGCTCGATGGTGTATTCGCGCGCCGGCATGTTCGACGTCGATAAAGACGGCAACGTGATCGACTTCATGCTTCGTCGCGTGCAGGGCTATGGCGAGAGCGGCGCGCTGGGCGACCTGACCGTGCCCACGGGCGGGATTCCCGCAGAGGCCAGCAGCTCACTGGAGTACGTCGGCAATATGTCTGCCGACTGGAAGGAGCCCAGCGTCACGCCATTCGATAAGGACAACCCGCAGTCGTACAACGGCATGTCGGCCACCACCGTGACCGATTCGCTCGGCCGCGAGCACACCGTGACGCAGTACTTCGTTAAGGGCGCCGGCAACGATATGCAGGTGTACTACGCCATGGATGGTGAAGACGTTGGTCTGCCCACATTCCTGAGCTTTGACACCGAGGGCAAGATGGTCATGCCGATCGGCTCCGTGGATCTGGACCTGGGCACGCCGACTGGCGCGGCCCCGTTGTCGATCGCCATCAGCTACACCGGCACGACCATGTTTGGCGGAGACCAGAGCACCGCGAAGAACCGCGCGGACGGCTACAAGTCCGGCACGGTGACGGGCGTGTCGCTGGCCGAAGACGGCTCGATCCAGGTGCAGTACAGCAACGGCAAGAAGCTATCGGCGGGTCAACTGGCCATCGCTACGTTCCAGAATGAAAACGGCCTGGTGCCGGTGGATGGTTCAGCCTGGCAGGCCAGCGGTGCTACGGGTGAGCCGCTGCTTGGCACAGCGGGTGTGGGCATGGCGGGCAAGCTGGCCGTGGGCGCGGTCGAGCAGTCGAACGTCGACATGACCTCCGAACTGGTGAACCTGATGGGCGCGCAGCAGAACTACCAGGCCAACTCGAAGGTGCTGTCCACCGAGAACGAAATGATGCGCACGCTGATGCAGGCGCTGTAACGCGATGGATGCATTTATCTATACCGCGATGACCGGCGCAGACCACTCGCTGCGCGCGCTCAACGTTCGGGCCAGCAACCTGGCAAACGCGCAGACGGCGGGCTTTCGCGCCGATTTGGCGACCGTCACCAGTGAGGCAGCGCAGGGCTATGGCTACGACTCGCGTCATCACGCCGCGCTGACGGCAACGCACGTCGACCACACGCCCGGCAAGCTTAACGAGACGGGCCGCGCGCTGGACGTGGCGATCAGCGGCGCCGGTTATCTGGCGGTGGAGACCGACGACGGCGTGGCTTACACGCGCACCGGCTCGCTTCGGCTCGAAGGCGATGGATCTCTGACGCTGAACGGCCGCACGGTGCTGGGCGACGGTGGCCCCATCGTGCTGCCTGAGCACGACACCCTGACGATCGGCACGGACGGCACGATTTCCATCGTTGCCACCGGTGAGCAGGGCACGCAAGACGTCGGGCGCCTGCTGCTGGTGAACCCCGAGCCGGCAGACCTGATGAAGAACGCGCAGGGCCTGATCGTGTCGCGCAGCGGCACCGAGTACGGGGCGGACGCCAACGTCGCCGTCAAGGGCGGGCATCTGGAAGGCAGCAACGTGTCTGCGGTCGAGGAAATGATGCAGACCATGTCGCTCACGCGCTCGTTTGAAATGCAGATGAAGCTCTACAAGGTGGCGGACGAAATGGCCGACGCCGGTAACCGGTTGATCCGCGGTTAAGCGGATGCAGGCGACCCAATCAACACACAACGCTAAAGGTCAACTATGAATCCCGCATTGTGGATCAGCAAAACAGGCATTCAGGCGCAGGAATCGAAGCTGCAGACAATCGCGAACAACCTGGCCAACGTCAACACTGTCGGCTTCAAGCGCGATCGCGCGGTCTTCGAAGATCTGTTTTATCGCACCGAGCAACAACCGGGCGCGCAAGTTGCGGACAACGCGACGGCACCGGGCGTGCAACTGGGCAACGGTACCCGGCTGGTCGGTACGCAGAAGGTGTTCACCTCCGGTGCTCTGCAGACGACTGGTCAGACGCACGACGTAGCCATCGTTGGTAACGGCTTCCTGCAGGTCGAAATGGCCAACGGCGAGGTGGGCTATACCCGTGCGGGCCAGCTCCGGCGCAACCAGGAAGGGCGTCTGACCAATGGGCAGGGGCTGCCGATCGTGCCATCGATCGACATTCCCGCCGATGTAACGGGCCTGACGATTGGCGAGAACGGTGTTGTGTCAGTCACGACTGGCGCAAACACGACGCCGACCGAGATCGGCCAGCTGCAGCTCGCCAACTTCTTGAACCCGGCCGGCCTGCTCGCACTGGGTGACAACCTGTACGCCGAAACCAGTGCCAGTGGCCCACCGAACGAAGGCGAGCCGGGGCGCGACGGGTTGGGCACGCTCAAGCAGGGCGCGCTGGAAGGCTCGAACGTGACGGCTGTGGAAGAAATGGTCGAGATGATCGCTGCGCAGCGCACCTATGAGATGAACACCAAGGTGTTGTCCGCTGCGGACAACATGATGCAGTACCTCTCTCAGGCGGCACGATGATGAACGCCGCCCGCTTGCTCGCTGCATGTGCTGCGCTGGCCGTGCTGGCCGGTTGCGCCACGGGGCCACTGCACGACTACGACCGTTCGCCAGAAGTGGACGACATGCCGGACACCGCATTCGAGGTGCGCCGTGGGTCGGCGGGTGGCGTGCTGGTGCCGGATCAAGCGTGGTCGCTCACCTCCGATATACGCGCATTCCGCTCCGGCGATGTGCTTACCGTCGAGCTGGACGAAACCACGCAGGCGAGCAAGAAGAGCGGCACGCAAGTCGGCAAGAACAGCAGCGTAAGTGCGAGCAAACCATCGGTCTTTGGCGTGGAGCTGCCGTTGGATGCCACTTTGGGTGCCAAGCGCGGCTTTGACGGTACGGGCTCAAGCTCGCAGCAGAACATGCTGCGTGGCTCCGTCACCGTGGTGGTGCAGCGTGTGCTGCCCAACGGCCTGCTGCAGGTGCGTGGTGAAAAACGCCTCGTGCTGAACCAGGGGGAAGAGACCGTGCGGCTGTCGGGCTATGTGCGCGCGGCCGATATTGACGCAAACAACCGCGTGTCGTCGCAGCGTGTGGCCAATGCGCGGATCCACTACGCGGGCCGCGGCTCGCTGGCCGACGCCAACCAACCCGGCTGGCTGACGCGTTTCTTTAACAGCCCGTGGATGCCGTTCTGAGCCTATTCAAAGGATTTGCTATGAAACTGACCCGTCTCGCCAGTGTTGCCGCCGCCTGTTTGATTGCGATGACCGCAACGGTTTTCGGTCCTGTGCGCAACGTGCATGCACAAACGGTCGGCGCTCTCGTCGATGTAGAGGGCGTGCGTGAAAACGCGCTCGTCGGCTATGGCATCGTCGTTGGGCTGGCTGGGTCGGGTGACGGCACGCAAGCCAAGTACACCACGCAGTCGCTGGCGAATATGCTCAAGCAGTTCGGCACGCGTCTGCCGGAGAACGTCAACCTGCGCTCGCGCAACGCGGCGGCTGTCATGGTGAGTGCGACCTTTCCGCCGGGCTATCGGCGCGGTCAGACGATTGACGTGACCGTCTCGTCGCTGGGCGATGCCAAGAGCTTGCGCGGCGGTACGCTGCTGATGACGCCGCTGCGCGCGGCTGACGGCGATGTCTATGCGCTGGCGCAGGGCAACCTGGTGATTCCAGGCCTAAATGCACAGGGCCGTAGCGGGTCGAGCGTCACCATCAATACGCCCACCACGGGCCGCATTCCGAAAGGAGCAACGATCGAGCGCGAAGTGGCGACGGATTTTGCAGAAACGCCCAGCGTGCGCCTGAACCTCAAGCGGCCGGATTTCCAGACGGCGTCACGCATTGTCGATGCCATCAACCAGGCACTCGGTGGCGAAGTGGCGAGCACGGCAGATGCGACCTCGGTAGACGTGGCCGCGCCTCAGGGGCCGAGTCAGCGCGTTGCGTTTGTCGCCAAGCTGCGCGCACTGAAGGTTGGGCAAACAGAGGTGGCGCCGCGCATCGTATTTAACTCGCGCACAGGCACCGTCGTTATCAGTCAAGGGGTGACTGTCAAGCCCGCTGTTGTTTCGCACGGGGCGCTGAAGGTGACGATTGCCGAAGGCACGGCAGTCAGCCAGCCGAACGAATTTGCGCGTGGCACCACGGTTGCCGCGCCGGTTAGCGAGATTGATGTCTCGCAGCGCGGCGGCAACGCCTTCCAGTGGAAGTCCGGTGCAAGCTTGCAGGCGATTGTCGACACGATCAACCGCACCGGCGCGACTCCTGATGACCTGATGGCGATTCTGCAGGCGCTGTCCGAAGCCGGCGCGCTGACGGGCGAGCTGGTGGTGATCTGACGAGGAACCAAGCAATGACACACGATTTCATGCCGATTTCACGCGCGTCCAATAGCGCTACAGGCGCCGATGCGAGCGCTATCCGCCCGGCCGAAGCCACGGATCGCCAGAAAATTGAAGCCGCTGCCGTGCAGTTTGAGGGCATGTTCATCGCCCAGATGCTCAACGAGATGAAGAAGGCAACTGACCAGCTCAAGGCGGACAACGGCTTTGATGACAAGTCCAGCGATTCGATGCTCGACTACGCAAACCGGGTTGTGGCTGATGCGATTGCGCATCAGCGGGCGTTCGGCATTGCCGACACGCTGGTCGCACAGATGCTACCGCGCGAGACCGCGAGCACGAACGACTAACGCGCTTTGGGCGCATTCAACGGATAACGGAGCACGTACATCATGAACATCACCCGAATCGGCCTGTCCGGCACGCTTGCAGCGCAGGCTGGGCTCAACATGTCGGCGCGCAACACCGCAAACCTGCTGACGCCTGGCTATACGCGCCAGGGCGTGATGCTGATCTCGCGCGTTGGTGGCGGTGTTGACGTGGGCTCGCTGATCCGCTTTGGCGATCACTACAAGACTGAGCAGAAGTGGGCATCGAATGGCCCGGCTGGCCAGTATGGCGTTGGAGAGTCGTATTTCCGCCAGCTTGAGGAGGTGATGGGCCTGGAAGACGGCAGTGTCAAGGCCGGACTCGACCGGTTCTTCGGCGCGCTTGATGAGGCCAGCGCCGACGTCACCAACCCCGCGCTGCGCCAGCAGGTGTTGATGGCAGCGAGCGGGCTGGCCACGAGCTTCAACAATCTGCAGCAAATGATGCGCGGCCAGCTCGACACGCTGCGCCAGCAAAGCGCAGCCACGGCAGATCAGATCAACGGCCTGAGCGCATCCATTGCGGACCTGAACCGGCGCATTGCCGATGCCGAGGCGATGGGTGGTGCGCCGTCCGAGCTGATCGACCAGCGCGACCAGGCGATCGACCAACTGGCCGCCCTGGCCGAGATTCGCACGGTGCGCCAGCCGGATGGCACGATTGACGTGAACCTCGTGGGTGGCGCGCCGCTCGTGGCGGGGTCGCAAGTGGCCAAGCTGGGTGTCGAGACGCTGGCAGATGGCACGTTTGGTCTGACCTACGAGCTTGGCGGCACGCAGCATGCGCTGGACGGCAGCAAGGTGGGCGGTTCGCTGGGTGGGCTGTTCACGTTCGCACAAGATACGCTGCTGCCGCAAATGGAGGCGATGCGCTCGCTTGCGGGCGAGATTGCCGATCGCTTCAACACGCAGATGCAGGCCGGCTACGGCATGGATGGCCAGCCGGGCCAACCGCTGTTCACGTTTGATCCGGTCACGGGCCGTTTGACGGTCAATGACATGACACCTGACCAGCTTGGCTTCTCGTCGGACCCGAGCGCACCTGGCAACAACGACAACCTGCTCAAGTTGATCGGCCTGCGCTCCGAGAAGATCAACCTGCCGGGCTTTGGTGAAACCTCGCTTGGCGACGCGTACACGATGCTTGTCGGCAAGCTTGGCGCTCAAGCCCAGCAAAACCAGTCGATGCTGGCGATGGCGGGTGAGGTCCGCAAGCAGTCGGAAGAGGCATGGCTTGCGGTGTCGGGTGTCAGCATGGAGGAGGAAGCCGTCAACATCGCTGAGTACATGCAGGTGTATTCGGCCAACATGAAAGTCATCTCTGTCGCGAATGAGTTGTTTGACGCGACGATCAAGAGCTTCTAAGGAGAACACCATGCGTATCACCAACCAGCAACTCGGCAACATGATGCTCTCCACCTTGCGGGCGTCGAGCTCCAAGGCCGCTGACCTTACGTCCAAGATGACGTCAGGCCAGCGTGTGCAGCGTGCGTCTGACGACCCGATTGCCGCCGTGCGGCTGCTGATGCTTGAGCGCGACACGTCGTTGACGGCACGATATCGCAAGAACATTGACACGCTGACAGTGCGCCTGCAGAAGAACGAAGCCCATCTGGACGGCATGCTCGACACCATGATGTCGGCCAAGGACATGTTGACAGCCGCCGCCGACGGCAGCCACAGCGCGCCTGACCTGAACGCCATGGCGGGCCCGCTGCGTACGCTGCTCGACAACCTCAAGCACGCCGCCAACGCAAAGGACAGCGATGGCAACTACCTGTTCTCCGGCACGCTCACGGGCACGGCCCCGATTGCCTACGATCCGAGTGCACCCGCCGGCAGCCGATATACGTATGCGGGCAACGCCGAGACGCAGAGCGTCGTGATCGGACATGGCGTGACGCAAACCGCCAACGTGACGGTCGATCAATTGGCTGAGGTCATGAACAAGCTCGAAGCCGCAGTCGATGCGCTTGGCGATGCGAACGTCGATCCGAACGACCCCGCGCTGCGGGACATCGTGACGGCGGCCCTCGATGCCACGTCGAGCAAGGGTGTGGATGCGCTGTCCGCGAAGATTGCTGGCCTGGGTGGTGCGCAGAACACGCTTCAACTGATGGACGACAACCATTCGGCGCAGCTCATTGCCAATGGGCAGGCGACGCAACTGGTGGGTGAGCTGGATTTTGCTGAGGCCTACGACCAACTCAATAACTACATAGCAGCCATGAAGGGTACGTACCAGATTTACGGCCGCATGAAGCAGTTGTCGCTGTTCGACGCCATCTGAGATCGTCGCCATGGATACGCGACTGAGCACACAGGGCATCGAGCGTGCGCATTTGGGACGTAGCAGCGATGCTACGGTATCCAGCCATGCACGGCGCGGGGCGGACGCGGCGCAGGCGGCCCAGGCATCGGCTGCGCTGTCTGCCAGCGCGCAAACGCTGCCGATCCCCAAAAGCAAGCTGATCGGCCCCCCCCTGTTGCCTGGCGCGGCTGCCAATTTCACGGCCAGCCAGGCCCAGCTGAATACCGATGTGACCGGCGTGCAGCGCGCGTTGGCCTTTGCCGATGCGGCTGCCGTGCACTTGCATGGACTGAAAGCATCGTTGAGCGCCGCGCTGAGCGGTGCGCCGCGCGCCGGTGACGATCCGGCGGCCAGGATTGCTAGGTTCGATGCGCTTTGGCGTGAGCGAGCGGCGGCAACAGGTGGCGTGCTCGACGCCCAACTCGCTGTGCGTCCAGCGGGGGACGCGACACGAACCTTTCGCCTGCGCGGGCTTGACGTTGAGCAATGGCGCCGCGGTAGCCCAGAGATGCTGACGTTTCACCCCGCAGGGCTGGGTAAGCAAACAGCTTCGCTCACGTTTGGCGACGACACGCTGGAGCCCGCTGCGTTTGCGCGGCGACTGGACCGTGCGCTGGCCAGCAATGGTATCCGCGTAACGCTGGCGGCAGATGGGCAGGTCGACTTCACGGTTGCAGAATCCCGCTGGCCGGTTGTGCGTGACCAGATGATGCTGCGCGGCGCAGGCAAGCGCTTTCCGGGTGGTCGACCAAGCCGTGCGCGCGCTGATGTGGCGCCGGAGGCTGTGGAGCCTGGGCGCTGGAAGGCCGGTGACCGAGCATCGCAACGTGTGGCATTGCGCGAGGTTGTGCTTGCGCTTGAAGGCCTCGGTCAAGCGCAGCAGACGCTGCGCGCGGAGCTCGACGTCGCTTCCAAGGGCGTGCGGGAAGGAACGGGGCGCGCAGCCAGAACGCTGGCCAACGATGCGGCCCAATCGGTGACGGCAGAACTCTCGCGCACCGGCGACTACAACGTGCTGTCGGCCGTCTCGGCAACGCTCTCGGGCCTGAGCCGCGCACGCGTTGAAACCTTACTCAAGGCCTGAGCACAGGGTGCGGCGTTGCCGGAATCGTCAACAGCCAGTTGATCATCAAGATTCTGTTGAACATTGTTCAGCGTCGCTTGTGAATCAGTGACTCTGACGGGGAGATCCACTTCCCGAAAGGAGACATCGGCGATGAAGCACTCCCCCCGTTTGTTCCGCCCGCGCTTGAGCGCCGGCACGCAAATCCTTCTTGCGCTCATCCTTGGTATCGCAGCGGGCCACTTTATTGGTGAGCCGGCCAAGATGCTGCAACCGTTGGGCGACGTGTTCATGTCGCTGATCCGCATGTGCGTGATCCCGGTCGTGTTTGTGTCGCTCATCAACGGCATTACCTCGTTGTCCGATCTTGCCGCCATGCGCCGGATCGCCTGGAAATCGATCGCCATCTATGCGCTGCTGATGTCTGCAACGGCCGTACTCGCAATGAGCACGGCAGGGCTGTTCGAAATCGGCAGGGGTTTTGATTTGCCCGTTGTGGTGGACGCCACGGCGCTTGTCGAGCCGACCAGCCTGAAAGATGCGCTGTTGTCGGCCATTCCCTCCAATCCATTCAAATCGTTTTCCGATGGGGCACTGCTGCCGACCATCGTGTTCGCTATCTTCTTCGGCCTGGCGATCAACCTGTCGGGCGAACGCGGTGAACCCGTGCACGGCTTTTTCGACAGCCTGTCGGCCGTCGTCTTCAAGCTGATCGGTATGGTGCTCAAATTTGCGCCGGCTGGCGTGTTCGGGCTGATGGCCTATGTGACGGCTGACCATGGTTTCTCGGCGCTGGGCCATCTCGGCTCGCTTGTGGCGGTCAACTATGCGGTGCTGGTGGTGGTGATGCTCGTCATGTGCAGCATGTTGCTGGCCGTGTTTGGCCTCAACCCGTTGCCATTCCTGCGCAAGATGCTGCCGGTGCAGCTCTTCGCGTACTCGTCGGCAAGCAGCGCGGCTACGCTTCCGCTCAACATGGAGACCTGCCAGACGCGCCTGGGTGTCGACGGCCGCATCGCAAGCTTCGTGCTGCCGCTGGGCTCGACCATCAACATGGCCGGTCTGGCGAGCTACCTGGGCACCGTGGCGATTTTTGCCAGCAATGCCTATGGCATCGAGCTGTCGATGGGGCAGATGGTGATGGTGGTCGTCACGACCACGCTCGCCTCGATTGGTGCGGCTGGCATTCCGGGCGCGGGCCTGGTGGTGATGAGCCTAGTGCTGACGGCGGTTGGGTTGCCTCTGGAGGTGATCGCTGTCATCGCTGCTGTGGACCGGCTGATCGACATGTGCTGCACGTCCGCCAACGTGACGGGCGATACGGTGACGGCCGTGGTCGTGGCGCGTGCGGAAGGTGCGCTGGATATCGACAAGTACAACCGCGCGTAAGCAATGTAAGAGGCGGGGTACGGTGCAGCCAACGGCGCCGCGCTCCCATACCAACAGGCCACCCAGGGTGGCCTTTTTTTCGTGTTGCGTTTCCTTCAGGTGCTTTCCTGGGCATCGGCTGTGGTTGTAGAGCCTGCTGTTGTTGCAGGTCTCTACTGGCACGGCTGAAATAGGAGGCGTGCGAAGGCCGCGAACACTACGAGAAGCGCAGCCCCTCAAAAACTGGGGTGAGCAGACCCCTGATGTTGTCGGCGTCTCGATCTGGCGTGCAGAGAACAACCGGTTCGAATATGGCGACCCGGCCACCGGAAAATCACGGCGCCAGAAGGGTGGCGCCGGCCATGTCCTTTTCTCCGAGGGCAACGCCGACCAGGTCCGCGTTCGACAACGGAAGCGTGCTGGTACGTCGGCTGAAACACTGAATGCGCGTGAGTTCACCGACTCCCGAGAGGCGCCGCAACATAGGAATGCGGGCAATCCGACGGTCCGGAGTGATGTCGTGCATACGCCCTAACGCTGGCGCGCATGCGATCCGCTTCAGCCAGCCCAGCCCCGCACGATAGCGAACCTGCGTCCATCGCACCCATGCAAAAAGGCCCGCGGCATTGCTGCAGCGGGCCTTTTGCATGCTGGTCCAGACCGGCGTCTTACCCCAGCGCGCCAACGACGCTGACTTCCTTGTTCTCCGGAATTTCGTTGTACGACAGCACGGCCAGCCCTGGTGCAAACAGCTTGGCGTAACGCGCGAGTATCGGCCGGATACGCGGAATCACCAGAAGCAGCGGGGTCAGGCCCATCTGCTTCATCTGCTCGGTCACGGCGGGCATGTGCGTCTGCAGTTGCGAGAGCACATTCGGCTCGACCGGGAAGTTGTCGATCGGGGCGCGCACGCCGGATTGCTCCGAACGGCTGAGCGCACTCAACAGGATGTTCTCTAGTTCGGTCGTCAGGCTGAAGCCCTTGAGCTCCGCTTGCTGGCCGTTGAGCCCCGCCACGATCTGGCGGCGTAGCGCGCAGCGGACCTCGGCAGCAAGCAGCAACGGTTCCTTGGTGGTCTCGGATGCCTCCACCAGCGTGGCGGCCACAGTCTCGATGTCCTTGATCGACACGTTCTCAGCCAGCAGCGTTCGGAAGACCTTGCGCAGTTGGCTGTGCGTCAGCGCCTTGCCCAAGGCATCGCTCAACACTGGTGCAATGGTGGTCAGACGCTCGATGATGGCCGTGACGTTGTCGTAGCTGAACAGCTCGGGCAGGGCTTCGCGCACCAGCTTGCTGGCGTGCGTGGCGATGACCGTGGCGCAATCGACCACTTGGTAGCCGAGGCCGAGCGCATGTGCCTTCTGTTCGGGTTCGATCCAGGTCACGGGCATGCCGTAGGCCGGGTCCACGCCAGGCGTGCCATCGAGCTCGCCGTACACGGTGGGTGACGGAATGGCCATCATCTTGCCGGGCTGCACCTGCGCTTGGGCCAGTGCGGTGCCGTTGAGCATGATGGCGTAGCCGGCAGGCGGCAGGCTCATGTCGTCACGCGCGCCAATGGGTGGCAGCAGAAAGCCGAGCGATTCTGACAGGCTCTGGCGCGTGCCCTGCAGGCGGCGCACGAGCGGCGCACCTTGTGTACGGTCTACGAGCTGTACGAGCTTGTAACCCAGCGACACCGAGAGCGCATCCACGTACGGCAGGCTGCTCCAGTCCAGCGTTTCCTCACGCGGGGCGGCCAGGGCGGCCTCCATCGTGCGAGCGGTTTCGCTGGCGCTTTCTTCTTCCGCCGGAGAGGGGCGCCGCGCCATTTTCCAGCCCACATAGCCCAGCACAGCCGCAAAGCCCAGGAACACCAGCGTCGGCATGCCCGGAATCAGGCCCAGCGCAGCCATCAGGGCAGCGGCGCTGAACAGTACAACGGGCGAAGCCAACAACTGCTGGCCGACTTGTTGTTCGAAATCGCGCGAGTCGTTGATTCGGGTGACGATCACCGCAGCGGCGGCCGACAGCAGCAGCGCAGGAATTTGCGCAACCAGGCCGTCACCGATCGTCAGCAGTGCGTATTGGCGGAAGGCGTCGGCGGTGGACAGGTCGTGCATCATCACGCCAATCACCAGACCGCCGATCAGGTTGATGACGAGCACCAGAATGCCGGCGATGGCGTCCCCACGCACAAACTTCGAGGCACCGTCCATTGCGCCGTAGAAGTCGGCTTCGGAGGTGACGTCCTTGCGGCGCTTCTGGGCCTGCTCCTGCGTGATGACGCCAGCGTTCAGATCCGCATCGATGGCCATCTGCTTGCCGGGTAGCGCATCAAGCGTAAAGCGTGCCGACACTTCCGAGATCCGCTCGCCACCTTTGGTCACCACGACGAAGTTGATGATCATCAGGATCACGAACACCACCAGGCCGACCACGAAGTTGTTGCCGATCACCACGTTACCGAACGACTCCACCACCTGACCGGCCGCGGCCGTGCCCGTGTGGCCGTTGAGCAGCACCACGCGGGTGGAGGCCACGTTCAGTGTCAACCGCATCAGCGTGGCGGCCAGGATGATGGTCGGGAATGCCGAGAAGTCCAGCGGCCGCTTGACGGTGACGGCCACCATCACGACGACGATGGCCAGCACGATGTTGAACGTGAACATCATGTCCAGCGCGATCGGCGGCAGCGGCAGGATCACCATCGCAAGGATGGCGAACACGGCAAGCGGCACGCCGAACTTCATCCGCTTGAGCATACCCAGGTAGGGGGCGAGTGCGTTCATCAGGATTGGGCCTTTTGCAAATGGTCAGGAATATCGAAATGGTTCGGTAGCATCGGCTCCAGGCCGCGCTTGCCGTGGCGGAACGCCTTGATCTGCAGCACGTAGGTCAGCACTTGGGCGACGGCGCGATACAGCGCGGCCGGAATCTGCTGGTTCACCTGGCTGGTGTGGTACACCGCACGCGCCAGCGGCGGCAGTTCAATCACCTCAATGCCGTGTTCTTTCGCCACGTCGCGGATGAAGAGCGCCGTCTCGTCGATGCCCTTTGCAACAACGTAGGGGGCGTGCGCCCTGGATTCGTCGTACTTCAGCGCCACGGCGTAATGGGTTGGGTTCATTACCACCACATCGGCCGTCGGCACGGTCTTTCGGATGCCCTGGCGTGCAAGCTGGCGCTGGATCTGACGGATCCGGCTCTTCACTTCCGGCTTGCCTTCGGACTGTTTCATTTCGTCCTTGATGTCGCGCTTGCTCATGCGCTGGCCGCGCATGAAGATCATCCACTGCACGGGCACGTCAATCAGCGCGAACAGCACGAGCATGCCGGCCATCGCCAGCGCTGAATTCAGAAACAGGTCTGCACCCCCGGCCAATGCGTTGGCAAGCGGCGCGCCTTGCAGCTTGGCAAAGCCAACCAGGTTCACGCGGCAGACGATGACCAGCGTCGCGATCAACGCCATCGCCTTCACCATCGTCGTACCGAACTGGATGTAATGCTTGCCTGACACGAGCCGCTTGATCCCCTCAATCGGGTTCATGCGGCTCATCTTCGGCATGAAGTTCTTGCTGCTCATTACCCAGCCGCCCGGCACTATCGAGGCGATGATCACCGCCGCTGGCACCGCCACCAGCGGCGCGAGCATCTTGCCAATGAGCAGCAGCGTGGCCGGAAACAGCATGGAAGCGGTATCGCCCAGTGCGCCGTCGGCCGACAGATCGGCAAACGACAGTGCGAACAGCCGACGCAGGTCGATCAGCCAGCCAGGCGCGAGCACGACAATCAGCTTGAGCGCCACCAGCACGCCGACTGCGGTGCCAATGTCGCGCGAGCGCGCCACCTGGCCTTCTTTCTTGGCCTTGCGCAGCTTCTGCGGGGTGGCTTTTTCGGTCTTGTCGCCTTTGGACTGCTGGCTCATCAGGCCCCCTTAGCCAACGTGGGCGACATCGACGGCATGGCTGGCATGACGGGTTGCGCCTTGATGAAGAAGGAGAGGAATACCGACACGTTCATGGCCCCATCTGGTGAGTTGGCACCATTGTCGACGTGTCATGACGGAACCTTAAGAAGGTTGGACAGACCTTGAACGGAGGGGCAGGCACCTTCTACATGTGGCGCAAGCGCCCTGATTGGGGGCTTATTGTGGCGTGTGGCGCACGGTCGAGCGCTGGGCTCGTCACATGCGCTTGGCTGGCACCACCGGCATGGCCAATTGGTCGTA
Organism: Ralstonia flaminis; assembly: GCF_958415495.1. NCBI lineage: Bacteria > Pseudomonadati > Pseudomonadota > Betaproteobacteria > Burkholderiales > Burkholderiaceae > Ralstonia > Ralstonia flaminis. The sequence goes on along the minus strand of NZ_CATZLL010000014.1, from coordinate 3,202 downwards.
CAGATCCAGCACATGCGAGATCATCCGGCCGTAGTGGTCCGGCAGCGACGGCAGCAGCAGCGTCAATAGCAGCAGGCCGAACATCGTCGTCACCGAAAAGCCGAGCGAGAAGAGGTTGAGTGAGGGGGCCGCGCGATTCAGCAGGCCCAGCCCGATTTGCACCACCAGCGTGGCAAACATCACGGGCAGCATCAGCGCAACGGCGGCTGAGAACATCCAGCCCGCCGCAAAGGCCAGGCGCCTGAGCGCTTCCATGTCAAACGCAAAGCTGCCGACCGGCCATACGGTAAAGCTGCGAGCGAGTACGTGCGTGATGACCAGATGACCATCCACGGCGAAGAACAGCAGGATGAACACGACATACATCATGCTCGTCACCACGTCGGTCATCTGCCCGCTCAACGGATCGTTGATCTGAGCCATCGACAGCCCCATCTGCGACGACACCACCGCGCCAAACATCTGCAGCACCGCCTGCACGAGATGGAACATAAAGCCGAGCAGCGCGCCAATCAGCACCTGCTCGGCCATGGCGACCACGCCTTGCATCGACATTGGATCAATTGCAGGCATTGCCGGCATGGCCGGCTGCACCACGAGCGCAAGCACCAGCGCAATCAGCGCGCGGATGCGCAGGGGAACGGCCGCCTCGCCCAGCATGGGGGCCGCAGTGAGCGCGGCGGCGATCCGGCAGAACGGCCAGACGATCGCGCTCGCAAGCGGCAAGAGCTTGGCGAAGGCGATTTCCACCGTCAGCCTGCCAGTTGCGCGGCACGGCCGAAGATCTCGACCGTGTAGTGCATCACGCGGTCTGCGACCCACGGGCCGGCCAGCGCCAGCGCCAGCAGCGTCACCACCAGGCGTGGCAGGAAGCTCATGGTTTGCTCGTTGATCTGCGTCGCCGCCTGGAATAGGGCGACGAGCACACCGGTAATCAGGCCCGGCGTGATAAGCGTCAGGATGATGACCAGCACCAGACGCAATGCATCAATGGCCATGCTGGCGGCAAGATCGGGTGTCAGCATCAGAGCGCCCTCACACTGGTGATGAGTGTATTGACCGTCAGCGACCAGCCATCCACCAGCACGAACAGCAGCAGCTTGAGCGGTAGCGAAATCACAAGCGGCGACAGCATCATCATCCCCATTGCCATCAAGACCGAGGCGACGATGATGTCGATGACCAGGAACGGAATGAACAGCATGGCGCCGATCTGGAACGCGGTCTTCAACTCGCTCAGCACGAATGCGGACAGCTTGACCAGGAACGGCTGCGCTTCGGGCTTTTCAATGTGTTCGGTGCCGGATAGCTTGGCCATTTGTGCGAGCGTGGCCTTGTTGGTTTGCGCCAGCATGAAGCGCGAGAGCGGTTGCTCTGCCGTCTGCAGCGCCACCTGCATGCTGATCTTGTTCTGATCATACGGAACGAATGCCTTCTGCCAGATCTCTTCGCCCACCGGGCGCATGGTCAGCATGGTCAGCACCAGTGCGACGCCGGTCACGATGCGCGCCGGCAGGCCCTGCTGAAGCCCAAGCGCTTGCTTGAGCAGCGATAGCACGATCACATAGCGCAGGAAGCTCGTCATCGTCATCAGCAGCGCGGGCAACAACCCGAGCAGCGTCATCAACACGAGGATCTGCGTCTTGACAGTGAAGCCTTGGCCATTTGCGCCGCTCGTTGCGAGCGTCAGCGCATCGGCCTGCGCAAGCGTTGGCAGGGCGAGTGCCACCAGTGCTGCGCCCGCGCACGCGATCGCGCGGCGGCGCACGGGCTGGCGCGCAGGTTGGCAAGTCAGCAGGGCGGCCGTCATGGTGCTCACGAGGCGAGAGATTTCAGATCGTCCAGATCGACGATCCGCAGGCCGTAGTGCTCGCCCGACACGACAACCTCTGCCGTGCCGATCTGCGCGCCGTTGACCTTGATGACGAGCGGTTCGCCCGCAAGGCGGTCGAGCTCCACGGTCGAGCCGGGCTCGAACGTGAGCAGGTCCGCCAGCGGTACGGTGGCAGAGCCGACTTCCAGCGTCAGGCGCACCGGAATGCGGCGCAGCATGCGCATCGGGTCGCGTTGCGGCGCAGCCTCCACGGCGGTTTGCGATTCGTCGCCGATGTCAAATTCATCCAGTGCGGCGGCCAGGTCGATGTCGTTGTGCGAGGTCATGTCTTGGGTTACTCCACGGGTTCGAAAGCGGTGATGCACACAGCGCCTTGCTGCTCGGCAAGCGCGGCGCGATAGAGGCGGACGTCGCCCACCAGCACCTCAGCGGTCTCGGGCAGGCGTACCGGTAGCACGTCGCCGCTGCGCAGCTTGAGCAGGTCGTCCAACGGCATGTCTTTGGTCAGCATGCGCACGGTGAGCTGCATCGGAATGCGCACGCCAGCGGGCGTGCCGTCGGCAACGGGCGTCGTTGCGTGCGGGCGCTGTGCGTCAAGCCGCGCAAACAGGCGGATCAGCCAAGCGTCGTCCAGTGCGAATTCGAGATCGCCTGAAAGGTTGCGCGCGGGCTCCTGGATCGTGATGCGCACAACGCGCGCACCCACGCTGGGGGACCCATCCGTGGTTGGAGAGAACGCGTCTGCCCGGTCACCGGTAATGGCCGTTGCGAAGGCGGTCAGCAGTGCACCGTGCATTTGCGCGGCAAAGCGGCGTTCTGTGCCCGATTCCGGCCCCGGATCAGCCGACGCGGCCGCATCGAACGGTGTGTCGTAATGGCATGCCAGCAGCGCAAGCATCAGGTGGCGGGTGGCGCGCACCGCAATCGCCCCGTTGTCAGACGTATATGCGTGCCAGCCGGCGGCATCGCGTGGGCGAAATGCACCGATGGCGATGTGTGTTGCCGTGAACTTGGTGCCACGACGCAGGTTGAAGCGCTCGTGGAAATAGTGGTCGATGCACCGCTGCACCTCGTGCAGGACATCGTCGAGCAGGTGATACGGCCGGCCCAGCGTGCACGGATCGAGCACGATCTGCGCCGCGGGCTGCACGTTGCGGGAGGAAGTGGGCAATGCCTGCACGTTCATGGTTCCGTTTGGGTGGGATGGCGCCATTGTCGTCAGCCCATGCTCAAAGGCGCAGAAGGTTGTACAGACCTTGAACAACAAAAAAGCCAACCCGCTTGTGGCGGGCTGGCTTGGTTTCCAGCGGGTTGCGGCGGTGGCCGCGCGTGCTTACTGGATCAGCGACATGACCATCTGGTTCATGC